>QVQE01000056.1 GCA_003584865.1 Methylococcales bacterium
CTTGAGATTCTGCTGAATATCGTCAGAGAGAAAAAGCCAGAACTACTACTGATTTCTTAAATTTAAGAAACAGCTAAGCCGTTTATCTTTAAAGTCACTGGCCGTTTTTTAATGGCTACGGTAGCTTGTTGTTAATTTTTTATTGACATCAAAAGTGTCAACTACTTTTAGGCCGCTATGAAGGATGCCTTATTTGATAAGGATTATACAACTTAGTCGTCGTACAAAAGCCAGAATAATCATCATCCTGTCGGTACGCATTGAATAATTGGAGTGACATCGAGTGCAACGACCTGCACTCAGCGTTAATCGTAAGGAGTATCGGGTATCTCAAGCTGCACTCCACGTTAATCGTGAGGAGCTTCGAGTATTTCAACCTGCACTCCGCGTAAATCGTGAGGAGCTTCGAGTCTCTCAACCTACACTTCGCGTTAATCGTGTGGAGTATTCAATATTTCAACCGACAGTTAGCCTTTTTCGAGAGGAACACGCGCTATATCAGGCTTCAGTCGTCCTATATCACAAGGAAAAAGCTGAAATCCCGACTCTCACACCTCGGGTATCGTTTGGAAGAGCTGAGGTATCGATCGGAACTCATCGAGTATCGGGTGGAACCGTTGAACAATCAGGCTTCATTTGTCCGGCTCTTCAAGGAAAAAGCCGAAATCCCAAGGCTTACACCTCAAGTATCGCCTGGAATAGTCCGACTCTCTGACGTTATTCATCGAGTACCATAAGTTAAACAGGGTGAGTCGTTCGTTACAGGGTGAGTTCTGCAAGAAAAAGTATAATCCCAAACTGAAACAGACTGAAACACCCTGAGAATACCTCTAAATTTGATAGACATCCGCAGTTTTCACGAATAATAACCGCAGTACCTGTCGTGATTTATCGATTATTCTCTGTCATTAACCCCCTTTATGAAAATAATTTTAGCCGTCATGCGAGTCAAGCCAGATTTTTAGCGTACGGACTAATAATGTTATTTAATAAGCACTTGGCAGCTTAACTTATCCGTACTTTACTGTTTACTTTAGCTGTTTTTACTCAATAAAACCGTAAACCGCTAAGAACTTAAGCTAACTATCTGAAAATAAATTACAAACTTTATGGAATAAGCGCACACTGATGTTTCTTAAAAATAATAAAGGGGAATTAAAATGTTATTAATAAAAGTGCTGTACGATTTTATAAAGCTGAGTGTCTCCGAAAAAATCAGTTTATACCGCTTTATAATCAAGTCATTTACTACCAATCCGATCTTTAACGCACCTGATGTTCCCATAGAAACATCTACCGCTGCAGTTGATGCCCTTGAAACGGCCTACCTTAACGCTCTCCACGGCGATAGAGTGGCTATTTCAATCAGGAATGATTGTGAAGCCGCCGCTGATACAATTTATCGTGACAATGCGGCTTTTGTAGAAAGAGTATGCAAGGGTGATCCAACCTTAATTTTATCCAGCGGCTTTAATCCTAGCCATCCGGCTTCAGCTCCTCAAAAAGCGGCTTTAACGGCGAAACATGGGCCAAATTCAGGTGACGTAGACTTGGATGCTAAAGCCATTGACCGCGCTAAGTCATACCAGTGGAAATACAGCAAGGGTTCTCTACCTACAGCTGATGCGGGCTGGGTCACATTAGGTATCAGCACCCGCGCTTCATTTGTGGTATCAGACCTTGAAGTGGGTGTTATTTATTATTTTATAATGGCGGGCGTAACCCCTGAAGGTGTCACTGATTTTTGTGAGCCTGTTTCTATTATTGTCACTTAAGTAGCTTAAGTACTTTTATAACTCACAAACCAGCGACTTGTGAGTTAAGGAAGCTCTATCTAACGGCTCATTAAACTATACTGCTTAAATAAGTCATTAAAACGTTGCTGGATTTCATTAGTATGAACGCTATCAATACCTAACTGCTTCGCTAAAGATTGCCATTCTGATAAAGCTTCAAAAGTATCAGTAAAGATTTGTCTTACACCGGTGTCATCAAACTCACATAAGCGGCCTAACTTTAAAAACACCTGCTCAGGAATATGCTTTCCATATCCGTCTACAGACATACTTTGTTCGCCACTGTAACCACGATTAAAAGTTACATCATAAGCGGGAGATAATCGCCAAACACCTTGGCTATCCATAATGAAAGAGAAATTTTTAGTGTGATCATCCTGATTATTGGCCAGTATATTAAATACCATCTGCCTATAAACCCTCTGTGCATCCTCTACATTTCTGGTTAATATTAACGTTAAGCGGATTAGTTTTTCGTAATCAAAATCGGGAACTCTAAAATCGGCCTGTGTTAATCCGGCCAGACTATGCACGTGTAAGCGTTGGTTATTGATTCGATCAAAGCGTTTAACGGCAAAATAATGTGTATTATTAGCCGACATTAATTGTGTTTCTGGCATCGTAATGTATGCCAACTTAAGCATTCTGGCGTATGCCTCTTCAATTAAACCCTCATCAGCATGAGTAGCATGAAACTTGATAAGCCATGCCTGATACTCTTCTGGCAAATCCTGCTCACCCGAGATCATTTGATCACCTTTAATACCGACCACTACTTTGGGTCTAGCCCCCCCAGGCGAGCCACCTGCTCTTAATAACTCGGGTAAAATGTCTACCTGCTTCCCCGCATAAACTTCATTTGCCTCATGGCTTAATACACTTAAATCCAGATTACCATAAGTCGAAGGTATAGAGCGGTCAGGTTCATACGTGAGTGCCCCCATGCCTGTTGAACCGATATAAAGCAATCTATCTAACGGCGTGATATCGGCAATATTAAAACCCTGTTGTCTTAAAAATCGATCCATTAATAACAACCCCCAACCATCAGGAAGAGAATCGGCAAAGACACCTTGCAAACCATTAAAAGGTTTCTGTGGCGCTTTATTAACCTGATTATTAAGCGGTAAATGAAAAGGGGATAATTGTAGTCCAGTGGCAATAAATTCAGGATTGTATTGAAAATAAGTCTGTTTATCTTTGCTTACTAAACGCCCCACTGCTAATTTTTGTCCGTTAATGTTTATAAAAACATTAATCACAGGTTTCCCCGGCGACGTTTAACTGTGGGTTTTTGTTTAAGTATATCGTCTAATGAGGTGTATACGGGTTCTTCACTTGCAAATAGCTCTTTTAATTTATCTAAATCCCCCAATACAAAAGTAAGCATTAAAAACTGATTGAGTGAAATATCCCCAGTCAATTCATAGCGTTTAAGGGTAGATAGGGGTATGCCTGTTTTTTCACTTAACGTGTCTCGCTTCCACCCCCGTTTTAACCGCGCCTCTTTAGCGGCTTTAGCTAATTCAAGTTTAGCATCATGGGGAACCCAATCATTAATAGATATTATTTTGTCCATTGTAAAGATAAGTCAGACTATAGGGCTAATATGATAGCTATTATATGACTTTATTGGATAATTCCTTGCTCATAACAAAATCCCATTACGGGCTATCATAAATATGGGCTGCTCTTCTTGGTCTGGGGTTTTAACTAACAAATCAACTTTGGTATCGCACTCTACTGATAAGCGATATTCAAGGGTTAATTGTTGTTTTAAATTTAAAGGAACGGATGTTTCAAAAAACAAATCAATATCCCCGCCTTTTTTATTATCATCAACACGAGAACCAAATAAGTATATTCGCCCATTAGGATCTTGATTCTTTAATAGGTTACATACGGCTTTGTTTTCTTGAATTGAAAGTCTCATTTAATTTTTTTAGCAGTCAACTGATCGATTGAGGATAATTCACAACTGAAAATAGTATTGTAAGTATTCAGGTTGTTAGCGGAAATATAGTGTACTTGGGGTTTAAGATATCTTAATACAAGCAAACGCGGTATGGTTAAAATCCCCCATAAGTCCTCGGCGTGTTTTCGGATAAATCCTTCATAACTATTTTGTTCAAAGAGCTAGCTTGGTAATATCTGCACATCGATGTCTTTGTTGGTCGAGCATAGCTTGCAACACTTTTTGGCGACTATCTACTTTGTCGTAAGGTAAAATCGTGAAAAGCTTATTCAAAAATAGATCAATTTGTCGACCTGACAACTTTTGTAATGCAATAATTGCCAAAACAGATTCGATAGCTCCATTGTTAAGCTCATCCAATTGCGGCAAAGCTTCGGCTAATTGGATTATTTCGGATTCATTCCATGTCGCTTGAGCAAATTTTATTATTAATGGCGCACGACGATACTTAGGATCTGGAAATTTATCAAAATCGATTTTAATTTCTGGGGAAGGACGATGGCCGGTTAAACAGGCAATCGATAACAATCGCAATAATTCATTACTATTTGGATATTGACTGACTAACAGTTCGAGTTTAGGATTAAAATCGAAATCTTTATCAGGTTTTTGATAAGTAATTAATGAATAGGCCCCCAGTTTTTCTAAAGTTTGGACGAATTCAGGAGCATCCCAAAACGAACTAGGAAGGACTCCTAGTAAGGACCAGCGTAAATATTCAGAGTCCATATCGGTTACTAGGCTTTTGAGGTCATCAATTTTTAACGCTTCCCAAACAACATTATTACTTGCTGCATATGACAAGACATGTAACAAATGTTTAGCGACTTTTTTCTTAGCTAATGAAGTAGACAATGATTGCCACAAATTAAATAGCTGTATTGGTATTAACTCAGATTCATCTTCATAATATGTAATAGTTGATGCCGATAGCGTAAATGGAAAACCGTGATTGGCTATTTGATTATCAAATGGCAAATCTCTTTGCGAAACATATTGAAAATCAGATAAAGTTAAGCCTTGTTTTTGCCAGCGGTTCTGGGCATTTATCCAGTCATCTCTATCGCCCAAATCTCCCCTTTTAACATCTTCTGCCAATTGCTTAAGTTTATTGCTTTCTGCCGTTGTCTTAATACAAGCTAAAATAGGCCAAGGAAGACGATTAACTATATCTCCAATTGCTTCACGCTCTTCCTGGTTCCATGACGCATACTCTAGGAGTAATTTTGCCAAGCTCTCTTTGGAGTAATCGTGATTTAGTCCAAAATTAAGGGTGCTAATAAGCCATTTCCATTCTTTTCTTGCTTCAAGAAGATAGAGTAAGTTGCTTAAATTTGAATTAGGTGCTTCGGCAATAGCGTTAACTTTCAAATTAAAAAACGTTCCTACACCTTCGATAATTACGTTTATTTTGCGCTGCTTTTTAAATTGGGTGATAAAATCACATATTATATTCTTATTGAGTTCCAAACGAATAGGCATAGTCCAGTCTCTTTCTAATACATTATCTATTTTGATTGGAGATGCGTTAGGAATTACATCCAGCAATTTCTGGACTAACCAATTGCTAAAGTTGATAGCGTCATAAGCCCTAATAATTTCTATACCTTCCTCGGCGTTATCAGGCCAAGCCCTAGCCGCCAAGTCTTGTGCCCATTTTTCGCCATCGTATTCCAATTGGAGTAGCACTCGCCAAGCACCGAGACGGCGCTCTCGTATACTGTCAGCTAAGCGATTTTCGATTGCCGTTTGAAATGTATCTTTTAACTCAATGATGTATTGTTTTGCCAAGCGAACCTGTTCAGCACATGGTGGTAACTCTAAAAGTTGTAATGCAAGTTTAGCAAAAAGTTTTAACTGACCGGGGGCTGTTGCTAATGCACCATCTTCAAGTATCTCCAAAGCTAACCTAGAACCGGCAAGTGTTGTTTTTTCCAACTCCCCCCATTGAACACCGTCACCTTCGTTAAGCTCATGGCATAGAGCGAGAAGGGTATCGCGTAAATGCTGCTTTTCAAAAAAACAACGTCCAGCAGCAAATAAAAACACATTACGCCAGTGCGCGGCGGGGGCGATAGCCCTTAACCGTAACTGAATCTCTTTGTCGCTGCCGTTCATCAGGCATTGTGCCGCCATGAACTCCTGCAAAGATCGAATCTCGAAACCGATTTTGTCGGCTTGCGGAGCCACCAAAAAAACCAATCTCTCTATCGCTGCATCGATGATTTTCTGCCTTAAATATTCACCATCCTGACCGGTATGGCCTTCGGCTTCCAGTCGTTGTTTAACCAATTGAGCGAATTCGTTCAGCGTCAATAGGGCTTCAGTGGTACCGGAGAGCTCGGAGTCAACTTGCAGATGCATACCGACACGTTGATGAATGACATCTATATCGGCTTGATATGTATTCAATAACTCAGCAGCAGGAATGTCTCGTTGTTTCTCACGATTATAAATGACTCGATAATATTCGTTAAATAAGCGCCAACGCTCGCGTGGTGGTTGACCCAGTGTTTCAACAAGCATTGCCATAATCGTTACCTGCAACGGAGTGCACATCAATCGAGCGGTAGCAATCTCCGCTCCTGCACGTTGCAGCCGCTCCCCCAGTTTTTTAATTTTTTCTTGATCACCACCCCAGCGCTGTTCTAGTAAACGGTCTGCATAATGGAGAGCACGAGGTACATCCAGCGGCAAAAGTTCGTAATGCTGATAATAACGGTGCGAAAAATCGTCGTTATAACCTTGTGGACGTGTCGTAGCTAGTAGTAATAAATCAGCATTCAAGCCTTGTGCATCGATCAAGAAATTATTTACTGAGGTAATGACTTGATCACGATTGGAAGATGTTGGCACCTCGTCGAGGCCGTCAAGTACTAACAGCCACGGATAAGTTTTCAACCAACTTCTCAAATCATCTGATGATAAATCTCTACCAGTCAATTTACTAATGCGCTGTAATAGATAATCGAAAAGCGATGATGTTTTACCTCCATCCAGATCGGCAGCAAAACTGTTTAACACTACCCGAAGAGGAAATCGCGGCATGACTGGTATAGTTAAGCCTTCCTGAGCGCTTTGATTGATAATAATTGAACAAGCATCTTTAGCTTCTGGCGTTAACAAAACCTGATCTTCTTGTTGCAGTAGTGCGACTCGAAATAGTTGGCAGATAAATTGGCTAAGAGTGGTTTTTCCTTGACCAGGTCCTCCGATAAATACCAAGCGTCCAGGTGGAAGAGCAACAGACGACAACCCCATTGTTAACAATGTGCCCTTTGAGTTTGATCTAGGATCAAGGCGTTGACTAGCTATCTCCTGTAAAAGGTTAATCGCGCCCTTGGAGTGATTTATCGGTAAATCGACGAATACTTGAGCAAGTGGAATACGATCTTTAGGCTGGTGTCCTGCTTGATTTAGGTTGACGTATTGATCAGTGCACAGTTCTTTTTGCAAATAGTTGCGCATGACATCGCGAAAATTTGGCTCTTTAGGTTGCATCGATTCAATTAATTTAGCAAATACATCGCCTGGAGTTATCCATGCCGAGTAGGAGGTTCGAACGTCTACACAATTATCCAGCATCACTCGTAATTGATCGTAATCCCAAATTTTAAAATCCTTGAGGCCTAGCGCCATTTTTTGACTTTTTAGATAATTTATCAGCTTATCCTTGCCGCCCGATTCAGCAACCGGTGTCAGTACTACATTAGTAGCGAAAATATAGTATTCCGGCTTTTTAAGCCCTCGAGTCTGTAACTTGAATTTCTCCAGTTCTTTTTGTAGCTCATAAAGCGCCCAGACACCATCCTTGCCACTATTTTCTGTGCGTTGTTTAAACTTGGCCTGTACGACACCATAGCCATCCCAGCGATCTGCATCGTTCGGAAAAGGAATCTGTCCTTCGAATGTTGCTTCACGTCCGCCGTCTGGGCCATCACCGAAAATAACGATGCTTGACCCAAGCACAGCATGGGCTAAGGATTGAATGAGTTGTTCAAATGACCTAGTGGAAAGGCGGGAAAAATCGTAGTCCATGATATTCTGAGATTTTAAGAAAAGTTGCTCGACCAATCAGCCGACGTAATAGTAATAAAAGTAACATAATATAAGCTTACTCGATATGTCTAAAATCGCCCCATAAGTCCTTAACGCTTGTCCAGATACCCAGAGTATTCAACTATCCCTGAAAATCTAGCAATATCTATTTATGCTTATAAACCTCATTCCGCAATCTCTGCCAGCATAGCGACTATTCTGGCTTCACTGGCTTTTAAATCGGCATCAATGTCGTGCGCAGTCATGTTCGTAACAATCAACAATCACGTTTGAACTATCCTGTTCTCTCAGACGAAGAAAGGATCATTTTATTTTAAAATCCCAACGCATCTAATTCATTCAAAAGTTGTAAGGCTTGTTTGGGATTACCGCGTAACCCTGCTGCAATCAAACGTTGCTTAGCTTCTTCTTCAGCTAAAAATTGGGCAGATAATTCAACCATCAGTTTATTCAAACTCATGTCACGCACTTTAGCAATATTTTTCAGCTTTTCAGCCATATCATCGGGTAATCTAATAGATAAACGTGTCATGATTTTAGTAACCTCATTCCGCAACCTCTGCCAGCATGGCCGCTATTCTTGCTTCACTGGCTTTTAAATCGACATCAATGTCGTGCAAGGCGCGTGGCGGGGTGTATTGATAAAAATAGCGGTTAAAGTTTATCTCATAACCGACAATACCTACCTTACCATCTTTTTCATCACATTTTGTTTCATCAATCCAGGCATCCGGTACATGGGGTAATACTTCACGCTGAAAGTAAGCATTAACGTCTTCTAACAAAGGCACATTTTCAGCATCACGCAAATCTGTATCCGGTTCGGGCTTGCCTTGTTTGTCGTAACAAATATCAGCCTCTTCTGAAGGTTTACGGACACTCTTTTCAATCAACTTTAATTGCGGTGCTTTAATTTTACTCACATCAACGAACTGAGCACAGCCGTCCAGCAACGCCTTTCTAAAGTCATCCCGGTTTAGAATTTGATGATGTCTGTCCCTGCATGTCTCAGCCAGATGATTTAAAGAGGTTAATACGGCAGTGCGCAGGTCTTCATCCCACTGATTAAAACTCTTGTCGCCTGTCAGTTGGTCTATTAAGTCTTGATCACCATCAAACATAAACCGGTACGGACGTTCTACGGTAATGCGTCGATAGCCAAACGCAGTGCTATCAAATAGCCAACGCCTAATCTCTGACTCACCCGAACCGGCACTGCCGTTAAACAAGGGTGAACCTGACAACACGATACCCACCCGCCCTCCTCCATGCTCTGGCGCTTCCATCTTTGAAACCAGTGTTTGCAAAAACAACATGGAACCATCACTGATACGCGGTAATCCCGCCCCAAAGCGCCCAGCAAACCCCAATTCCACCCGTTCTTTATTAACGGCTTTTTGATCTTTTTCCCACTTAAAGCCAAACGGTGGATTGGCTAAACCATAATGGAAACGTTTACCTTGAAGTTGATCATTGGATAAGGTGCTGCCTTGCTTGATATTATCTGTTTCAAAGCCCTGAATTAACATGGAGATCATGGCCATTGCATGCGTTTCTGGATCTAACTCCTGACCAAACGGGACAATCTTGGCGTGGGGATTAAATTCTTTGATTTGCTTAATGGCATCCGATAAAAAGCCACCAATACCGCAGGCTGTATCATAGATGGTTCGGATCACGCTTTTTGAGTAAAGATGGCCTCGTCATTATGTAAAACCAACTTGGTCACGAAGCGCACCACATCGCTGGGCGTCATAAACTCTTTAGAGGGTGATAGGTATGGGGTATTATAGTTTTTTAATGGGTCATGCGGAGTGAATGTGCTATTACATATTGTAACTAGTTAAGTTACAATGAATCCATGATTAAAAGTTTCGTACACAAAGGCTTGGAAAAATTCTTCACCTTAGGTAATCAATCGGGTATTCAGATCATTCATGCCAAGCGGCTGCGTTTGATTCTGGCGGTTCTTCATGATGCCAAGGTGATCAGTGATATTGATTCACCTGCTTTGCGACTTCATACCCTGAAGGGCAACCGGGGAGGTTTCTGGGCAGTTACTGTTCAAGCTAATTGGCGAGTAATCTTTAAATTTGAAGAGGGCAACGTTTATGTTGTCGACTATCTTGACTATCACTAACGAGGTATTTTTATGCGAATGTTTAACCCGCCGCATCCCGGTGAAATTTTAGCTGAATTATGGCTCGATCCACTTAAATTGAGCATTACTCAGACCGCAAAAAATTTGAATGTAACGCGTAAAACCGTATCATCTCTGGTTAATGGCAAAACAGGCATTAGCCCAGAAATGGCATTGCGACTAGAGTTGGCCTTTGGAAAAAGCGCTGAGTCCTGGCTTTCTGCACAGGCGGCTTACGACTTATGGAAACTGGAAGCGAAACGTGACAGTTTGGGCGTTCATAAACTGGCCGCCTGATTATCTCTCTGCGGAATGATGACGTGGAGAACCCTCGCCTTATGATTGCCCGAGCATGTTCTTGGCTTTGATTTTGACGGAGCAAACTTTAGCCATATAGAAGGACGAGTGACCTTTGAAGTTTTGCTAGCGAGTTTTGATATTGAAACACCTGCGCTAAAACGTTTGGGCGCACTGGTACATTTTTTGGATGTTGGCGGTGTTCAGCCACCTGAAGCGGCAGGTATTGAAAGTGTTTTGGCGGGTTTACGCGACACTATCAACGATGATGAACAACTACTGACAGTTGCCACTTCGGTGTTTAACAGTCTACTGATCACTTTTGAAAAGGGCGAGGGTACTTAATAATGGCAGACCATGACAAACAATCAGTTGATACTCACTTGACCCGACCTGATCCGGTTAGTTTTTGGGAAGCCTTTCTGTTCTGGTTAAAGCTCGGTTTTGTGAGTTTTGGTGGGCCAGCCGGACAAATCGCCATCATGCATCAAGAGCTGGTGGAAAAGCGGCGCTGGCTTTCCAATAAACGTTTCTTACATGCCTTAAACTATTGCATGCTATTACCCGGGCCAGAAGCTCAACAATTAGCAACCTATATCGGTTGGCTCATGCATGGCAGTTGGGGTGGTATTGTTGCCGGTGGATTGTTTGTTTTGCCCTCGCTGTTAATCCTGATTGGGTTAAGCTTTATTTATATGGCTTATGGTCATATTACAGGGATTGCTGGGGTTCTTTATGGGATCAAGCCCGCAGTGACTGCCATTGTTATCTTTGCCGCCTATCGAATTGGTTCAAGGGCTCTCAAAAATTGGCTGCTTTGGTCTATGGCTGCCTTGGCTTTTCTCGCTATCTTTCTTCTCAAAATGCCTTTCCCTTTGATTGTACTGATAGCTGCCATTTTAGGCGCCATAGGCGGTAAAGTTGCGCCGCAGAAATTTATAATTGGTGGCGGACATGGCTCAGCCCAGCAAAGCTATGGACCCGCATTAATCGATGATGATACCCCTACACCCGCTCACGCTTTATTCAGCTGGTTAGGTTTCTCAAAGTTGATGTTGGTTGGACTCAGTTTATGGGGTGGAGCCATTGGTTTTCTTTGCAGTCGTTATGGTTGGGAGGGGGCATTAACCCAAATGGGGTGGTTCTTTACTAAAGCGGCATTACTCACCTTTGGTGGCGCTTATGCGGTGTTGCCTTATGTCTATCAAGGGGCTGTTGAGTATTTCCACTGGTTAACACCACGTCAAATGATTGACGGCTTAGCCTTGGGAGAAACCACACCCGGCCCACTCATTATGGTGGTGACCTTTGTGGGGTTTGTAGCTGGATGGGCAAAGGAAATCTTTGGCCCTGACCATCTACTGCTAGCTGGGAGTGTTGGCGCAACGGTGGTGACTTACTTTACCTTTTTACCCAGCTTTCTATTTATTTTAGCGGGAGGGCCTTTTATAGAAACAACCCACGGAAATCTAAAATTTACGGCCCCCTTAACCGGCATTACGGCTGCTGTAGTCGGTGTGATTCTCAATTTAGCTCTGTTTTTTAGTTGGCATGTGTTCTGGCCGCAAGGATTTTCCGGTAATTTCGATGTGACTTCTACAGTCATCAGCCTTTGCGCGTTTTTAGCGTTAACGCGTTACAAAGTCAATGTTATTCCGGTGATCTTAGCGTGTGGCTTCACCGGCCTGTTGTTAAGTTTCATCAAAATCTGGTTAAACAAATAAGGAGTTACTTTATGAAATCACTCATTCAATCTATCATGTTAGCGGTTTTAATATCCCCATTGCTAATTTTTGTCCATTAATGTTTATAAAAACATTAATCACAGGTTTCCCCGTCGACGTTTAACTGTGGGTTTTTGTTTAAGTATATCGTCTAAAGTAAGCATTAAAAACTGATTGAGTGAAATATCCCCAGTCAATTCATAGCGCTTAAGGGTAGATAAGGGTATGCCGGTTTTTTCACTTAAGGTGTCTCGCTTCCACCCCCTCTTTAACCGTGCCTCTTTAGCAGCTTTGGCTAATTCAAGTTTAGCATCATGGGGAACCCAATCATTAAGAGATATTATTTTGTCCATTGTAAAGATAAGTCAGACTATAGGGCTAATATGATAGCCATTATATAGCTTTATTGGATAATTCCTTGCTCATAACAAAATCCCATTACGGGCGATCATAAAACAAATCGATATCCCCGCCTTTTTTATTATCATCAACACGAGAACCAAATAAGTATATGCGTCCATTAGGATCTTGATTCATTAATAGGTTACATACGGCTTTGTTTTCTTGAATTGAAAGTCTCATTTAATTTTTTAGGGATGATGCA
>QVQE01000080.1 GCA_003584865.1 Methylococcales bacterium
CCATCGGCGTTATCGTGACGGTGTCAGAAAAGGTAAGACGCCCATGGAAATTCTAACGGGAACAGAGCAAACCCAGGATTGGCTTGAGATTCTGCTGAATATCGTCAGAGAGAAAAAGCCAGAACTACTACTGATTTCTTAAATTTAAGAAACAGCTAAGCCGTTTATCTTTAAAGTCACTGGCCGTTTTTTAATGGCTACGGTAGCTTGTTGTTAATTTTTTATTGACATCAAAAGTGTCAACTACTTTTAGGCCGCTATGAAGGATGCCAACAATTTACCTTCAGGTTTTAACCACGAAGCCACTTTGTTCAGTAAGCTGTCATAATTCCGCATGTGCTCAAACATTTCAACTGAAACAATTCGATCATACTGCTGTTGTAAATTTAACTGATTGACATCGCAGGTAATCACTTCGATATTATCGAGATGTCTCAATTTTGCCTGCTTTTGTATGTGCTCTCTTTGACTATTGGAATTTGAAACGGCTGTGATATGACTATTGGGTAACTGTTCTGCCATCCATAAAGTTAGCGACCCCCAACCGCAACCTAATTCGAGGATATCCTGACCATCCAGTAATTCGGCTCTTGCCATCGTCAGGCCCAGCATTTTTGCTTCAGCCTGATCCAGATTTTCTGTTTCATCATCCCAATAACAGGATGAATACTTAAGATGTTTACCTAAAGCGTATTGATAGAATGCGGCAGGCACTTCATAATGCTGTGCATTGGCGGCAGCCGTTTCTATGGCAATAGGACTTTGTCGTAAACTCTCCAGTAATTCCCCATAGCGTTTGTTTTGTTGTTCCACATCGTAAGCAAACTCATCTTTCAGCCGCTGCTTCAATAACTGTCGAATGCCAAACCGAATCATACTGTCTGGCAACCATCTATTTTCTGCAAGTGTTATAACACTCATCGTTGATTCTCTTATTAGAAGGGTTCAGATTTAGGCCACCATAGAAAAAACTTAGAGGTCGCCTGTTGATACTTTCGGTAATCCTCTCCTCGACTTCGCAATGCCTGCTGTTCTGTGAAAGGGATACCGGTCAAAAAATATAAAAAGCAAAATAGGGCTATTGGGGCTAACCATAACTCATAGTGATAAGCGCCTCCCCAACCCAACAATGGATAAGCAAACCAGTGTATCCATTCAAAAAAATAGTTGGGATGTCGGGAATAACGCCACCAGCCCTTGCGACAGCTTAATCCGTGGTTATCCGGATTGCTTTTGAATTTGGCTAATTGCTGATCAGCGGTGGTTTCACCGTATAAAGACAGCCCAGCAAGTATTAAGGCGGCAATCACTAAAGCAGGTTGTGGTTGCATGTTCTGTGCAACCGCCCAGAACGGCAGCGATAATAACCAGACAAACCCAGCCTGTAATAGAAAAAATACTAAAAAACCACTATTGGCTTGCTCTTTCATCGCCTTACGCATCGCTTGATAGCGACCATCTTCTGGTTCTGACAACACGCGTCGTTGTAAATGAATGCCCAAGCGCAGAAACCAGCCAAACGTCAGTAAGCCTAAACTTAATCTTATAATCAACGGCCCAGCACCGGTTAAAGCATAAAAAACCCCAGAAAACATCATCCCATAAGCCCAAACCACATCAACAATACCCGCATTGACATGATTCTTTTGCCAGTTCCAGGCCAGTAACATGGCGACAACACTTAAAACAGCTACGGTAATCAGACTAAACATCCACTTGTTCCTCTTTAATCTGCTTCAAATGTCTGGCTAACCAAAGTAAGAATGGCAAAGCTACTGCCCAGCTAATACCAAGTCCTATAGCCCAGAGCCAGGAATCCGTCACAATATTAACCGCCCCCAAACGTGCTGCTCCCAAATAAGATAATGGACAGCAAAAGCCACTTAACACGCCAGCAAGCAGTAACCGGGATTGTAACCAGGCCAGAGAATGATTCAGCGTTAATGCCAAACCTGCCCATAACACTAAAATCCATAAAGGTGCCAGCTTAGATAAAGTCCAGCCTGATGCAAATTCAAGCCAGTTTATTTTTACCCAGGTCGTATCGAGTATAAGTCCTATCAAGACGGCAACCAGCATTAACTGAAAGTCACCATAAACACGTCGGGTAGGACTAAACTCCCAGCATACAAAGCCCATCAGCAAAACCGGCGCAAGCCAAAGCTGCCCCCAAGCCGCGCCAATAATGGCTCCAAACCAAAGAGTCTGCATCCAGGCCATATTGATCCAGTTATTACGATTCATAAACAGGTAACCATTGCTGACGACGGTTTCCGGGTTTGGCAAAGAGTAACTGGACATTTGAAATCGACTTTTCTCTAAAGCCGCCTTCACAATAGCAAAGATAAAACTCCCACATTCGAACAAACTCTTCGTTATACCCTAACGCTCTGACCTGATTCAAAGCCGCCATAAATCGTTTTCGCCAACTATTAAGAGTCAAGGCATAGCTCTCTCCCTGGTCTTCCAGATTGATGAGACGGAGGTCAGTGCATCGTGAAGCACTTTCTATAATGACACTCACACAAGGAATAAAACTACCCGGAAAAATATAGCGCTTGATAAAGTCAACACTTTTTAATGCCTGATGATAATACCGGTCTTCTATGGTGATCGCCTGAATCAAGCCCAAACCCTCAGGCTTTAACAAAGCGGCACAGTGTTTTAAATACGTATCCAGGTAATGATGTCCGACCGCTTCTATCATTTCAATTGAAACCAGCTTGTCATAACAGCCTTGCAATTCTCGATAATCCTTCATCAACACGGTAACCCGGTCGGCAACACCGGCTTCGGTAAATCGCTGTTGTGCGGCGTCAAATTGCTGTTTAGAGATCGTTGTCGTGGTAATTTTACAACCGTACCTGCTGGCGGCATACGTTGCAAAACCACCCCACCCCGTCCCGATTTCCAGCACATGATCGTCCGGTTTTAAATCCAGTTTCTGACAAATCCGCTCAAGCTTTGCCGTCGAAGCGTCCTCTAAACTTAAGTCAGACTGATAATAAGTAGCCGATGAATACATACCATGCTGATCAAGAAACAAGTCAAACAAGTCATTACCCAGATCATAATGGGCTGCGATATTCTTTTTGCTGCCTTGCCTGGAATTCCGGTTCGCAAAATGCCAGATCTTGAGTAATTGATTTGCCAGCGTTGCTAAACCGCCTTCCAGGCTATCGAGTAAATCACGATTACGAACCAGCACCTGTATAACCCGACATAGATCATCTGCTTGCCAAGCCTGAGCCATATAAGACTCCGCTGCACCGATTGATCCTCCCAGAGCTATTTGCTGATAGAAACCCATATCCAGTACATCGATTCTGGCTGATAGACCATCGATGCCTTCAGACCCTAAAACAGTTTCACCCAATGAATCCGAAATGATTAATACCGCATTCTCTAATTTCGCAAGTTTATCCAGAAACGCTTTGCGAAAAAACAAATCAATGCGGGTCGGGGTTTTACTTAAGGTGTTAACAACTGCGTTCATGGAAGTCTCCTGGATGTTACTCGAATTATTTTTCAGGGTGGCTATAAAAAGGAATCCCTTTTAACCACAAGCGTAAGGCTTGCCAGTAAATAGCAATAACCACCGATAACGTCAAAAATGGAAAACGTAACGGCAGATTCCGCATCTCAGCCGGGGTCATTGCTTTCGCTTTAAGCTGTAACGTTGCATCAAAACAGCAGTCATTATCCTGTTGTAACTGCATATGGATGGTCAGGTTTGATTCCTGCAAACTAAACTGCCAGTGGTATTGCTGCTCCATGGGCATAAACGGGGATACATGAAAAGCTTTCTTAAAATCAAAGGTACAGTGGTTTTTTTGCGAAGCCCCCTCTTCGACATCCAAAACGTAACAGTATCTTTCATTCCACGGTGTGTTATTGATTTCAGCCAGGATGTAACGAGGCGACTCTGAACCCTCGGGATAACAGAAATAAAAACTGACGGGATTAAAACAAAAGCCCAGAAAACGTAAATGGGTTAACAAGCAGATTCGCCCCTTAAAATCGTCTCCGTTATGTTCTTTGATACGGTTTATTACCGAGCTGGACAAATCCTCTCCGGTATTGCCCCCGAGATAATCGTTACGATAAAAACTAACCAGATTAAACCGCTCTAAAGACCAAAATTGACTGAGAGCCATCACCTGATCAAGTTCATCCAAAGCCAGCCAGGTCATAAATACAGGATAGTTAAAGGCGTGACTTTTAGGCGTATATCGACGATGTCTAACCCAACCTTCATAAAGATGACTGTGCAATTGACTCATGGCTAGCCGTTTATTAGATCAATGACTTCCTGGGCACTTTTAGCGCCGTCTTCATGAAAGCCCCATCCCCAGTAGGCACCCGTATAATAAGTAGAATTCTGTCCATTGATTTCCTCACGACGCTGTTGGGCTGCCAGACTGTTAACAGTGTAAACAGGGTGATGATAGGTTCTTGTCTGAAGAATTTTGGCCGGATCAATACGGTCTGTACAATTCAGCGTTACCAATAATGGTTCAGGCGCTGACAGATTTTGTAACAGGTTCATGTAATAAGTCACCGTACACCGAGACTGGTGTTCGCTGAGTTTTAAGGCATTCCAACTGGCCCAGGCTTTAGGATGTTTAGGCATTAAATTAGCATCCGTATGCAACACCACCTCATTCTCCTGAAAAGTCATGGCACCCAGAATCTCGACTTCACTTTGAGTCGGCTCTGCCAATAGCCGCAAGGCTTGATCACTATGGCAAGCAAAAATAACCCGATCAAACTGTTGCTCATCTAAAGACGTCTTTACCGTAACACCGTAACTATTACGACTCACCGCCGACACAGGCGAGTTCAAGCGTAATTCACCCTGGAAACTCCGCTGAAATGCCTGAATATACGTTGAAGAACCCCCCACAATAGTTCGCCACTCTGGCCTATCGCTGGTTTTTAACATCTGGTGATTAGCCATGAAGCTGACGAAATAACGCGCTGGAAACTGCTTGACTAACTCGGCAGGACCGGACCATAAAGCACTGCCCATAGGCAAAATATGATCATCTATAAAGGCTTCGCTATACCGGTTGTTTTGTAAATAGTCGCCCAGTGTTAAAGCATCATCCGTACTGTTTAACAAGGCCGGGGCCTCACGGTAAAAACGCAGGATATCCATGACCATGCGGTAAAAGCGGGGTCGTAACAAATTTTGGCGCTGGCAAAAGAGTTTATCCATCGTGGTGGCATTGTATTCAAGTCCGCTAAGGGCATTGACTACGCTAAAACTCATATCAGAAGGCTGAGAAGTCACGCCCAGATCGCGCAAAAACTGACAGAAAAAATGATAATTATGTTCGTTGAAAACAATAAAACCGGTATCTACCGGATAATTCTGCTCTTCCAGCACGATGTTATGAGTATCGGTATGACCACCTAGATAGGGGTTCGCTTCAAAAATAGTTACTTGATGCTGTTGACTTAAATAATGAGCCGCATAAACGCCAGAAATGCCGCTGCCTATCACTGCTATTTTCATGCTTTTGATTCCTTAGAAACGAGATTTAACGTTAACCGTTCGGTAGGCACTGCTTGCAAATCCCAGATTAAACCAAACCACGACATTAGTTTTAAAAGGTAGTAACTGATATCAATTTCCCACCAAAAGAACCCTTGTCTGGCTGACACTGGATAATGATGATGATTGTTATGCCAGCCTTCCCCAAGAGAGATCAACGCCAGAAAGGCATTATTACGACTGTCATCATCCGTTTGATAACGCTTAGAGCCAAAGAGGTGAGCCAATGAATTTATAGAAAGCGTGCAATGAATCAACACAATCGTAGAAACAAAATACCCCCATATCAACATTTGCGAAGCATTGATATTGAGTTCCGGGAAATACAGTTCCAGCCCTTTTCCCAGCCCTAACATAAAGAAAGCGTAAACAATGGGTACGACAATATCAAAACGATCCAGCCAACGCAGCTCTGGATATTTCAGCAAATCGCGCACGCAATGCTCCTGGGTAGTAAAGTTTTTAAGACAGAGAAACCAGCCCATATGACTCCAGATAAAACCGTGTCTAGGACTATGAATATCCTTTTCTTTATCAGAATAGAGATGATGCCGGCGGTGATGCGATGCCCACCATATCGGCCCACGCTGGGTTGCCGTCGCACCCAGCAAGGCAAACAAAAACTGACAAACTCGGCTGGTTTTAAAGGCTTTATGGGAGAAATAGCGATGATAAAACGCCGTGATGGCAAACATCCGAATAAGATACGAAAACAGCGCTATCCACAATGCCACGGGACTCCAGCCGACCACAAAAACCAGCAAACAGACCAGATGCATCAGAATAAACGGTATCACCCTAAGCCAATCAATGGCCTCGTCACTTTGATTGGTTTTCTTTACACTGTTGTTATCAAACCAACTGAGAAACTTGGCGAGCATTGTTTTCAAAAACATGAATAACTCCGGGAAATTTGAATGAATATTTAATATTATTTCATGTGACTGTTACGTGAACGTTTAAGATAAAAACGTTCACGTAATAGAGCAGGCACTGTGCAATAGTACGACTATAAAAAAATACAGGGGTCTCGATGAAATATTGTTTGGTTTTATGTTGCTTATTAATTACCGCTTGCAGTCATGTTGAATCCAGTTCAATACAGGAATATCTGGCTTTGGCACCTGCAGAGCAGGATATTCAAGCTAACCAGCGGATACAAGCCTTCATTAAATTGTATGATCTACTTGATTCCGGTTCGATAGATGAACAAATAGCTAAAACCTACGCTGAAAAAATATTTTTTAACGACACCCTGGTCACTATCCATGACAGAGAAAACTTATTGAAGTACTTGAAACAGACTCAACAAAATATTGATACCATGAAATTTGTAGTACTCAGTGTGCAAGACAATGGCAAGGATGCTTACGTGCGTTGGCTGATGAAGACCCGATTTAAGGTGATCGGACAGGATGTCGATAGTCAGTCTATAGGCTTGAGCCATTTACGATTTAATGCAGACAACCAAATAATAATGCATCAGGACTATTGGGACAGTATGCAGGGTTTTTACCAACACTTACCGATTATAGGAGGCGTATTGCGATGGATAAAAAACAGCGCAAGCAATTACTGAAAGGCCTCCAAGATCCCGAGATTGCGCTGGCTTACCTAAATGTCTGGTTTGGCAACAAACCCTTTTCTGAAGACTTAAAAGAAACACTGCTAAAATGAAAAATAAAATAATCTGTTTATTCGTCGGCCTTTTTACCTCGATCATCGGTGGCTGTTCAAGTCAAAACCTGCCACCCGTTAAACCGGTCGCTGAAGTCAATTTAAATAAATTTATGGGCGACTGGTATGTGATTGCGTGCATTCCCACGTTTATAGAAACCGGAGCATACAATGCCATTGAATCTTACCAGCTCGAAAAAGACGGCAGTATTAACACGACTTTCGTTTTTAACGAAGGCGGATTTAATGGGCCTAAAAAGCGGTATAACCCGCATGGGTTTGTAGTTGAAAACTCTGGCAACGCAGTCTGGGGTATGCAATTTATCTGGCCGTTTAAATCTGAATATATTATTGCCTATCTTGATAAGGACTACACTAGCACCATCATTGCAAGAAATGCCAGAGACTATGTCTGGATAATGGCGCGTACACCTGTTATTTCTGACAGCCAATACCAAGAACTAACAACAGCCGTTGCAAATCTTGGCTATGACGTGAGGAAATTGCGGAAAGTGCCACAATAAACATCAAGCGCTTTACCTCTATTCTTACAAAGGCAATCGCTCTCTTGTGCTGATCAATACCATTGTTTCTATTGTAGCCTTCAGTTTCCTAAAGATGGGTAATTTGATCGTAAGCTTTGCCAATATCATGTGGATTCATAATTTTCCTTGTGGCCTAAATTGCAGACATTCAACCTGGAGCTGTGATAGACCTCAGAGGGGAGCGATTTATAGTATTGATTTATGCCTATGCCCTTACTCAGGAAAAGCTTTGAAAATTAAATTTATACTTTAGCTTGTTGTTTTTAGGTGTTACTGGTGTTTCTGAAAAATATCAACACAGCGTATTGATCTTAAACAAAGTTGTACGCCTATCGTATGCGGTGGCATAAAAATCAACGAATAGTTATATTCAGTTAAGATGTTTTTCAGGAATTTTATGATTAAAATTCCATTTTGGCGGATAAAACAATTTGATTGTCGTAGGGTTAATACTATATTTTTGCTTTATTCGAGTTCTGCCTCCAACAGCTAATTCAGGGCAATATACTCTGGCATATTTATCGATTTCACAGAAAAGATTTTGACAATCTATCAATTGCAAAGATCTTCCATATAAATCTGGAAAATCGATATTCCGAATAGAAAACTCATGTTGTTGCCGCTCTGTAACATAACGGATAACATCGGGTGGAGATAAATTGTCAACCTCACTAAAGCATTTTTTGATACCGCGTAATGCACCTGGACCCGCAACAATAAAATCACTTTCCAAGCCACAATCGAGATTACTATAAGCAAGATCAATAGTGTATTGATAAGCAAGAAAATCACCCAATGTTGGATAACTTTTTAGTGTATTAAAAACATTTTTAAGGCTTTTAGCTTCTGCAACACGCTCTGGAACATTGTCTTGCATCATTAATTCAAGCAGTTTTAAATTGTTTTGGTGTTTTTTTGAAAAACCAAACTCCCGAATACCAGATGGCATAATATAGGCAGCCGAATATAATTTGTTTTTGCCATTTATGATGGAAGTAAAAATTTCATCATATAAACGGAAATTGTAATTGGCATAATTAATTTCGTGATTTAGTGCTGTACTTAAACTTTCCCAGGTTGAGATTCGGTTAAAAAATCGAAAAAGGATAGTACGAAAAAAAACTTCTTGCGAGGATTGATCGCCTGAATAGATAACATGACGAATAAGAAATTGACTAACGCGATCAGAAGCGCGATAAGCGTTGGTGAATCGATATGTTTTTAAGATGGAGTCTTCAGTTAAATTATTATGCTGTTCAGATAATCGGTTATAGAAGATTCGTTGACGTTCAGCAGCGAAATACCAATATAAATCATAAATTTCAGTTGGTTTTATCATTTCGGCTTTAAATCGTCTCTAGATTCATTCGTGAATAGTTTTGAATGATTTTTTTTCAGAGTATTTAAATCTGCTTCAATTGAAGTTTGTCTATGTTGCTCTTCAACTAGCTTGTTAATAGCAGAGTAATAATCGGCTATATCATCCCAATCAGAATATATAAGTGGAATAAGAGCGATAAAACCTGCCACTACAATACCTATAAACCATTTTACACCAGCAATCCACCATAAAACTGAATCATATTTGTTATCTATTTTTATAAATTCTGATGTTAATGCCTGTAGAGAATAAATTGGGTCTGTTGAAATTTGATTTAATACTTCCGTAGGAATAGAAATAAAGCCTGGTTCTTTCCTAAATTCAGAATCTTCTAACTGAGTAGGGTCATTAGGATTAAGATCAAGGTTTGCATACCAAATTAAAAAACATCGTTTTCCGTGTTCAAGATGAATTGGGCTAGGTCCTGCGTTATAAACAGAAAAAAGCAATTTACCTTCAAATCCAGGATCAACATGAAAGCCTGATACATTTATAAGACCTTTGAATTTAACACCAGCTTTCATTGAAATGAAGGCTATTGCATTTTTTGGAACTTTAACCGTCTCTAGAGTTAGCAGAAATGCAAACTGACCTGGAGGTATAACAAATGGTTCCTTTTTCTTTAATGTTCTTTTTGTGTGTTGACTGTTAGAGTTTTTATGGTCTTTTGTTATGTATATTTCACTACCTATTCCCAGTTCATAAGAAGCTTGTTTTATGTTTTTAGGATCACAGGGAGTAATAAGCGTTGGTAGTTTTATTTTAAGTGTTTGACTACTCCAAAATGCCATAAAATACTAATCCAAAAATTTTAAGCTTGGCGAGACATATAGTAATCAAAGAAAATAGATTTTTTCTTAACACCAGTCAGGCGATTAGCAACTTCATTAACAAGATCAATGTTCTGTTGTGAAGCAGCTACCAACATGAGTGAGCAGATTCTTATCACGCAGTCGGCTATTACTTCTCTGTATGGATAGGGTTCAAGGTGATCCACTGACTCACAAGCTTTTGCCAGTTCACCCACAACGACAGGATAAGTCTTTACCAACCAAAAAGAATCTTCTGTATCAATGCCTAACCGAATAGCAACATCACGCCCTAAGTCAAGCAAGTTTTCAGGCATAGTGGTATCTGAAAAAGATAACTTATCGAAGATACTGATATTTAATGTATTTGCGCAAGTAGTTGAAATAATAAAAGAGTCAATGATATTTTTTTTCAAGCTTTGTTCGTCTTGTGTATTCAAAACACAGTCACAAATTTTCCCTGCATATTTAGCGAAATGCAGTGCCATGTGATTCAAACGCTGATGAATGCTCAAACGAGTGATTTCTTTATGAAAAAACTCATCATGTTCATACTGCTGAACCTGCATCATAAGCAATTGTTTTTCAATGCTATTCATAACTATTTCTCTGTTTTCCACATAATGACTCGAATCTAAATTAACTAAAAACACTCTGAATAATAATCCTTACAGCCTCAATTATACCTTTTAAGCTCCTATAAAAGTAGCGTAGGTAGCGATTTAGTCAGGGCAATCACGCTTAAATGGATAGGAAATTCAACCAACTCAACCAAAGTATCCCACCTTAAAGCCATTATCACTAGCGATCACAAGCGCCATTTTTCAATCTTTCAACATTTTCGAACTTTTGCCAACGCTCAGTCACGCTCACCCGACCCAATTAAGAATCAATGGCGGCTATCACTAACCAGGCGCATCAAAAAACTAATGTGGAGGACAAGTTGGATCGAACTTTGTCTTTCACTATAGTCTAAGCTCGAACTCGGACTTACCCATATTAAATACCCTACTCTCCATACCCATCAAGCACTCTTGATGGCTGAATTGAAATCCTAATTTTTCAAGAACACGTATTGAAGCCAGATTTTTTGTATGCGCAAAAGCCATTAAATTCTTCAAGCCTAATACTTGAAAGCAATACCGAATCCAGGCAGTTGCTACTTTAGTTGCTATTCCCTGGATCCAAAAGCCCGGCAACAATCTATAACCTAACTCGAAAGTCTGTCATTCTGGAAAATATAGGGGGCTTGAATCGCCAATGGGTTTCAGGGTATTGCGATCAATAATGATCCATTTTGCAAAACCCTATTGCTGCTGATGTACAAATGTTCAGTTGTCATCGACCTATCTTAAATTGTTGGATGAGTAAAATTTGGGGCGTTAGTGTGTATCTAACCATCGGCTATGCAATCATTACTGGCTATGCAGTTTTTCCTGTAACCATACCTTAATAAGCGATTGGTAAGGCACATCCCGAGAATTCGCTGCTGCTTTGATCGAATCAAGCAGGTGTTGGGGAAGTCGGAGTGAAATCGTTTTTGTTGTTGGCTTTAAATTGGGAAGCACTATCTGCTGAGCTTTCGTCCAATCCAAATAATCTGTGGAGTCATGTTGTACCCAAAACGCACGTTCTTCGGTTTCGTTGGCAAATTTTGGAATGGTTTTAAGTGGTTTGCTCATAAATCTTGCGCTCCTTTCTGTGCATGTCTCTGGCTGATATAACGCATATGCTCTCGCCAGCATTACGCAGGGTGAATGTAATATGCAATGACCGATCTTCGTTTGTCTTATCAAGTGCGTGAAAGCGGTATATCAAGGCCTTTTTTATCCTTGTTAGCCTGACGAATAAAACTCAGTGTGCAATTTCTTGTTCCCCATACATTTGCCAAAAGTCTGCCGGGGTAATGATGGAATACATAGCGGATATTGCCAATAAATCTTTATCGCCTGTCACTAAATAATTTGCTCTTGATGCTAGCAATGTGCCAAGAACAGGTTGATCAGCCTTATCTCGTAAAAGAGTAAGACATTAGTATCAAGTACAACACAAATTTGTGACATGACTAAAATTGAGAATGTCTAATCTCCGAGACAATAGCATCAATTTCATTTAAACCATCTTCTTGGGGTACACTCTCATAAGCGTTAGCTATTTGATTACTTAAGGTATCAAATCTATTTTTAAAACGACGTATCCGATCAAATAATTGCGCATCTACCAGTGCAGCTACTGGCTTACCATCCTCTTTAATTAATATTGAATCATGACGATATTGCACTTGATTCAACATCTCCCCTAAATTTTGTTGGAAAACCGCCGTGTTTACTTCATTAATCATGATAAATCCCTACTCTTAAAATTAAGATCATAGTGCATTAAGTTAATGATAACCTAATAATTATTTTAGCAGGCTAAATTCTCACTAGCGATAGAAACCAATACCCCTAGAAGATTATCAAGACCGAATTAACTTATCTCCTTCTCTTGAATCGAAAAAATAAAAATTTTGTCTGGCTTATTAATTGCTGATTAAGCCGTATATGCCAAATGCTATCCCAAGCCGTAATGAAGTCATATTTCTCAGGTATACCCCATTCACAAATA
>QVQE01000132.1 GCA_003584865.1 Methylococcales bacterium
GTATTCCCCCATATTACTCGCGCAATGTCCGGCATGATTTTAACCAGCCATCTATTTATGAAAGAGTTAATAGAAAACACAACTACAAAAGCAGGATTAAAAGTCTTTGTCTGTATTTTTAACAGGATTTATGAGACGGGCAGAAAAGTTATGGAGGGGTTTAAAGAATCAATGCGAATTGTATTTGATAAGCATCTCGGGCAATGGAATTACACTGCCATTCCTGAAGTGATAATTCCTGAAGTTGCCTAAGTTATTTAATGCACGTTCCTAAAGAACTGAAAGCCCAAGAAAAGAGCTGGGAAGATAAAAAGTTCTTACTGGTACAAGGTGATTTCTTTGGTATTCAGGATTTTATCTTTGCCAGTGGGGGTGAGACCAATAAACGTGCCGCTAAATTGCTGAGAGGGCGGTCGTTCTATGTGTCTTTACTGAGTGAGTGTGCCGCTTTAAAGGTGTTAGATGCCTTAGATTTACCTTCAACCAGTCAAGTGATTAATGCGGCGGGTAAATTTATGATCGTGGCACCTAATACCCAAGCAACGGTTAAAAAGTTATTGGATGTGCAACAGGAACTTGATCAATGGTTTTTAACGCACAGTTGGGGACAAGCGGGAGTGGGCTTAGCTTGGACAGAAGCGTCTTGTAATGATTTTCGTCGTGGTAAACCGGGTAAGCCAAGTCCTTATAAGGCGTTGATCAAGAAACTGTTTGAACAGTTGGAAGTGATTAAGAATCAACGCTTAAATCTCTGTGCGGGTTCAACACCGATTATTTTTAAAGAGTTTCTGGATAGCTTTGATAACAATAAAGGCGTGTGTAAGGTGGATGGTAAATCCCCAGCCAGCGAACAAATTAATATAGACACTTATATTGGTAAGTTAGCTTATGATCAAATCGAAACAGGGAATTGGTTAACCAAACGTGAGCGCATTTTAATTACTCGAAATAGCCTAACGATGCAGAGTACTTTAAAGATTCCGGTATTTGGTTATCACATTAATTTTGTTGAAAATGAAGAGATTCAAGGTAAATTTGGCGAGCAAGCTAAAAATGGCAATCTACTAAGAGCGTGGGACTTTTCTTTACCCGAATCTTCTGATGGCGCTTTATGGAAAGGTTATGCTCGACGCAGTATTAATGCGTATGTGCCTTTATTTGATCAAAAATCCCAAGATGAAGCTGCTTTAGGTAAATATAAAGGTGAAGATTTATTAGCTATAGATGATGCAAAAACCTTAAACCATATTGCATGTGAAGATCAGCAATTGCAGGCAAATCATCAATGGTTAGGGATTACCGCCTTATCAACGCTGAAAGGTGATGTTGATAATTTGGGGTTGATCTTTCAATCGGGCTTAGGTGAAGATGTCAGCTTTAGTAAAACAGCAGCCTTATCCCGGCAGATCAACGCCTTCTTTACTGTTTATTTACCTTGGTTGTGTGAAACAAAGTATCCCAATACCTATACCGTATTTGCGGGTGGCGATGATTTCTTTTTAATAGGCCCGTGGTTATCGCAAATTAAACTTGCCAGTGAAATGCGACAAGCTTTTCAACGTTATGTTGCTAACAATAAAGAAGTACACTTCTCAGCGGGGATTAGTACTACAAAGCCAGGCTTGCCGATTAGTCAATTAGGTGAAATGGCAGAAACTGCTCTTGAAACAGCTAAAAGCTACAATCCTGAAGATAAAACGCCAGCGCCTAAGAACGCAGTGACCTGTTTTAATCAATCCATGTTTTGGGATGAGTTTAGTGCCTTGGAATTGCGTCGAGGACGCTTGCAACAATTACATCAAGAAATGAATCTAAGCACAGGTTATGTGTACGGTTTATTAACTTTGATCAATATGGCTGAAAAAGTCAACGATAGACCAGAGAATGCCATCTGGCACAGTTACTTTGCTTATCGTACTGTGCGAATGTTGGAGCGTAATAAGGGGCTTGATAGAGATCAGCGAAAACGTTGGCAAGCAGAATTAGCCGAAGAAATCGCTAATGCGGGCATTATCAGACACGCTGGTAATTACAGGGTCGCCTTGTTTTGTCATTTATATCAACAGCGTAATTAATTTAAATTGAATAGGCGTCGTTTACTCAACATCATCAAACAAAGAGATCAACATGGATATAAAACTGACTAAGACCAATAACAAGCTTGACCCAGAATTATTTAATACGGTTGCCCAAGAATGGGCTAAAGAGATTGCGGGTAATGATCCAAGAAAAACGGATAACAAACCGACTCAATTACGCAAGTTTTATGATGAATTAGTGTTATGGGATAACAAGGTATTAATGCATCCAGAAAAGTTTGATGATTATTTACCTTTTATTCGAATGCTGAATGCAAAAGCGGCTTATGCAAAGGGTCGTAAATTGGTCGATGACAAATATGTTGGATTGCTTAATAGTGGCTTACAACAAGTCACTGATTCAGACACATTACACACTTTTAAATTGTTCATGGAAGCATTCATGGGCTTTTATAAACAAGAACGCCCTAACTAGTAGGAAGTAGATTTATGCAACTCACTCATATACAAAAACTGACTGGTCAAATTGAACTACTCAGCGGCTTACACATTGGTAGTGGTAACACAGAAATTCATATTGGCGGTACGGATAATCCAGTGATTACTAATCCCATTACTCAACAGCCTTATATTCCAGGTTCTAGTATTAAAGGAAAAATACGCAGTTTGTTGGAATGGCATTTAGGGGTAGTGAGCCAAACGGATGGACATCCGTTGACGTTTAAGCATATTAGTAAGATAGATCCTAAAGTCCGAGATAAAGCTAAAGCATTAATCAAATTATTTGGTGGTGCTCCTGACGGTGATATTGATCAAGAATTATTAGCTGAGATTGGTCCCAGTCGCTTAGCCTTTTGGGATTGTGCACTTGATCCAAACTGGGTAAAAGAAATGGATGATAAAAATCTATTACTCACCGAAGTTAAAATGGAAAACACTATTGATCGAATCAAAGGCACAGCAGAGCATCCACGCAATACCGAGCGCGTACCTGCAACGGCTAAGTTTGATTTTAACTTAACCATTCGTGTTCATGATCATGAAGACTTAAGCAGTACTATTTTGCTAGGGCTTAAATTATTAGAGTTAACGGGCTTAGGTGGATCAGGTTCACGCGGATACGGAAAAATAGTCTTTAGGGATTTAAAGTTAGATGGGGAAGACTTTCAAGCCAAGCTTGATCAAGTCAAAATTCAAGAGGCAAGCTAATGCTCCCCTACGCCAAATTTATAAAGAAGACTTATGAAATCTTATAAACTCACTTTAACCCTGCAATCAGCCTTTGCTACACCACTCAAGGGTGACACCTTGTTTGGTCAGTTGTGTTGGGCCATTCGTAATCGCTTGGGTGAAGATACTTTAACCGATTGCTTAGCGGGTTATACCAACAGCCAACCGTTTGCCGTGGTTTCGGATGCCTTTCCTGAAGGTTATTTCCCATTACCTAAGCTACCAAGTTGCTTTTATCAGTTACCCGAAGGCCAAGATCGTAAAGCCATTAAAAAACGCACGTGGTTACCAGCAGATGCTTTTCAACAACCGATTAGTCAGTGGTTGAAACTAGCGGTTACCGCAAAAGCATTGGTAAATGTAACAGACAGCAAACACGCCACGCAATTAAGTGAGAAACATCCACACGCTCATAACACCATTAATCGCCAAACCAATACGACCGGTGAGGGTGGCTTTGCACCTTATAGTGTTGAGCAGGAATGGTTTGTGCCCGGTGTACGTTGGTCAATTTATTTATTGTTAGATACCGCTCGCTTAAGTGTAGAAGACTGTCAGCAATGTCTTGATGATATTGGCGCTTTTGGTTTTGGTAAAGATGCCAGTATCGGCTTGGGTAAGTTTAGTATTGATGCTTTTCAAGAATACACTTTACCTGCACAAGCTTCAGCAAATGCTTGTTTAACCTTGGCCCCTTGTGCGCCTCAGGGTTTAGGTTTTGATAGTCAGCACTGTTATTACCAACTGTTTACCCGCTTTGGACGACACGGTGATATTGCTGTACATCAAGAAGGAAAACCCTTTAAGAATCCCTTGTTATTAGCTCAAACAGGGGCGGTGTTTAAAACCTTACCACCGCAGACCGGGTTTATTGGTCAAGGTGTGGGCGGTCAGGGTGAGTTATCAAAAACGCTAGCAGCGACTATTCATCAAGGTTATGCACTGGTGTTGGCCATCAATTTTAATGCGAGTGTAAACTCATGACACATTTTTTAGATCACTACACGCTAAGATATACGCCACTTTCACCTGTGCATATAGGGACTGATGAGAGTTACGAGCCTACCAACTATATCATTGATGACAACACTTTATACGAGTTTGATATTGAGGGAGCAATAAATGCTTTAACTGCTAAAGATCGATCTGAGTTGGACAAAATAGTGAGTAAACCTAATGCTCAAATGATTAAGTCAGTTCAGAAGTTTTTTTATGATAAACGTGATGCTTTAAAACCGTGGGCTATTAATACCATTCCGGTATTAGAGGGTGTGGCTAACTTTTATAATGGTCGAGTTGGAAAAGTAGTCAATCATGAAGGTGGCGGTCGAGAGGTTATCAATAATTTAGAAATTAACCGATGTGCCTATAATCCGGTTAATCGTCAGCCTGTGTTATTTGGATCTTCGATTAAAGGCGCTATTCGTACGGCATTGCTAAATCATCATAATAAGAATCAAGCTTTGCAAAAAACTACAGATCGGAGAACCGGAAAATTACGTACTGAAGATAATAAAGAACTTCAACAGCGCTTACTCAAATATGAAGCAGGTAAATTTCACCTTGATCCATTACGCTTAGTATCGGTGGCTGATGCAAATTGGGTTAACCAGGATGATTTGCCTAAGTCAAAAATATGTATGACGGTTAACCGTAAAAAACATAAAGTAGTGGATGAGAATGGAACCGAACGACCCAGTCAATCCGAAGGTAATCAAAGTTTGAATAAATTACTTGAATGCGTACCTGCTTGGCGTTATCGCGCATTTTCTGGTCAATTGACTTTACAGAACATTAATTCTATAAGAGCAGATTTACCTTCTTCAAAACTACCTGAAAGTAAGTTTTGTTATTCTATGATAGATATTGCGAAAATCTGTAGTTCATTTTATCTCCCTAAATTGAAAGCAGAAGTTCGATTAATGCGTGATCGTGAGTTTGTTGATAAGGTGTGGGATAAGAGCATTCAAACATTAATAGCCTCAATTGCTGATCAAGTCAGGAGTGGCAATGTATTTCTCTTGCGCATAGGTCGTCATTCAGGAGCGGAGTCGGTCACTTTAAATGGTGATGGTGTAAGAAATATAAAAATTCTGGAAGGTAAAGATCCTGTTACAAAAAAACAAAAGTATACTTTTGATGATGAGACTAAAACGCTTTGGCTAGCCGCACAGCATAAAGAGCAACGCACCGATTTATTACCCTTTGGGTGGGTTTTAGTTGAAGTTGAAAGTAATGGCGCATCATTAGATTTGCCTTTATTAAGTGAAATTTGTTCAAGCCAATACAGTGATGACAGTATTTGGGCACAGAAACTGGCTCAGCAAAAGACTCAGTTCGAGGAAATTCGTCATGAGGCTATAGAACGCCGTAAACAAGAAGAAATTGAGCGTTTAGAAGAAGCTGAAGTTGCAAGGGCGAAGATGGAAGCCGCTCAACAAAAAGAACTTGAAGAAGCTGCTAAAACGGAGCTTAAACTTCAAGAAGAAGCAGCACGACTAGCTCAATTGCCGAAATATGAGCAGGATATTGCTGAGATACTTAAGGCTAAAAAAGATCCTGATAAAAAGGATCATCTGGTGTTAATTGACGCAGTACAAGTAGGTCAATGGGCAGGGACTGACAAGCAATTAGTGCTTCAAAAAATTCAAATGATGATGCAGGAATTGAAACAGTGGAAGCCAGCTACACAAGCAAAAAATCCAAACAAGGATAAGGAATATAATAAAACACTTGAAGTCATTAAGTTAATGGGTGGTTAATAGTATTACATACTGAAATTGAATCCGCGTCGCATCATATCGGCACGAATAGCAACAAATATTGAGAGGATAATTTATGAAGAAGGGTAAATTAGACGTTATGGATGAGCTTAGACCTGAATATAAAAGGTCAGATTTTGGTGAGATTGTACGTGGAAAATATGCAGATCGTATTAAGGATGAAACCAATGTTGTACTTCTTGCACCTGATATTGCAAAAGCTTTTCCAAATGATGAGGCGGTAAACAACGCGTTGCGTTATTTATTGGAAATAGCGGAAGCTTCGACCCGATTAACAGCGCATAGGCATGGATAACATTGAAAAGACCGCTGGTGCATGGGCAGGCGAACCGTTGGAGCGTGAGTCACAAGTAGACTATGAAATAAACACAACCCATGATGGAAATCACAAATGACTGAATCGCTAGTAATCATCTTAGGCATTACTGGGTTAATCCTATTCGGATTACTCATTGTCACTATCCTGATTTTAATCCGGGTCAATACCTTACTCAAGGCCAATTTAGACACAAGTACAGAAGAGCTAATCCGCTTACATCACCAGCATGAGAATAGTCTAAAACAAGGCTTTTCCGACGTCCGTAAAGAACTCAGAGAAGTCAGTTTTGATAACAGAAAAGAAATGCAGGACGCTTTTAAAAGTTTTCAGGATACCGTGTTAAATCGTATCAGTGAGAACAACAGTGCCCAAGCTAGACAACTAAACGGCTTTGAAGAAACCATTAAGACTGATGCTAAATCAAATCGCCAAGAACTGGCGGAGGGCTTAAAGTCCTTTGAAGCCCGATTCTCAAGCAACATCATTGATATCAGAGACACGATAGAAAAACAACTCAAAGCCATTCGAGAAGACAATACTCAGCAATTATCCGAGATGCGAAAAACCGTGGATGAAAAGTTGCAAAGCACCTTAGAAAAGCGTTTGGGTGAATCCTTTAAACAAGTCAGTGATCGCTTAGAGCAAGTGCATAAAGGACTGGGAGAGATGCAAACCTTAGCCATAGGCGTGGGGGATTTAAAGAAAGTATTATCAAACGTTAAAACACGCGGCATTCTGGGAGAATACCAATTAGGCAATATACTGGAGCAAATCTTAACCCCTGATCAATATGCGACCAATGTCGCCACCAAACAAGGCAGTCAGGCGAATGTTGAATTTGCCGTTAAACTGCCGGGCAAAGGAGACGAGAAAACTGTCTGGTTGCCAATGGATTCAAAGTTCCCCTTAGAAAGCTATCAAGTGTTATTGCAAGCTTATGAAGAAGGAGATGCCGCTAAAATTGACCAAGCACAGAACACGCTATTAAAAGTGGTTGAGAGTTTTGCAAAAGACATCAGTACCAAATACATTGATCCACCCCATACCACTGACTTTGCGATTATGTTCTTACCGATTGAAAGCTTGTTTGCTGAAGTGTTAAGGCATCCGCACATGTTTGAACTGCTGCAACGTAAATACCGTATTACTATCACCGGGCCAACGACTTTATCAGCGTTGCTTAATAGTTTACACATGGGCTTTAGAACCCTGGCGGTTCAAAAGCGTAGCAGTGAAGTCTGGAAAGTATTAGCAGAAGTTAAGACAGAATTTGCCACGTATGCTGAGCAATTAGCCTTGGTACATAAACAGCTCACCACCGCTTCAGGTTCGTTAGAAAAGTTAAAGGACACCCGCACTAGAGCGATGACAAAAAAACTACAGGATGTCTCCACATTAGAGTTGATTGAAGAACAAGAACCCGTTTTGTTATTGGAAATTTAATGACCACTATTCTTATGTGCACCGTTGGTGGTAGCCATCAACCGATTGTAACGGCTATTAATGAACAACAGCCTGATCATGTTATTTTTATTTGTACAGGACAAGATCCCGCAACCGGACGTCAAGGTTCCAGTAGTCAAATCACCGGGACAGGGAACTGTCTTAAAGCGCAGCCGAATGATGAGGCACCGAGTTTACCCAATATTCCTGCTCAAGCTAATTTGAGTGAGGCACAATTTACCTTAATTACCACCTTGTCAGATAATCTGGATCAAATTTATCTGGATTGCAGCCAGGCGATTGATAACGCTTTAATACAGTTTCCTAAGGCGAAAATTATTGCTGACTATACCGGAGGCACTAAATCTATGAGTGCGGGTTTAGTGATGGCCGTGATGGAATATCAGGCTATCGCATTGCAATTAATCACCGGTAGTCGCAGTGATTTAATCAAGGTGAATGATGGTTCTCAATATGCAGCGGTTGCGAATAGTGAACGGATTCGGTTTGAACGGCTTATTGCTCCTTACCGACAAGCCTGGACACGTTATGCTTACAGTGAAGCAGAAGCAGGCTTAAAGAAAGTGGTTGCACCCAGTCATACAGAACTCAGGGGACACTACAGTAAGTTTCGAGACTTAAGCCTTGCCTTTGCCGAATGGGATAACTTTAATCATCACACCGCCTTAACCTTATTGCAACGGTATGCGCCCAGTCTACCGGATGACATAAAAGCCTATTTATCGATCGCTTTACGTCTTAATGACCAGAATAATGACAAACGTGAAGCCGCACAACTATTAGATTTATACCGTAATGCCCAGCGCCGTGCTGCACAGGGTCGTTATGATGATGCGATTTCCAGAGTCTATCGCTTGATTGAATGGACGGCACAGTGGATCTTAAAAACCCAATGTCATATTTATACAGCAGATGTTAAAGAAACCGACATCCCCGAAGGTTTAACATTAACTAAACATCATGAGAGCGGTCATTATCAAGCGGGATTATTTGCCGCATGGCAGTTAGTGCGACATAAAACAAAAGGTGCGGCAGCCCAATTTATAGAAGCTCAAGAGAATAACTTACGCAACCATATTAAAGTACGTAACTTATCCATTCTGGCTCATGGCTTTGAGCCGGTTAAAGCCAGTGATTGGCAACCGATTCAAAACTGGTTAGAAGAACAGTTTGTGCCTATGTTATTGGCAGAAACAGCCAGTGTGCGAATTAAAGAACTACCCAAACAATTACCTGCAGCTTATACGCTGTAACATCATGACGATTAAAACACACTTGATTCTGGTGTCTGCCCAAGCTGTGCCTAATATTACGCCTGTATTGGATGAGCGCTTTAAACCCCGTGAGGTGGTGTTATTAGTCAGTCCAGATATGACGTTACGTGCTGAATGGTTAGAACAAATCTATCATAAGCGAGGCGTTAAAAGTCGGCGTTGGTTGATTGATGATGCTTATGATATTGAGCATATTCGCTATAGGGTATTAGAATTATTAAACGAGTATGAAGATGGTAGCTTGGCCTTAAATGCGACCGGTGGCACCAAGCCGATGAGTATCGCGGCTTATGAGGAGTTTCGAGATCCACCGCGCCCCATCTTTTATGTGCATCCTGAAGAAGATCGGGTTATCTGGTTATATCCATCAAAGCAGGCAGGACACGATTTAGCGGATCGGATTAAGTTACCCGAGTTTTTACAGGCGTATGGGGCAACCATGACAGCTCAAGGGGATACCTTGGGTGTGCCTGCTGCTTATAGAGACCTCACAGACGAAATCATTACTCGTATTGCTTATTACTCAAAAGCCCTGGGTAGTCTTAATTATTTAGCACAACAAGCCACGGGATCGTTAAGTGTCGAACTGAATGCCCAACAAGCTAAAGATAATTTCCTGGCGGATCTTATTGCTTTGTTCTCTGATAACAAGCTATTAAGATTAGAAAAGAACCGGTTGATCTTTGCAACGGAACAAGATCGGTTCTATGTGAATGGCGGTTGGTTAGAACAGCATGTCTATGGACAGTGCCTTAATATAAAAAAGCAAACGGGTATTCAGGATATTGGGCGCAGTGTACAGGTAGATCGTCAGCATCAAGGTAAGCCCGTCAGGAATGAACTGGATATTACTTTTTTAAAAGATAACCGGCTGTATATCATCGAATGTAAGACCAAACGCTTCAGTGCTAAAGATCAGGGCGCTGGAGCTGATACTTTATATAAGCTGGATACTCTAAAAGATCTTCTGGGTGGCCTGCAAGCAAAGTCCATGTTGATTAGTTTTACTCAGCCTAATGTTTATGATGTGCAACGGGCAGGTGATTTAAAGATTGCACTCTGCTGCCATAAAGAGTTACCCTATTTAACAGATAAACTACTGGCTTGGATCAAATGAAAATAGATAACTATTGTTATTCCGAAAATCCTGGCAAGTACCCTTATAACCTACTGAAACTAAAAGGAGATAAATGTTAAGCACATTGAACAAACGCCCTGATTAAGAAGGGATTAAGACATCTAGCAACCATTGAGACGCCTCGAGTTTTCCATTGAACAAACGCCCTGATTAAGAAGGGATTAAGACATTTCATCATTTGTCATTTTATTTTCCTCAGTTGCATTGAACAAACGCCCTGATTAAGAAGGGATTAAGACATCAGTTTTTCACCCAATTCTATGACCAATTGCATTGAACAAACGCCCTGATTAAGAAGGGATTAAGACGCTTGAGTTTTGTTTAGGTGCGCTAAGAGCTTAGCATTGAACAAACGCCCTGATTAAGAAGGGATTAAGACAAAGTGCATCGTCAATCCCATTAGATTCAAGGACATTGAACAAACGCCCTGATTAAGAAGGGATTAAGACATCTGTTTACCGATTGATTGCTTAGCCAGTTTACATTGAACAAACGCCCTGATTAAGAAGGGATTAAGACGCAAGTTCTTTTTACTTGTTAGATTTTTTGTCTTACATTGAACAAACGCCCTGATTAAGAAGGGATTAAGACAGCTAACTGTATGCTACTTACACAATTTTTATTCATTGAACAAACGCCCTGATTAAGAAGGGATTAAGACTAACACGAAAGGACAGGTTGACGGTTCACTCGTTCATTGAACAAACGCCCTGATTAAGAAGGGATTAAGACCTGAAACGATTACAGCGGGTTCAATGCCTAATTTCATTGAACAAACGCCCTGATTAAGAAGGGATTAAGACACATATCAATGTTAAGTTTGTTTGCTAATATCATTGAACAAACGCCCTGATTAAGAAGGGATTAAGACCTCCCATTGCTGATAGGCGTATTCTTTTTCCTGTCATTGAACAAACGCCCTGATTAAGAAGGGATTAAGACAGATTACATTCGCGATATATTAAAAGCACATCACACATTGAACAAACGCCCTGATTAAGAAGGGATTAAGACGGCGGGTTAATGTCGGCACGTAAGCAACGGTTTCATTGAACAAACGCCCTGATTAAGAAGGGATTAAGACATAAAGTTCTGATCTAATGTCAGAAACAGTAATCATTGAACAAACGCCCTGATTAAGAAGGGATTAAGACGTTGTTTCTCTGAGATACCAAGGCAAATTGTTCATTGAACAAACGCCCTGATTAAGAAGGGATTAAGACACATCTAGATAGGGTCATGATGTTATTCGATGTCCATTGAACAAACGCCCTGATTAAGAAGGGATTAAGACTATTTTTTCAAACTTATTGGCAATAGTTGGTACATTGAACAAACGCCCTGATTAAGAAGGGATTAAGACGAACTAGCATCCTCATCGCCTGCATAATATTCTCATTGAACAAACGCCCTGATTAAGAAGGGATTAAGACATCATGAACTGCAACTCTTCCTCAGTGCACCCCCTCATTGAACAAACGCCCTGATTAAGAAGGGATTAAGACTCAGTTATTTTACTGATACTTTAGCGCACAAGCATTGAACAAACGCCCTGATTAAGAAGGGATTAAGACATACTTGAGTGATCTATCATAAACTGCAATTCGCATTGAACAAACGCCCTGATTAAGAAGGGATTAAGACTTTGACATTGTTATATACTCGCTATGAAATAAGCATTGAACAAACGCCCTGATTAAGAAGGGATTAAGACTTTTCTCATCTGATAAGTAGCAAGCTTGCTTTTCCATTGAACAAACGCCCTGATTAAGAAGGGATTAAGACCAAGCGCAATTAACGCGTCTTGAATATCGAATGCATTGAACAAACGCCCTGATTAAGAAGGGATTAAGACATAAATTCAAGGTTGATGTTGATATCGTTCATTCATTGAACAAACGCCCTGATTAAGAAGGGATTAAGACCCAAATAACTGCATGGCCTTTAGTGTTTTATTATTCATTGAACAAACGCCCTGATTAAGAAGGGATTAAGACAACACTAATCTCATAATGTTACAATATA
>QVQE01000087.1 GCA_003584865.1 Methylococcales bacterium
TGCAAGGCGGGAAACTCTACGGCAAATGGCCTGGACTCAGCACCTCTCAATTGATTGAAGGTGTCGATCTAGCCGTTACAACCGATTACCGTCAAGTACTCTCAGAAATTCTGTTAGCGTTAAACGGTGGAAGCACCCTTGATATATTTCCAGGCTTCAACTCTGTTAATTCATTGGGTTTATTTACGCCTGGCTCATCTTAAAAAAACATCATTTGGTAGGCTTCCGCGCTTCTTTTTTTGCCGCCTTTTCGGCTCGAATAATAGCCAGCTCAACTAACTCTTCTTCCATCATGGCTGGGGTTTCAAGAGTGAGTCGACCTATCATGCCAGCACGCAACTCTGCTAATAGAATTTTTGAGACTCGATCAGCATCAACATGACCACCGGCTTTTAGGCAACCACGACTTTTACCAATCGCCTCTATTAAAACTTGTTCTGATGCGGGTAATTCTTCTAGTTGATAACGTGCTTTTACTTGTTCAGGATAGTGTTGCAACAAAAACTCCGCTGCAAAATAAGCAATTTGCTCATGATCAATAGCCGTATCTTTAATGGCACCGGTGGTCGCTAAACGAAAGCCGCTGTTTTTGTTTTCAACATTGGCCCACAATACCCCTGGCGTATCCAGTAATACAATACCATTTTCTATGGCAATGCGTTGCTGCATTTTAGTAATAGCGGGCTCATTACCGGTTTTGGCTATCATCCGCCCCGCGAGTATATTGATTAAGGTCGATTTACCTACATTAGGAATCCCCATAATAAGCGCATGAATCAAACGACCACTCGGCGCTTTACCAGGCAACATCTTATGACATAAATCGGCTAACTGTTTTATTCTTTCAGGCTGATCTACTGTCACCGCTAAGGTCTTAACACCCTGCTCCTGCTCTAAATAGGTTTGCCATTGTTGGGTTCTTTCTGGATCAGCCAAATCACTCTTACTTAAGATTTTGATACAAGGTTTATCCCCTCGTAATTTAGTGAGCATTGGATTCTGACTGCTAAAAGGGAGACGCGCATCGAGTACTTCTATCACGACATCAATTTGATGCAATGTTTGTTTAATCTCTTTGCTGGCCTTGTGCATGTGACCGGGGTACCACTGAATAAGCATAATTTAATAATTGAGTAAGTAAAAATAACAAGTATGCGTAAAATACGCTGAGGTTTTAACAGACACCTTAGCAGATTGGCACATTTTAAAGTAGAGAATTTAATATAATGAAAGAGATATTAGTTTCAAGTAGCTTCTACGCTTATTTATCCAGACTTCGCTGGATTAAACGCTGGGGACTTAAACGTAATGCCCATGAAGAAAATGTCATGGAACACAGTTGGGAAGTTTCCGTGATTGCCCATACCCTTGCGCTTATCAAAAACCGCTATTACAACGGCACGGTCGATGCCAATGCCATTGCAGCAGCCGCTCTTTATCATGATATTACCGAAGTGATCACGGGTGATCTACCTACCCCCATTAAATATCATTCCTCAGCCATTAAAGAAGCCTATAAACAAATTGAACATCAAGCCGAATTAGAATTACTGGCTCTGCTTCCCCAGGAATTACAAACTGATTTTGCCGCGTTAATTAATCATGATCAACTCCCCGAAGAGCATGTCAAAATTATTAAAGCAGCAGACAAAATATCAGCCTACCTTAAATGCCAATCTGAATTAAAAGCCGGCAATAGCGAGTTTGAAATCGCCGCCGAACAAATTGCTTTAGCCATTAGTGAATTAGAGCAACCTGAAGTGATATTCTTCATGCAAGCCTTTGTACCCAGTTGTGGCTTAACCTTGGATGGACTAATGAAAACCAACTAAGGCATCAAGCTTATCCCATATAAACTTAAGTCATCTAACAGGGCACTCTGCTCAGGATGTGTTTCACGCAGGGCTTTTATTCGCGCTTGATAGACTTCAAAGGTAATACCACCCTCTTGCTGCCCTGTTAAACGCTGTTTACAAAACGCAGTCCAACGCACTTGTTCTTCCTGATTTAGGGTTTCGGGGTAGTTTCGAGCTTTGTATCTAAATAACATTTCAGGCAAACGCTTATCCGTGAATCTAAATGTCGCTTTGGCTAGTTTAGCCGATCGAGTCATTCTAATTTTAGCAAATGCGTGCTTATCAGTGTCAGAAAAAAATCCACCGCTATAAAGGGTTAAATCAGGATCAGAACCGGATTCACCATATTCCGTACCAGAAAAAACTTCAGCGACTTTTTTATCTAAATGAATGAAAGCTTTAATTTGTTCGTTATGAGAAAGACACTTTGCCACATCAAGAGCTAAACGTTGCTGATCTTCTTGCCTAAGCACATTCAATGGTGCTAAGACCGGACATTTATTAATATGCACTGTCTTTAGGGGGATTCTTTTTATTCCATCAGGCAACTCTTCCGTGCGGGTAAAAATACGTTGCTGAATCTCTGGTACGGATAACGTTAATAAGGCTTCTGGATCAACTGATAAATCATAAACAAGCACCCCGTTAGTATTGGTGGGATGTTTACAGACAGGTACGACTACAGCTAATGAGCTTTTAGCCGTACCGTATTGACCTGAAATATGTACGAGCGGTTTAAAACTACCCAATTGCAGTAATTCAAGTACCTTGGTTTTATGGCGATGCGCCATTAAATACTGAAACAGTTTAGGTTGGGCTTGTTTAATTAATTTGGCAACATTGATAGTTGCAACCACATCCGATAACGCATCATGAGCTGATTCATGGGCGATATTATTCACAATGGTGAGTTGATCCAGCCTGATATTAGCGATACCCTGTTCATCAACGGGCCAATGTATACCCTCGGGTCGTAGCGCCCTTGCTGCCCTGACGACATCAATCATATCCCAACGAGAATTTCCATTTTGCCATTCTCTGGCATAAGGATCATAAAAGTTTCGGTATAAACAATGACGAGTTACTTCATCATCAAAACGCAAGGTGTTATAACCTAATGTACAGGTATGAGGTTGAGCCATCTGCGTATTTATCTGAGCAATGAATTCGGCTTCACAGACCCCTTTTTGATAAGCAAGCTGCGGACTAATACCGGTGATTAAACAGGCATCTGGATTAGGCAAGTAATCGGATGTCGGTTTGCAGAAGATAACCAACGGCTCATCAATAATATTAAAATTCTCATCCGTCCTAAGTCCTGCAAATTGAACAGGACGATCACGTTGAGGATCAATGCCGAAGGTTTCGTAATCGTGCCAATAGTAAGTTTGCATTTAATAGAGTAACGCGGGTTATCCTTGGTTTAACTGGGCTTCTGCATCCATTTTCTTTCTTTTGTCACATTTTTCAACACACACACACTCTGCTTTACTCATACCGCCTCCGCATGAGCCTTTAATGGCGCGTCTGCCAAAGATGACACCGATTGCCATAATAGCAATAACGACTAACATCACTACAAACGTAATTAAAAAATAAGTCATGATTTTATCCTCAATGGTTTTATCCTCAATAGTAATATCTGTGACTGTTATTTCAAATCACCGATAACAAAAAAACGAGGAATAGACTGGGCTATCCCTCGTTTTATTTTTTCTTAGATCCACCTCTTAAGCAAGTTATTTGTTTAAGAGGCAGGCTTCAGCTTTTTATTAACCGCCGAAATCGTCCAACATAATGTTTTCTGGCTCTACGCCATTTGCTAACAACATGTTAATAACCGATGTATTCATGATTGGAGGTCCACACATGTAGAATTCACAATCTTCTGGGGCTGGATGGTTTTTAATAAACTCTTCAAACAATACATTGTGAATGAAGCCCTTATAACCATCCCAGTTATCATCCGGTAATGGATCTGATAACGCTACATGCCATTCAAAGTTATCGTTCTCTTTAGCCAACATATCGAAATCTTCTACATAGAACATTTCACGTTTACTACGAGCACCGTACCAGAAAGTCATTTTACGTTTAGATTTTAAGCGACGTAATTGATCAAAGATATGTGAACGCATCGGTGCCATACCAGCACCCCCGCCCACGAATACCATTTCTGCATCGGTATCCTTAGCATAAAACTCGCCGTAAGGTCCGGAAACGATACACTTATCACCTGGTTTTAAGTTAAAGATAAATGAAGACATAATGCCGGGCGGTACAGTATCAGGCGCACCTGGAGGCGGTGTCGCAATACGTACGTTAAGCATAATTTCTTTTTCTTCTGGGTAACTCGCCATAGAATACGCACGTAAGGCAGGTTCTTTAACTTCTGAGACATAACGCCATAAGTTAAATTTATTCCAGTCTTCGTGGAAACGTTCTTCAATGTTAAAGTCACTGTATTTAGAAACGTGTGCTGGACATTCGATCTGAATATAACCACCCGCACGGTAGTTAATTTCTTCACCCGCTGGCAATTCAAGTACCAACTCTTTAATGAAGGTTGCTACGTTGTTATTTGACTTAACGGTACATTCCCATTTCTTAACACCGAACACATCGTCTTCGACTTCAATGCTCATATTGTGTTTGACAGACACCTGACATGAAAGACGCTCGCCGTGAGCTGCTTCACGTTTAGTAATATGGCTTAATTCGGTCGGTAAAATTTCTCCACCGCCTGAATGAATTTTTACTTTACATTGCCCACAAGTACCACCGCCACCACAAGCAGATGATACAAACAAACCATTATCAGCTAATGCTGTTAATAATTTTGATCCTACCGGCACATGAATTTTCTTTTCATCATTGATCAGGATCTCAACATCTCCTTCAGCGACCAATTTGCTTTTCGCACCGATGATAACGAATACCAGCGCAATCACAAAAGCCGTGAAAATAATGATCCCTAATAGAATTTCCAGCATTACCTTACCTTCTTAAAGTTGGATTCCAGAGAAAGCCATGAAGCCAAGCGACATCAGACCCGCAGTAATAAAAGTAATGCCCAAACCTTGCAAACCGGCTGGAATATCACTGTATTTAAGTTTTTCGCGAACACCTGCCATTACTGTAATAGCCAGTGCCCAGCCCAAGCCACTGCCTACGCCGTAAGTAACACTTTCACCGAAATTATAATCACGCTCAATCATAAACAAACTACCACCCAAGATGGCGCAGTTTACTGTGATTAAGGGTAAAAACACACCTAAAGCATGATACAAAGCAGGAAAGAATTTATCTAAAATCATTTCCAGAATTTGTACCAAAGCAGCGATCATGCCGATACAACTTAATAAGGCCAAAAAGCTTAAATCAACCCCTGTTATACCTATCCAAGACAATGCGTCTTCTTTTAATAATGCATGGTAAACAATATTGTTAGCCGGTACAGTAATGGCTTGTACCACCATCACTGCAACCCCTAAACCCATAGCAGTAGAAATCTTCTTTGATACCGCGATGAAAGTACACATGCCCAAAAAGAAAGACAAGGCAAGGTTTTCAATAAAGACAGCCTTTACAAATAAACTGATATAAGCTTCCATTAGTGATGCCCTCCTTCACCATGAGCAATCGACAAAATCTTAAATTCTACTTTTTCAGCTTGACTGGGTTTCCATTGACGAACACCCCAAATAATCAGGCCAATAATAAAGAAGGCACTAGGAGGCAATAACATCAGACCGTTTGGATCATACCATCCGCCATCTTTAGTTAATTTAAAGACTTCAATGCCCAATAATTTACCAGACCCTAAAGTTTCCCTAAAGAAAGCCACGATAATCAATATCAAGCTATAGCCTAAACCATTACCGATACCGTCCATGAAACTTTCCAAAGGTGGATTTTTCATCGCATAACCTTCAGCACGACCCATAACGATACAGTTAGTAATAATCAAACCAACGAATACTGATAACTGTTTACTCACATCATAAGCAAACGCTTTTAAGATTTGATCCACCACAATTACCAATGAAGCAATAATAGTCATTTGCACAATAATACGAATACTGCTTGGAATATGGTTTCTAATCGCACTAATGGCCGCACTTGAAAACGCTGTAACCAAAGTCAAAGCCAACGCCATAATCAGCGAAGTAGACATTTGTGATGTTACCGCTAATGCAGAACAAATACCCAATACTTGTAGCGTGATTGGATTATCATTAACCAATGGTGTGGTTAATACTTTTTTTGTTTCATCATTTAAAATTGCACTCATGATTTCACCCCTTTAACCGTTCTTACTTTTTTCAAATACGGTGCAAAGCCTTCATTACTGGTCCAATATCTAACCAGATTAGTCACACCGGTACTGGTTAAGGTCGCACCTGCAAGACCATCAACCTGGTATTGAGATCCGGGTTTAGTGTTATCGACTGACCCTTTAATTAAACTTAAAGCAGGCTCACCAATATCCGCCTCACCAATCAAACCTTTCTCTAAAGAAGGTTGGTCACTTTCAGCATAGACTTTTTTGCCTTTCCATAAAGCACGCCAGTTGGGGTTAACAACCTCACCCCCTAGCCCCGGCGTTTCTTGTTGATCATAAAAGTTAATACTTTGAACCGTTTGACCGTCTGCGTCTAAAGATAAAAAGCCGTATAAAGTTGACCACAAGCCATAACCGTTAATAGGCAGAATAATTGATTTAACTGCTCCGGCTTCTTTTACTAAAAAGACTTTAGCGTATTTAGCTTTTACACGGATATGTGCGATATCTTTATCTTTAGGGATTAAAATACTTTGAGCTGGATCTTTAGCTGCTTTACGTTGATCATATTCATCAGCATTAATGCCTTCAACATAATCACCAGTTTCTAAATCAACCAGTTTAGCTTCGATCTTATCAGAAAATGCCGCATTAATATCCGCACCTTCTTCTAATAAACCCGCTACATCCAGAATATTCTTCTTCATGTCGGCGGCTTTATTATCTACTTGTAACGGTTTTAAAGCGACCGCTGCAAACGATACTAATACCGCACACACAAGACATAAAGACACTGCAATAGCAATTGTTTTTTCTAAGCTATCATTTCCAAGAGCCAGTACCTTATCTTTATAAATAATGAACTTACGATACTGTTCGTATTGCTCTAATGTAGCATTCAATTTTTCTATGTGTTTACATTTATTAGGCATTACGCTTCACCCTTCTTCTGATATTAGCCTGAATGACAAAATAATCAATCGTAGGCGCAAACATGTTTGAAAATAGAATTGCCAACATAATACCTTCAGGGAACGCTGGGTTAACCACTCGAATTAACACGGTCATCCCCCCTACTAAAACACCAAATACCCAACGACCTGTATTAGTCATTGCAGCACTCACTGGATCAGTAGCCATATAAACCATACCAAAGGCAAAGCCGCCTACGGTTAAATGCCAGTACCAAGGCAAGGCAAACATAGGATTAGTGTCGCTACCAATGAAATTAAATAACGTTGATAGAACCACCATGCCAGCAAAAACGCCACCCATAATGCGATAAGACGCAACCCGGGTATATAACAAGAAAGCTGCACCAATCAAAATAGCTAAGGTTGATGTTTCACCTAAACAACCGGGTTCAAAACCGAAGAAGGTTTGTATCCAACTGTAATTAGCGGCATGAACCGCATCCAGACCACCGTTTGCAGCAAGTCCTAAGGGAGTAGCTCTAGTATAGCCATCCACCGCAACCCAAATTGAATCACCCGTCATTGACGCTGGATAAGCAAAATATAAAAATGCTCGTCCAGTTAAAGCAGGGTTCAAGAAGTTTTTACCTGTACCACCAAATACTTCTTTACCGATAACAACGCCAAAAGAAATACCTAAAGCTACCTGCCACAAAGGCATATCAGGTGGCATAATCAAAGCATACAGCATTGATGAAACCAGAAAGCCTTCATTGACTTCATGACCGCGAACAGTTGCAAACACTACTTCCCAAATACCACCAATAGCCAAGGTAGTGATATAAATAGGTAAGAAATATAAAGCACCGTGAACCAGGTTAGAAAATGGATTAAGCGTGTTATATCCGAAAATCATCATCGGAATACTGCGCCAATTTCCTATTTTCTCTAAGCCCATTGATTCCATGGCTAAGTTGGCTTGATAACCAGTGTTATACATAGCCATCAGCACACAAAACAAGGTGGCGATTACTACAAAAGTCATCGTTCGTTTCAGGTCATTACCATCACGAACATGCGTTGTACCGCGTGTTACATCAGCAGGCGTATAAATGAAAGTATCCACCATCTCATAGAGACCGTAATACTTGGCAAACCGACCACCTTTTGTAAAATGCGGCTCAATGCTATCTAATATTTCTCTAGCCGACATTATCCTTCCTTCTCAATTTTAGTTAAATTCGCTCTCAGCACAGGACCAAAGTCATGCTTACCTGGATCTACAAAAGTAAATAAAGAGACATCTTCTTCATCAAGTTCTAAACAACCCAGTAATTGAGCCTGATCAGAATCACCAATTACTAATGATTTTAGTAACGGTGTAGCCAAAATATCTAAAGGCATCACAGTCTCATAAACACCTACAGGTACAATCGCTCTGTTGCTGCCGTTTTTATCTGTAGTTAATGGAAAAAGACGATTATTTTTACGATCAACACTCGATGTATAAACATTCAATGCTGAATATTTATCTTTACCCGGAACAATCCAGCCAAACAATTCACGTGCACGACCTTCCTGTAAGGCAGAGACTTGATTGTTATAAACACCTAAGAAGGCTGACCAACCATGTGTGATATGTCCATACAATACAGAACCTGAAACCACACGACTCTCAACATCATCCTGTAATTCACCCGCGACTAAATCATCTGTATTTGCACCGACACGTGTACGAACCAAACGTGGATTTTTAACCGTTGGGCCCGCTAAAGAAACCACTCGTTCAACATTTAAGTGACCTGTGGTAAATAAAGCACCGATGGCAATAACCGCTTGATAATCCAAGTACCATACTGTTTTACTGATATTAACAGGGTCAATAAAATGAATATGTGTGCTGGGTAAACCGGCAGGATGTGAGCCTTCAAATTCAGCGACAGTCGCACCATTTGAAGCTGAGATATTGGCGCCTGCTGCTTTAACAACATACGTTTTACCGTCAGTTAATTTAGAAATGACTGCCAAGCCATTCGCAAAGTCATTCGCACGGTCATTAATAACAACCGCTGGATCGCCTGCTAAAGGTCTAGTGTCAATCGCTGTAACGAAAATTGAACTTGGTTTACTGTCAATAGCCGGTACTTTTCCATAAGGACGTGTTCTTAGAGTCGTCCATAACCCAGAAGCCACTAAGTTTTCTTTAACTTGCTCAGCCGATAAGTTATCTAATTCTGCTTCATCATATTGATTAAAAGAAACCTCTGCATTGCCCTTCAATTCAATAACGACTGATTGCAAAACCCGTTTTTCACCACGATTAATCGCCTTAACAACACCCGCACCCGGTGAGGTAAATACAACACCAGGATTTTTTTTGTCAGCGAAAAGAACCTGACCCAATTTGACCGTATCCCCCTCATTAACCAACATGGTAGGTTTCATACCTACGTAATCAATCCCCAGAATCGCAACAGAATTAATCTGATTGCCATCCTCAATAATTTGCTTAGGACCTCCCGTTATGGGTAGGTCTAAACCGTTTTTAATAGTAAATCGCATAGTTGATAAGCCTACTCTCCAAACAAGTTGCGGCGAACTCATCCCCCTATATCAAATAAATGTTACAAGAGGCGCATTAAGACATAAAACGTCTGCATTACATCACAAAATAGATGTTTTCTCAATGCCGGATTTAGTTATCAATTTATATAACGATTGACAACAAAGAAGGCATCGAAGCCATAGATGACATCTACCAATAAGGCATGACACATTTCACCTCTGTTTTTGATTCTACTGGGGTTTCTTCTTCCATAAATATTTACCCCTGCTCGTGAGCCTTTAATCGTTGCAAACATACTATTTCCCCAATTAAAAATAACTAAACACCTATTTTCTTCAGTCCTAATCCAGAAAATTCCAACGGTTTCCAGATTTAAATAAGCATTAAATGAGCATGGTCATAGACCCTGCCCCATCCCCAGAACCAGTTATTTTCCTGTTTAGAATTTGCTCTGATCTGTTTTATATTCAGGGTTATACGGGCCGACAGGAAGTCCTTTGGAAGGTAAAAAAACCTGTTGATTGGCCTGTCTAGCCAATGGCATGTAGTCTACTACCATGGCAGTAATCGCAGCATCAATAGCCATGACGATTAATCCTGCTACTCCACCCGCGCCGCCGCCTGAGCTACGTACGGCTCGTTGCTCCCCTTGCCATAAGCTTAATCCCGTACGGGTATCTTTCAACTCATATTTCATGTGAACAACAACTGATGAAGATATTAGAATATATTTCGTACTCCAATCCACAATAGTCACAAACAGAACTGCATCGGCTCCGAATAGATCAAGAAATCGGCTAGGCGGTAATTGATGAATATGTCCTGCTTCAGATAACCCAATATCCTTTAATAAAATATCGGTCAAATAAACCGGAAAAACGTAATAGCCTCGTTCAGCCAGTGGTGCCGTAATGGTTGAAGCAAAAACAGAAGGAGCGTTAATCTCGGTAGTGTTGTTGAGTGCCGGTACGACCACAATGGAACGTGGGGAATGGGCATAAAAGGCAGAATAATCTTTTTTCTGCATTGTTGTGCTGCAACCTGAAACAAAAAACATGGCGACTATTAATCCCAAGAAAGTTTTTTTCATGGTTTTTTCTCCTCCCCTAATATGCTTTGCGAATCTTGGGTGGGTGTTTTTTTTTGTTTTTCATGAATTTTATCGATGAGCTTACTCATCAATAGACGCGACTCAGGGAAGGTTTTTCTTTCCTTGTCAAAATAAGCAATGGCACCATCAGGATTACCGCGACGATAGAGCATAATTCCGTAATCTGCGTATAAACCGGGCGGAACTTTACTCCCGCTCTGCTCCGCTGCAGTTATTGTTTGTTGAAGGTGTTGCTCTCCTATGTCATTATCATTTTCAACCCAACGGTCAGATATTGATGTTTCATAGTCACCCCAATAAAAAAGACTCTTCGGGGCGCAAGCGCATAATAGTAGCGTCGATAAACTGATGACGACCAAACAAATTTGTTGTTTATTCATAAAATATCTCCCCCTAACGATTTTGGGTGCGATGGGCATCCAAGGTTTGCACAACATTGTTAATCATGTTGACGATAGCCGCATCTATCGCTTTACCTTCCAAAGTCGAATCAAAACCCGCAGTGCCACCAAAACCAAGGGTACTGGAATCGGTTAGCATAGACTCCCCCGCGCCTTCCTGGGAATAAAAGACTGCCCCCGTTTTCGGATCAACCAGGCGAAGCACCACTCTTGCCCTTGCTCGTTGAGTTTTTTGTTTGCCTAACAGCCAGATATTCCCGGTAGTATCCCGTCCCAGTTCGGCAACAGACCCAAGAATCAACGCATCCACGCCAATGAGGTTTTTTTTGAATTGTTGGTCACTTAACCCCATCAAATTAGCTTCATCTTTGAGCTTGCCAATATCTTGGCGTTCCACAATATTAAAGCGAGATGTTGCGGATAAATGACGAGACAGCAAGTCGGCTGCCTGCTTGCCCAATCGGTCACCCGATGCATCAGTGAACAACCCGCTACCATAAACCGACTCATTGGTAAATCGGGAAATTGCAATGGTCATTCTTTCGGACTGTGGAAGAGGGGAAAACACTACTTGAGGCCCCTTGTCTATAACACCTTCATAAGTTGCACGATTAACGCAAGCGGTTAACGCAGCAGTAATTACAAAAACCACGATTTTTAGCTTCATAAGCTAGACTCCAAAAAAAGAAAAAAGTAAAGTCAAATAAGGTTTGCCAAAAAGGCAGAAAATGGTGTACGAATAACAAAAATGTACGGTAAATAGGGAGTGTGATGTTGACATCCTCCCCGCCCTAAAGGACGGGGATTCCTACAGTTAGCGATTGATGTCCCAATCGGAGAATGTTCTTGGCCGCATTAATATCTCTATCATGCGTAGTGCCACACTCGGCACAAGTCCATTCTCTTATTTCAAGATCGCGTCTACCTTTCGGACTACTGGAGCTTATACAGCCACAGCACGAACACGCTTGAGTAG
>QVQE01000168.1 GCA_003584865.1 Methylococcales bacterium
TAAACATTCTGATTCGATTATCGATAATCAGTTTGTGGGGTTGGTGCTAGACCAGCGTACCCAGCCCTTCTTAACGGAAGAGCGGGTTAAAACCTGGCTGTCACAAATAACACCGCAGTTGTTGCCTGATTCAGCAAAGTCAGTTTAACGATACGATCCGTTAGCTTTCTACCGGATTAACCGTCAACTCATGCAACTGCATGTTGATCATTTTAAGGGTTGCCAATATCCCGGCAAATACCTGATTAGCATGCACGGCCAGAGTTTTACGAAGCTCACCCCCACAATCCCAAGTAATGACACACTCGGTTAACGCGTTGGTATTGCCACCTCGGGGAATACGAACCTCATAATCCAGCAAAGCCGGCAAGGTGTAATTATGATGCTTCATCACTTTATTAATGGCATCGATAAAGGCATCGAAACCGCCATTACCCGACCCGGAAGCAATATGCTTGGCGCCATTAACATTAACTCGAATACTGGCCGTTGATTCTAAATCCAGACCACTGGTGATAGAGCAATTCAATAGCTTAATGTGATGATAGTTTTTACTTTCTAACACATCGGCGATGATAAAAGGTAAATCATCGGTGGTAATGATCTGTTTAGAATCACCCAGACTCACAATACGCTCTAAGACTTTTTTCTGATTCTCTTCAGAGAGATCCAAGGCTAATTGTTCCAGATTCTTCTTTAGCGAGGCCTTGCCACTCATTTTCCCTAAAGCATAACTACGGGTACGAGAGAAACGTTCGGGGCCTAACTTAGTTTTATATAAGCCCCCCTTTTGATCCCCATCCGCATGAATTCCAGCCGTTTGCGTAAAGACGTCTGCGCCAATAATCGGTGCATTAGCTGCCACACGCTTACCAGAGAAACTTTCAACCATGTTACTCAGGCGCACAATATGGTTTTCATTAAGTGCTAACTGCATGTTCATTTTGTCACGCAAAACCACAGCCACTTCTGCAATCGAGGCATTACCCGCCCGCTCACCTAAACAATTAACCGTGCAATGAATCGCACTCACCCCAGCTCGAACTGCCGCCATCACATTAGCGGTGGCTAAGCCATAATCATTGTGAGGGTGGAAATCAAATTGCACTTCAGGATAACGCTGACACATATCACTGAGGTGATTAAAAACCTCATCCGGTGATAATACGCCTAAGGTATCGGGCAACATAAAATGTTTAATGCCTGAATAACGCAAATTATCCATTAACTGATAAACATACTCAGGACTGTCGCGATAACCATTTGACCAGTCTTCCAGATAGACATTAACATTCAAGCCCTTTTCTAAGGCATAGTTAACGGTCTGTAAAATATCAACTGTATGCTGTTCTAAGGTCTTGCCCAGTTGTTCACGGCAATGTTTTTCGCTGCCTTTGGTGAGTAAATTGATTACTCGTCCACCGGTGTCTAGAATCCAGTCAACGCTTTTAGTATGATCAACAAAACCCAAAACTTCAACACAACCATCAAAGCCTTCTTTTAAAGCCCATTGATTTATATTGGTGACCGCTTCTTTTTCGCCTTCAGAAACGCGTGCTGAAGCCACTTCAATACGATCGACACGCAGTAACTGTAACAGTGCTTTTGCGATATTGACTTTTTCGGTCGGCGTAAAAGAAACCCCTTGCGTTTGTTCACCATCACGCAAGGTGGTGTCCATCAGTTGGATAACTCTAGACGCTGTGGACATTAAATCTGCCTGTATTGATATTGCAATCTTTGACCTTTTATTCAATTAAGCCCAAAGCCAAGGGAAGTTTTGCTTGTGCGTCACTTCGTAAGCTGTAATTTTATCTACGTGCTTTAAGGTTAAACCAATATCATCCAATCCACTTAACAAGTTACCTTTACGGAAAGGATCAATTTCAAAGTTAAAACCATTACCCGCTGGCGTAATCACTTGTTGATTTTCTAAATCAACCGTAAAACGCACGCCTTCGTCAGCACTGATTTCTGCCATCACTTTATCTAACTGCTCTTGGCTTACGCGAATGGCTAAGATGCCATTTTTAAAACAGTTGTTATAAAAGATATCCGCATAACTGGTTGAGATAATGGTGTTAAAACCATAATCTGCAATCGCCCAAGGCGCGTGCTCGCGTGAAGAACCACAGCCAAAGTTATCGCCAGCGACTAGAATCTTTGCGCCTTTGAAAGCCGGTTTATTGAGTTCAAATTCAGCGTTATCACTGCCATCATCGTTATAACGCCAGTCATGAAATAAGTGAATACCAAAACCACTACGCTCTACTTTCTTTAAAAACTGTTTAGGAATAATTTGATCGGTGTCTACATTGTTGCGATCCATTAACGCAGCAATGCTGTCATGTTTTAAATACGGTTCCATAATTTTTGCTCTGCCTGTTGTTTAAAGGTTGCGAATATCGACAAAATGACCTGCCGCAGCGGCTGCCGCTGCCATGGCAGGCGACACTAAATGTGTACGACCGCCTTTGCCTTGTCTACCTTCAAAGTTACGGTTTGAAGTGGACGCACTGCGTTGACCTTTAGTTAACTCATCACCGTTCATGGCTAAACACATTGAACAACCTGGATCACGCCATTCCCAACCGGCTTCAATAAAGATTTTATCCAAACCTTCGTCTTCTGCCTGTTTCTTAACATGATAAGAACCGGGCACAGCCAAGGCAGTCACACCTGGAGCGACTTTAGTGCCTTTGGCCACTTCTGCGGCGATTCTAAAATCTTCTATACGGCCATTGGTACAAGAACCAATGAACACTAAATCAACAGGGATATCAGTGATTTTGGTATTGGCTGTTAAGCCCATATAAGCCAACGCGCCTTCACAGGCTTTACGTTTGCCTTCATCCGCGAAACTGTCTGGACTTGGCACCACGCCATCGACACCGACGACTTGCTCAGGAGATGTTCCCCATGATACTTGTGGTGCAATATCAGCGCCTTCAAGTACAACCGTGGTATCAAATTCAGCACCTTCATCACTGGTTAAACTTTTCCAATACGCAAGGGCTTGATCCCAGTAATCTCCCGCCGGTGCAAACTCACGACCTTTTAAATATTCATACGTTTTTTCATCGGGAGCCACTAAGCCGGCTCTGGCACCGGCTTCAATCGCCATGTTGCAAAGCGTCATCCGACCTTCCATTGATAATTCTCTAATGGCAGAACCGGTGTATTCAATAACATAGCCTGTACCGCCTGCTGTACCAATTTTACCGGTAATCGCTAAGGCGATATCTTTTGCTGAGGCATATTTAGATAAAGAACCATTCACGACGACTTGCATGGTTTTAGATTTCTTTTGCGGCAAGGTTTGCGTTGCCATGACGTGCTCAACTTCAGACGTTCCAATACCAAACGCTAAGGCACCAAAGGCACCATGAGTAGCCGTATGGCTATCACCACACACCACGACCATACCCGGATGCACAAAACCATGCTCAGGCACTACAACGTGAATAACACCGTTGTTTGGATTTTTCATGTCATACAGATTCAAGCCATTTTCACGGCAGTTGTCCGCCATGGTTTCAATTTGTTTTTTAGCAATAGGATCAGCAATCGGCAAATCTCTATTTTTAGTCGGTACACAATGATCCATTGTGGCCAAAATACTATGCGGATTACGCACTTTACGTCCTGACAGTTTTAGGCCTTCAAACGCCTGAGGACTGGTCACCTCGTGCATCAAATGGCGATCAACATAAATTAAGGGAGCCTGTCCGGCCTCGTCAACTACAAGGTGACTGTCCCAAATTTTTTCGTACATGGTCTTTTTCATTGCGTATTCCAAAGCTTACATACAAGCCCGTTATTGAGCGTATGGCGTGTTACGGGATAAATCCAGGTGCATATTTATTATGCCTAATCCGCTATTATCCCTCAAAATAGGCTTAATTTGCAATTAAGGGTTATGCAAATGGCTATATGGCCCCATAATCTGCAAGTCACTTGCAAGAAAGCATCACATCATTTATAACTTACTGACCAAATACTTTTGTAATCACTTTGCAGTAATATTAAACATTAAGATTAAATAAATGGTTTCCATTTCAACTATCACGATAGCGTTAATAGACTTTAATCAAGCCCCTGTTATCGCTCAATTATCTGATTTACACGCGAGGCAACAAATATGACAACAGTAGCAGAACCCATCATAGGCAGTTGGTACAAAGACTTCGAGAACAACCTGAAATTTAAAGTGGTTGCGATTGATGAAAAAGATGATTCAATTGATGTTCAGTATTTAAATGGCGATATTGGTGAATATGATAGTGAGAGTTGGTTTAGCTCGACTTTTGATTACATTGAGGCACCTGAAGATTGGAGCACCGGTTATGACGAAATAGAAACTGACGATCTTGGTTACACTGATACCGATGAGCATAAGCCTAATCCTGAAGATGTAGACCTCGACGACTATTTGGATTAATCAGGACGTTATTGCATGAAAATGAGTTCTCAGGAGTTTCTGGACTGGCCATCGAAAAGAATAACCTTGCTAGCGATGTCGGGCGCAGGAAAAACAACCTTAGCTAACAAACTACCTAAATCCAAATGGTTTCATTATTCCGGTGATTATCGGATTGGTACACGATACCTACACGAACCTATTTTAGATAATATAAAGCGACAAGCGATGAGCGTGCCGTTTTTACGTGATCTTTTATTATCCGACTCTATCTACATTTCCAATAAAATAACCGTTGATAATCTAGCATCGGTGTCTACTTTTCTGAGTAAATTGGGTGATCCGGCTAAAGGCGGCTTACCGTTACAAGAATTTAAGTTCCGGCAGCATCTCCATCATCAAGCAGAAATTGCGGCCATGAAGGATGTTCCTGAGTTTATTCATAAAGCAGAGGATATCTACGGTTATCATCATTTTATCAATGATGCGGGGGGGAGTGTTTGTGAACTGGATAGTCCAGACGTTTTAGAAACACTTGCACAAAACACCTTGATTATTTATATCAAAATACCTGAAACCCTGGAACAAACCATCATTGAACGCGCTAAAACTGATCCAAAGCCATTGTATTACCGAGAAGCCTTTCTTGATGAAAAACTTGCGGAATTCATGGGTCTAAAAAACTATGCCTCAACAGAGTCCATACCGCCTGATGAATTTGTCTCATGGATATTTCCTGAGTTATTTAAGTCTAGACTGCCTCGCTATCAAGCAATTGCAGATCAATATGGCTATACCGTTGATGCAAACGATGTTGCCACTATTAAAAACGAAGCTGATTTTATCCAGTTAGTTAGCAATGCGTTAGCTAATCAATCATGAATACTATTGAGTTACCCTTATGCCTTTAGTCGCTCACATTGATTTACCCACTTTTAACCGTCTACGAGAAGAAGGTGAAGAAATATTATCGCCTGAACGGGCTTCTAAACAAGATATTAGAGAACTACATGTAGGTTTACTTAATATGATGCCTGATGCAGCCCTAGAGGCTACTGAGCGGCAATTTTTCCGTTTGGTAGGGGCGTGTAATCAAATCGTACAGTTTCATGTCCACCCGTTTACGATAGACGGCCTTAAAAGAAGTCCTGAGGCTCAAGCGCATATTGATAAATACTATGAAACCTTTGAACAGATCAAGCAGGATGGCTTAGATGCTTTAATTATTAGTGGTGCTAACGTAGTCCATAATAAACTGCCTGAAGAAGATTTCTGGGAGCCACTGATCGAGGTTTTTTCATGGGCAAAAGAGAATGTTACCTCTGTGTTATGTTCGTGCCTAGCAACCCATGCTGTCATTCAACACTGTTACGGTATTGAACGTACTCGCTTGCCCTTCAAACGTTGGGGAGTTTTTTCTCACAAGCTGATTAACCGAAATCACCCTTTAATAGCCGAGATAAATACTCGCTTCGACGTGCCTCACTCGCGTTTTAATGAAATATTCCAGCATGACATGGAACGTTGTGGACTTAAAGTTTTGGCTGTTAGCAGTGAGGCGGGCGTCCATCTTGCGGTAAGCCCAGATGGTTTTCGTATCGTATTTTTTCAAGGCCATCCAGAATACGATGATATTAGCTTATTGAAAGAATATAAACGGGAAGTGCTGCGCTTCTATCACGATGATAGAAGCGATTATCCACCTTTTCCTGAACACTATTTTGATGAAGCTGTACAAGCGATTTTTACTGATTATGAACAGCATGTTAAAACAGTCAAAAACACAGCTATTGCATTGGAAGACTTCCCTGAGAATCAAGTGTTAGAGCATCTTGATAACACGTGGAAAGATACTGCAAAAGCGGTCTTTAATAATTGGTTAGGGAAAATATATCAACTAACCAATGAAAGTCGACGGTTACCTTTTATGGATGGCATTGATCCAAAAAACCCTTTAGGACTCTAAGATCGTAGAGGGTGTTTATAGCTCTTCCTGTAAGCGCTGGTAAATACCCCCAAAACTGCCATTGCTCATTAATACAAAATGCCCTCCAGAACAGGCCTCAACTTTAAGTCTCGCAATAATCGCATCAATAGAGCGATGAATTTCAATGTTATCTGCATAATGAGTGAGCTTGCTTAAATCCCAGTCCAGGTTTTGGGGCTGATAGATAATAGCCAGATTAGCATTAGCTAACGATTTAGCCAGCGTCTCTGTATGCACACCTAAACGCATCGTATTGGATCGGGGTTCAACAATAGCAACAATACGCTGGTCTTTAACTTGCTTGCGTAAACCATCTAATGTAGTCGAAATCGCTGTTGGATGATGCGCAAAATCGTCGTATATCGTTACCCCATTAAATGTGGCGATAACTTCCATACGGCGTTTAACATTAATAAATTGAATTAGCGCCGCTATTGAGTCTTTTGGCAAAATACCCACATGATTTGCCGCCGCTATCGCAGAAAGAGCGTTATAAACATTATGCTGCCCTGTCAACGACCAATCGACTGTACCTTGCTCATTATTTTCAAATAAAACCACGAATTGACTACCATCTTCCTTTAGTAACTTTGCATTCCATTGCGCAGCACCATTGATTGAGGTATTTTCAACAGGCGTCCAGCATCCCATGCTAATAACATCATTGATATTAGCATCAGTTTCCGGGCTAATAATCAGACCTTCTCCCGGAATAGTTCTCACTAAATGATGAAATTGTCTCTTGATCGCATCAAGGTCAGGAAATATATCGGCATGATCAAACTCTAAATTATTAAGAATCGCCGTACGGGGGCGATAATGTACAAACTTGGAGCGCTTATCAAAAAAAGCCGAGTCATATTCATCCGCTTCAATCACAAAAAAACCTGACTTGTTTTCTGCGCCACCATCCAACCGGGCTGAAATACCAAAATTTAACGGAATACCGCCAATTAAAAAACCCGGATTAAATCCTTGATGTTCAAGTATCCAGCTTAACATGCTAGAGGTTGTTGTTTTACCATGCGTCCCGGCGACACCCAACACCCATTTATCATGCAAGACATAGTCTGCCAACCATTGTGGGCCAGAAACATAATTCAGACCTTTATTTAGAACTTCTTCAACTTCTGGATTACCTCTTGAAAGCGCATTTCCAATAATAACCAAATCCGGATTACTCTCCAGATTTTCTGCCCGATAGCCATCCATTAACTGGATTCCCTGTTCTTGCAACTGTGTACTCATGGGAGGGTAGACGTTTTGATCTGAACCACTGACCTCATGGCCTAAACGCCTTGCTATGACGGCCAGTCCACCCATAAATGTGCCACAGATACCTAAGATATGAATACGCAATTTCTTGTCCTAATAATTTATGAAAAATAATATTTTTTTATCGCTTATCTATCGATATGAAATAGTTACTTGCGTTTAATGATAAGTTACGATGAAATAATCACGAAATAATTAACATATAATCTAATAATGACTGAAAAAAACAAAATATTAGTTGAAGCAACACCCTTTTTTATTGCTGAACAATCAGTACCCGAAAAGGATCGTTATGTGTTTGCCTATACTATCACAATCACCAATAAAGGTTCTGTACCTGCACAACTATTAAATCGTCATTGGTTAATTACCGATTCAAATGGCAAAACTCAGGAAGTGAGGGGTGTCGGTGTTATTGGTGAGCAGCCTTACCTTAAACCTGGAGAAATATTTCGCTATACCAGTGGCGCCGTTATTGAGACACCGGTAGGCACTATGCAAGGCCAATATACGCTGCATTCGGACGATGGAGATGAATTTAATGCTACCATACCGAAATTTACTTTATCCATTCCAAGAACACTACATTAGTCATGTCTATTTACGCGATTGGCGATATACAAGGTTGTTTTGATGATCTATTAAGGCTCTTGGATACCATTTCCTTTAATGAAAATACTGATCAGTTGTGGTTTGCTGGCGATCTGGTTAATCGAGGCCCTAAATCTTTAGAAACCTTGCGTTTTGTTAAATCATTAGGTCGTTCGGCAATCACCGTCCTGGGTAACCATGATATGCACTTGCTCGCCGCCTCCTGTGTGCCGAAGGTAGCCGATAAAAAATGTACGCTTAGTGCAGTATTGGAAGCACCCGATAGAGATGAGTTAATTGATTGGCTTAGATATAGACCATTATTTCATTATAACGATGAGTTTTGTTTGCTTCATGCAGGCTTACCTCCACAATGGGATTTTAAAACCACAAAGAAAATGGCTCTCTTAGTGGAACAAACTCTAAGGAGTGATGATTATCAAGTATTTTTGAAGCAAATGTATGGCAACAAACCCAATATTTGGTCATCGGACTTAAAAGGCTCTCCAAAGTTACGCTTTATCATTAACTGTTTTACACGTATGCGTTATTGTGATGTGAATGGTCGCCTCGACTTTGCTAACAGCGGCCCTTTAGGATCTCAACCCAAAAACTTATTACCTTGGTTTGACATTCCAAAACGTAAAAATGCTGACATGCGTATTATCTTTGGACATTGGTCAACGATTGGCTATTACGAGGGTTCTAATTGTTATGGGATTGACACCGGCTGTTTATGGGGAGGGCAGTTAACTGCGTTAAAATTAGATAAGCAAGTTCAACGTATCAGTATTGACTGCCTGGGCGAAAAGAAACCTAATAAATCTTATAGTTAAAATAAAATCATTTTAAAATACGATAAGAAAATATTATCGAATTTGGATCAATGTTTACGATGTAATAGGTTAAATAATAAAAATCCGATAAACATGGCTGCGACAAAAACATAACTACCCGATAATCCAGATGTTAAACCCATCAAGGCAGGGCCTGGGCATAAGCCAGATAACCCCCAGCCTATACCAAATAAAGTTGCCCCCGTGATTAATTTGGCATCAATTTTTTTAGATAAGGCAGGTTTTGTCTTGTTAGTAGATGGTTTATGCTTTGCACTTTTTTTAATTAACCATTGTAATAAGCCTAATGTTAATAAAGCACCTACCATGACCAAAGCCAGACTTGGATCCCAATTACCGGTAACATCTAAAAAACTTAATACTTTAACCGGGTTTATCATTTGAGACACTATTAAGCCTAATCCAAAGGTTAGACCACTTGCAAAAGCGGAAAGATTTAAGTTCATTGGTATTTACCCTAAACGAAATGACGGACTAAATAGACAGTGATGCCAGCCGTTGTCATAAATGTCAGTGTTGCCGCAATTGAACGTGGCGACAGGCGAGCATTGCCGCAAATACCGTGTCCACTGGTACAGCCTCCACCCAGTTGAGTGCCATAACCTACCAATAATCCGGCAGCGGCAAGTATAATTAAGGGGGTGTTAATCTGGATTGAAATGTTCCCGATCAGCAACCGCCATAGAGGGGCACTGATGACGAGACCGATTACAAATGATAGGCGCCAATGGCTATTTTGCTTCCAGGGTTTTATAAGCCCCGCTGCAATGCCAGAAATCCCCGCCGTTCTGTTATTGAAAAACAATAAGATTGCAGCGGCTAAGCCGATTAACATACCACCAAAGAGGGCTGTTACAACTGTTAATAAAGTCATCTTCAAATATCCTCAATCGTTAAATACGAATAACTCATCTCACTTAATAATCTGTATGAATGTGAACTGTTATTAATAGCTCGTTTCTTTGGCTGCTAATAGCATTTCATCAATAAAATGCTGACTATACAGGGGAAGGTAGTTATGTTTTAAATAGGCTATCTTGGTACTTGAGCTGGGAATAAGATGTGACAGGTCTCGGGCCACCAAGTCCCAATCTACCAATGGATCATAGGCCATTCTTGCAATAAGACCAACTCCTAAACCTAGGCGGACATACGTTTTAATAACGTCGGTATCTGCGGCGGCTAGAATAATATCGAGTTCAAGTCCCTTGTTTGTAAAAGCTGTTTCAATATTAGACCGACCTGTGTAGCCAAAGCTATACGTTAAAATAGGAAATTCTGAAAGTCGTTCAAGTGTGATCTCACCTTCACTGAGAGGATGTTGTTGCGGCACGACCAAGGCATGATGCCATTCATAGCAGGTTTCAAGAACGAGATCGTTAACCTGATCAACACGCTCAGTACAAATTGCAATATCGGCTTTACGGGCGTGTAGTTGATCAATTAGTTGTTCGGGTGATGCTTGCACCATATAAATACTCACCCCTGGATACTTTTGTCTAAATCGACTAATCGGTTTAGGTAAAAAATATTTAGCCTGGGTGTGGGTGGTTGCAATATGTAAAGTCCCCTTATTGCTATCTAGAAAATCAGCCGCTATCTGTTGAATATTTGATTTAGCCCTGTTAATAATAGCGACTTCATCCATGATTCTGAGGCCTAACGACGTCATACCAATAAGTTTCTTGCCCTGTCTTTCGAACAAAGGTGAGCCTAATTCAGTTTCGAAAAGTTGTAATTGACGGCTAACTGCCGATTGCACGATGTGCATTTTTTCGGCAGCTTTTGATAAATTTAAATTGGTTTCTTGAAGAACACGCAGTAATTCAATTTGGCTTAAATTCATAATGGGGGGGAGTCCTTATCTAATAGTCCTTACAAAACAAACATGAATGATATGAATTAATCAAAACAATAAAAGTAAATTTCTATGATTAAGATCTATTTTTTATTCATTCACGTGTTCATTCTTGATAAAGAGTTAATGAAACCAGTGTGCCTGGCGTATTTTCAGCTTAACTTTATCACCTTTGGTCAATTCCAGTTGTTTGAACTGATCATTCGGCATTTCTGCAAAAACTGGCGCATCTGAACCATTGGATTCATTTTTTACAAGTTCAATACGGATCAGTGCGCCTAAGTGTTGCCAGTCTTTCAAAGTGGCGGGTGCGGTATGATGGTTATCCGTTTTCTCGATGATAATATCATGTGGACGTACGTGCGCAATTTTACCTTGCTGACTGGGCTGCAATAGTCCTGCCGTTTGCAGCCAATCATTATCATGTTCGTCTAAATCAAAGATATTCGTTTGTCCGATAAATTTTGACACAAAGGCATTGGTCGGGTGATCGTAAATATCGCTGGGTGAGCCTTGCTGTTCGATACGTCCGTGATTAAGTACGACCACTTGGCTGGCTACTTCCATAGCTTCTTCTTGGTCATGTGTAACAAAAATACTGGTTACATGCAGTTCGTGATGGAGATTTCTTAGCCATTGTCGTAAATCTTTACGAACACTGGCATCCAGTGCGCCGAAAGGTTCGTCCAATAGTAATACTGAGGGCTCTACGGCTAAGGCTCTAGCCAAGGCGATACGTTGGCGTTGACCACCTGATAATTGATCAGGATAACGATTGTGTAACCAGTCTAATTGTACCAGCTCTAATAAGGAATGCACTTTTTTGGCGATAACATCGTTGCTGGGACGGTCTTTACGAGGTTTGACCCTTAAGCCAAAAGCAACATTTTCAAAGACAGTCATGTGCCTGAAAAGGGCATAATGCTGGAATACGAAGCCGATACCACGCTGACTAACCGTTTGAT
>QVQE01000041.1 GCA_003584865.1 Methylococcales bacterium
AAAAATAATCTTGAAGTTTTATTGGTCTACTACCCGCCTTACCACAGTAAATATAACCCAATCGAACGCTGCTGGGGAATCCTTGAGAATCATCGGAGCGCGACGCTTTTAAACACACAGGAAGTCACCTTGGAATGGGCAAAAACGATGACTTGGAAAGGCGAGTGTCCCGTTGTGAAGTTGCTGGAAACCACTTACCAAAAAGGGGTGAAACTATGTAAAAATGCATTTAAAACTTTGGGCAACCGGATAGAACGGGATACCTTACTGCCAAAATACTATGTGACTATCCAACCTCAAATTTAAGAAAATAAAATGGAGGTTATTTTTTGCGAGTTACCTTAGCTCTTAATTCACATTTAAATACTTTAAGGAAAAGCTATGGTGTAGATGGCTTTGGTACCCTATTGCGATTGGGTGATATGGATGATGACTTCTTTTAATTGAGTCAAAATGGATTGGATTGTGGCCTGATGGTAACTACTCAGCCCAATTCAAACTTGCCAAAAAATCGGTTTTCAAGCGTACTACATTATGCGGGTGATCCCTTCATCCCGTCTCCTTAATTATAAAAAATACTTTTTTGGTCTGCTGATGGGCTGAGTAGTTACCTTTAATGTGACTTTAGTATGTTGTTCGTTGCGTGTAAATAGCTTTTTGATTGCATTTCAATCAGCCTGGAAACAGTACGTTTGAATTCAAATACTCCGTCACCTTCTGGGTAGAGAGCATCAGGACTCACTTCTGCTGTACAGATCAATTTTACTTTATGCTCATAAAGCGCATCAATTAACAGCACAAAGCGTTTTGCCTCATTACGCTTTTCTGGGGATAATTGTGGGATATTTGCCATGATGATCAGGTTAAAGGTCTGGGCAATTTCAATATAGTCAATCGATCCTAACGGTTGCGCACAGAGTTCATCAAAAGAGGTAAGGGCAACGTCATCATGAATGGATGATAATAAAACATTTCTGCCTAAAACCGGTAAGGTACTTGGGTTTATAGTTGCACCATCAGTAAATTCATCATAGCGTTCTTTTATAAACTTGTTAGCATGGGCATCCAATGGAGAATAGTATGAGACTTCCAGCGCTTGCAAGTGTATCAATCGATAATCTTTTTGGGCAGCCAGTTCAATGATTTTGGCTTCATCTTTTAATAACCGGGTAAACTTTACGAATTGCTCTTTTTGTAAGCCGCCTTGATATAAATCGTCTGGATGCCGATTAGAGGTAAAAACAACCAGGGTGTCTAAGTCAAAAAGCTGACTAAACAAGCGCTCAAGCATCATGGCATCGGCTATGTCGGTGACATGAAATTCATCAATACAAAGCACCTGTGACTGGGATCTTATTGCTTTTGCTAACGCGACTATCGCATCTGTATCATGGTTTCGTCGCCATGCATGTATGAACGCATGAGCTTCCAGCATAAACTGACTAAAAGGCACCCGTCTTTTTTGTTCAATGGGACAGGCCTCATAGAATAGCGACATGAGCATGGATTTTCCTCGACCGACTTCACCGTACAGATATACGCTTTGGCTTTTTTTAGGTGGTGAGGAAAATAGTTTTTGATGCAATGACTTTTGGTAATGAGCGACCGATAGTTCTAGCTGATCGATTATTTTTTGCAGATCCTGTAGTACTTCAAGTTGAGTGTTATCGAATTGAATACGATTTTGAGCCACCTGTAGGTGATAATCTCTTTCAAGTACGGCAGATTGGCTTGAAAGTGGGGTGTCGTACTTATCTTGAAAAAACGATCTTAACATTAATTAATTCTCTGACAACGGGTTCGCTGTTTGGCTTTAGTTAATAGGTGCAATTGCTGTATTATCGCATTACCTACGATATCATTCATATAGAATCGATAGTTAATAGGGTTTAAATATGCGAATTCTGAAATTCTGTGATTGAATATCCTTTTTTTATAGCCTTGTGGTAAAATTTACCGCTTTGCCACTTCATTCGGCGTTATTGATGTTATGATTAAACAGCGAACTCTAAAAAATACCATAAGAGCTACGGGCGTAGGACTGCATACGGGTGATAAAGTGTATTTGACTTTACGTCCAGCTGAACCCAATACTGGCATTATATTCCGTAGGGTTGATTTAGCTGAACCTGTTTCAATTAAAGCGACCCCTAGAAATGTCGGTGAAACAATTCTGTCAACAACGCTTGTTGCGGGCGATGTAAAAATATCAACGATAGAGCACTTACTTTCTGCCTTTGCCGGATTAGGCATCGATAACGCTATTATTGACGTGAGTGCAGGAGAAGTTCCTATTATGGACGGTAGTGCCGGTCCTTTTGTTTTTTTATTGCAATCAGCAGGCGTTGAAGAACAGGATTGCCCAAAGCAATATCTTCGTATAAAACACAGTGTGCGTGTTGAAGAAGGTGATAAGTGGGCATCGTTTGATCCCTTTGATGGTTTTAAGGTCACATTTACGATTGATTTTGAACATCCTGCTTTTGAAGAACACTTAAAAACAGCAACGATGGACTTTTCTTCAACAGTATTTGTTAAAGAAGTGAGTCGAGCTAGAACCTTTGGTTTTATGAAAGATATCGATATGCTGAGAGAAAATAATTTAGCCTTGGGCGGTAGTCTGGATAATGCCATTGTGGTGGATGATAGCAAAATTCTTAATGAAGATGGCTTACGTTGTGCTGATGAGTTTGTTAAACATAAAATTCTGGATGCTATCGGAGACCTCTACCTATTAGGTCATAGTCTAATTGGTCAATTTACTGGCTATAAATCGGGGCACGGCTTAAATAATAAGTTGTTACTTACTTTACTTGACGATACTGATGCGTGGGAAATAGTGACCTTTACGGAAGAAGAGCAAGCGCCAATTTCTTTTATGCGTTCTGCAGAAACTCCCAGAGCAGCACAATAATTGCGTTATCGTTGTCATATCGGATCCCTCTGGTCAACGTGTTATTGGTCATTGGGTAAGATTTTAAAGAGGCGGACTGAATACCTACGCCGCTATGATGATTTAGTCCATACCCAATGCGACGATTATGTCACTGTGATGTGATGATAATGATGTAGAATGAGCCACGTGCAAAAAAGAGTCTTAAAGCCTAAGATATCTGGTCAATGGGAGTGATATAGATGCGACGTTTGCTAATAAAGCATGTAACGACTTACCAATATACTGATCCTGTCACTTTACTGCCGCATAAATTGCTCTTAAGTCCCAGAGAAGGGCACGATATTAGGGTTGAATCGGCTAAGTTAATTATTTTTCCGGCTCACCAACTACAATGGCAACGCGATGTATACGACAATGCTGTGGCTGAGGTAACATTTATTGAACCGAGTAGTCTACTCTCGATAGACAGCAGGATCATGATTCAGCATTACGATGATGAACCTCTAAACTTTCTGGTATCAGACTATGCGATGATGTTTCCTTTTCAGTATGATAGTTTTGAGCGGGCTGATTTGGAGCCTTATCTGTCAATACTCTTTGACCAAGACCGTGTGATGTTGAGTACATGGATGCATCAATTCTGGCAATCCGGTCAAAGAGTGGAAACTTATCTGCTGCTGGAGTGGATCAATAAAGCGATTGCGACCGGATTCACCTATCATCTGCGTGAAGAACCGGGTGTCCAGTCACCCGCGACGACATTGACCAGTCATGCGGGTTCTTGTCGAGATTTTGCAACCTTGTTTATCGAGGCCTGTCGCTCCTTGGGGTTGGCTGCTCGTTTTGTGAGTGGCTATCTCTACTCGCCAATGCTGCTGCAAGATCAAGGCACCACTCACGCCTGGTCAGAAGTTTATCTGCCAGGTGCTGGTTGGAAAGGCTTTGACTCCACATCCGGTCAAGTGGTGGGCAATCAACACATCCCCGTAGCCGTGAGTCGGCATCCTGAATCGGTTCCCCCTGTGTCTGGCTCGTTTACAATCGCTCAAAACGTTAAACCCCAATCACCGATAATGACTGTTATGGTGGATGTATCTGAAATATCGACTTAAAAATGAAAACCCACCGTTTTATCGCAAATGATACAGTTCACTGTGATTCATTATGTCTTATGGATCACAGTCTGTGGATAAGCAAACAATCGATACTTATTTCCATAATACTAATGGATATTTTGACCATTAATCATTTCCCCCCCCCTCAATAACTCCAACGCATCCTTAACATATCTCTTATTATCAATCAATTCCAGTGTGGAGATGCTTTAATTGGGAGTTGATATGCTCTGAATCGCTGAGTTCGGTTCAAAGTGTGGCAGTCAAGTAGAGGGTAGTGCTATACTTCAGAATATTTTTATTAAGAGAGACTTAAAACCATGGAAGAGCATTTTGCCAAAATTATTGAAGCGGTCGGTGAAGATTTAAATCGAGAAGGTTTGATTGACACTCCCGTACGTGCCGCTAAAGCTTTCAAATTTCTTAACAATGGTTATGACAAAACGTTGGAAGAAGTGCTAAATGGCGCTATCTTTACAGCCGATACTGAAGATATGGTTATCGTTAAGGAGATTGAATTATATTCATTATGTGAGCATCATTTGTTGCCATTTATTGGTAAATGTCATGTAGGTTATTTGCCGCAAGGTAAGGTATTGGGCTTGTCAAAAGTAGCTCGTATTATTGATATGTATGCGCGGCGGTTACAGATTCAGGAGAAACTGACCAAGCAAATAGCGGACGCTATTGAACTTTCTATTGGAGCAAGAGGTGTTGCGGTTGTTATTGAAGCTAAGCACTTGTGTATGATGATGCGGGGGGTTGAAAAACAAAACTCAGTCATGACTACTTCAGTGATGACCGGTATTTTTCGTAAAGAACTGAGTACACGTTCAGAATTTCTTAACCTGATTAATCGATAGGCAGTGATATGACAAAGAAGACGGGGATAATACTGGCAAACTTGGGTTCTCCTTTTGAGCCTACGACCAAAGAAGTCAGACGGTTTTTAGGTCAGTTTCTATGGGATCCCCGTGTTGTTAATCTACCTAGGCCGATTTGGTGGATAATACTTAACTGCTTTGTTTTACCTTTTAGACCCAGTAAATCAGCAAAAGCGTATCGTAAAGTATGGCATGAAAAAGGTTCACCATTAACGTATCTAACCCGGCAATTGGCTAAAAAATTAGCTGACAGGTTTAATGATAGGGGGGTCACTACAACTTATGCCATGCGTTACGGTGAGCCTTCAATGGCTACACGATTAAAAGAGTTTAAAGCCGAAGGTATCACCGATATTGTTGTGTTACCTTTGTATCCGCAGTATTCCTCTACGACGACGGCTTCTATTTACGACGACTTGGTAAAAGAACTTAATCAATGGCGTCATTTGCCCAGCTTTCAATTTATTAGTGATTATCATCAAAACGATGCTTATATTGCGGCAGTGGCTGAAGTTATTCGGCAAGCCTGGCAGGAACAATATAAAAATGAATTATTAATCATGTCGTTTCATGGTTTGCCCGAAGCATTGACTAAATGGGGCGATCCTTATTTTCATCAATGCCATAAAACAGCCGCATTGCTGGCTGAAAAACTGGGGCTTGCTGAAACCCAATGGAAGATTGTATTCCAATCGCGTTTTGGTAAAGCTGAATGGTTAAAACCTTATTGCGTTGATACGTTAGAGCAACTACCCAGCGCAGGTATTAAAACAGTCGATGTGGTTTGTCCAGGCTTTGCCGTAGATTGCCTGGAAACGTTAGAAGAAATAGCCATGGAGAATAAATCCATCTTTGAGGAGGCGGGTGGCGTTTCCTATCGTTATATAGAAGCACTGAATGATTCAGATCTTCATGTTGATGCGCTTGTTCATTTACTCGAACAAAAAATTTAACTATGCGTGAGTAGGGTAGCACTGATGAAAGAGACAGTATTTAAAGGTTGGCAGCAAGTAGTATGGCCTTCGGTCAAATCCAGTAAACCATTAGCGACAGGTGAGGGGGTTATTGACCAAAGCGCTTTTGATACGATGGAAGTTGATAAAGTATTTGAGTCGATTAACTTTGCTTCTACAACCATAGGTCAGGCAGTACTGTATCGATCATTAACTCAGCCCTCGGCATCATTAGAAGAGCTAACCGAAAAACAGCAGGCTGTTGAGGAATTACGGGCTAATCCAGAACTACGCGAGCAGATTGAAAGGATAATTGCCTCAGCAACTACGCAGGAAAAAAGCTTTTATTTGCTCACGTTTGGTGATTTCTTGGGCTCTTTGGGTACGGCTAGAGAAGAGCATGAAATTGAAGGTTACGGTTATCAACAGTATAAAAGAGGTGTGCGCTTTATGTTGGATCTGGTCGATCAAGTGCAAGACGTGACTGTACCTAAAAGCATTTATTTAAAGACGCTGATAGACACTATTAAGCGCTTTGCTGAAACTAGAGCCTTTTCTTTGATGCAGGGCTCTGCTTATATTACTGAGAGCGGAATTCAGTCTAAAGAAGAAAGACGACATTCATTTTCTCCTGCCATTATTTTTAGACCCCAGTTAATTAAGCCCTTATTGATTACCTTGGGTCTTGCGGCTGTTTGGGGACTGGCTCACTTTTTTCCAACGGATATGTTCAAAGTATCGGTTGAAGCGATACCGACGGCCATGATATTTTTGGCACCTTTATTACTGGTGTATTATCCGGTAATCGGCAGTTTTGATCGGGACAGTTGTATTATTCCTCTCAGGAATATTTATAAAAACGTACCAGAAGTTGCAGAGATGTTAGATGCCCTAGGGCAATTAGATGAGTTACTGTCTTTTATCAAGTTTGCAGAGGCGTTTGATAATCCTGTGGTATTGCCTCAATTAGTTGAAGGTGAGCATCATCGAATTAATTTAGTTGCAGCTAAGAATCCCGTGCTAGGCAAAGCTAATGCCGATTACGTGGGTAATGATTTTATTTTGGAAGAGGATAAGCTGATTTTAATCACCGGCCCTAATAGTGGTGGTAAAACAGCGTTTTGTAAAACCATTACTCAAGTTCAATTATTAGCCCAAATTGGTTGTTATGTGCCTGCGGAACACGCAACCTTAACAGTGGCAGATAGAATTTTTTATCAGGTATCCGAAGTCAGCCATTTAAATGACGGGGAAGGGCGTTTCGGTACAGAATTAAAAAGAACAAAAGATATCTTTTTAGCATGCACGCCTAAGAGTTTGGTGGTGCTGGATGAATTATCAGAAGGCACTACCTTTGAAGAAAAAATGGAATCGTCTTCAAATGTGTTAAATGGTTTTTATCGCAAAGGTAATAGCACTATATTGATTACCCATAATCATCAATTAGTCGATCAGTTTGCGTGTCAACGAATAGGTTTACCTCGACAGGTTGAATTCGCAGATGACGCGCCTACGTATAAATTAATCGCGGGTATTTCTCGCGTCAGTCACGCTGATCGAGTGGCAAAAAAGATCTTTTTCTCAAAAGAAGACATAGAACATTATTTGGCGGATTCAAAATGACAATAGGTACAGCATTAACAGGTAAAGCAACACGTGCGCTGTTGCTAGGCAGTGGTGAATTAGGAAAAGAATTAACTATTTCTTTACAACGCTATGGAGTAGAGGTCATCGCCGTAGACCGCTATCAAAATGCGCCTGCCCATCAAGTGGCACATCGCAGTTATGTGATTGATATGACGGACGCTGATGCCGTAAAAAAACTCATTGCCTTAGAGAATCCACAGTATATCATTCCAGAAATCGAAGCGATTGCTACTCAGGCATTAGCCGATATTGAGGCTGAAGGTCTATGTACTGTTGTGCCTAATGCCCGAGCTATTCAACTGACGATGAATAGAGAAGGGATTAGAACATTGGTCGCTGAGCACCTAAAGTTACCCACTTCTGCTTATGCTTTCGCAGAAAGTTTTGAAGCCTTACAGGCGGCTGTTGAAAAGGGTATTGGTTATCCTTGTTTTATCAAACCGACCATGTCATCATCTGGCAAAGGTCAGTCGATGGTTAAAAGTGCTGACCAGCTTAAAGCGGCTTGGGATTATGCTAAGTCCAGCGGTCGTGTTGATACGGGCAAAGTCATTATAGAGGCTAAAATTGATTTTGATTTCGAAATCACCTTACTGACTGTTCGAGCCTTAAATCAACAGGGTGAGATACAGACTTATTTTTGTGCGCCCATAGGGCATGTTCAAGAAAATGGGGATTATCGGGAAAGCTGGCAACCGCAAGTAATGAGCGACGCTTCCTTGAAATTGTCGCAAGAAATTGCTTTTAAAGTTACTAACGAAATGGGTGGCTTAGGTCTGTTTGGGGTTGAGTTATTTATAAAAGGTAATGACGTTTGGTTCAGTGAGGTCAGTCCCAGACCTCATGATACCGGTATGGTGACGATGGTCACTCAGCGTCAAAGTGAATTTGATTTACATGCGAGAGCTATTTTAGGGCTACCCGTTAATATCGAATTACGCAATGAAGGCGCGAGTGCTGTTATTCTAGGAGGTGTTAACGCAAAGGGGGTGGTCTATAATGGACTGGCAGAAGCATTGGCAATTCCTGATACTGACGTTAGATTATTTGGCAAACCCGAAGCTTTTGTAAACAGGCGCATGGGCGTTGCTTTAGCAACTGCAGATAATACAGGTGATGCTAGGCATAAAGCCATTAAGGCAGCGCAATCAGTGGTGATTAGTAGTCGGTAAGGGATCGTTATGGTTAGAAAGTGGGTTGTTTTATTAATATTAGGTGTATCGAGTGGTGCACAGGCAGATATTTATAAATATACTGATAATAGTGGGAATATTTACTATACCGATCATCCTGAAAATAGCTTGTATCAACGCATTATCAAAAGTAGGCCTCATGTGCCCGTTGTGAAAAATACCTTGTTTGATAGGCCTGTCATTTATCCGCTCAAGGTTAATGGCTTTAACGGGGACGCAATTAATAAAAAAAGATTCTCATCCCTGATAGAGCAAGCGGCTTATAGACATCAGGTCGATGCCAAACTGGTTCATGCTGTAATTCAAACAGAATCAGCTTATAATTCTACGGCACAATCGCCCAAAGGCGCCGTCGGGTTGATGCAGTTGATGCCAGATACCGCTAAACGTTTTGGTGTATTTGATCGCAGTGATCCTGATCAAAATGTAGATGGAGGGATTCGCTATTTAAAGCATTTAATGAATCTTTTTAGTCCTAATCTAGAATTGGCACTAGCGGCCTATAATGCTGGAGAGAATGCGGTGATGCGTTATAACAATTCTATCCCGCCTTATCCAGAAACCCAAAATTACGTGAAACAAGTGTTAGCGTTGTACCGTCCGGAGCAAATCCAAAGGTTTGTGTTTAAACATTAGTCAATAATCTTATCGATAAATTATTGAAGAGTGGTTTGGATTTGTTGACTCCGATTTTATTTTATTTAACATCACTTTGGCTATTCGGCGAAAGTATTACATAAACTGTGGAGATAATTATGCACAATGTCACGTTGATAAAAGGTGATGGTATTGGTCCTTCCATTATGGATGAGGCTGTTAAAGTGATTGATGCGTCAGGCGTAAAAATTCACTGGGAAGAAGCGTACGCTGGTTTATCGGCTTTTGAGAAATTTGGTACACCGTTGCCAGAAGAGACCTTGGCATCGTTCGATAAAACCCGCTTGGCATTTAAAGGGCCGTTGACTACTGTGGTAGGTACTGGCTTTAGAAGTATTAATGTCGCATTGCGTCAGCAGTATGAGCTATATGCTAACGTACGTCCTGCTAAAAGTTGGCCAGGTATTAAGACTCGCTACGAGGATGTGGACATCGTTATCGTTAGGGAAAACACAGAAGGGCTTTATGCTGGACTTGAGCATTATTTAACGCCCAAAAAAGATATTGCCGAAAGTTTGGCTGTGGTTACACGGGTCGCATCAGAACGTGTTATCGAGTATGCTTTTAAATATGCACGAGATAATCAACGTAAAAAAGTGACCGTGTGTCATAAAGCGAATATCTTAAAATACACTCAAGGCTTGTTTTTAGATGTAGCAAGAAAAACGGCTGCCCGTTACCCTGATATTCAATTTGATGAAAAAATCATTGATGCCGCATGTATGCACATGGTGATGAATCCACAGCAATTTGATGTGGTGGTGACAACTAACATGTTCGGTGATATTTTGTCTGATTTAACGGCTGGGTTAGTCGGTGGTTTAGGTTTAATTCCAGGGGCAAACATTGGTGACAATGCAGCGTTATTTGAAGCCGTTCACGGCAGCGCACCTGATATTGCAGGAAAAAATCTGGCTAATCCTATTGCTGTGATTATGGCCGGTGTGATGATGTTAAATTATCTGGGTGAAACTGAGGCGGCAGATAAGGTTAAAAACGCGGTTGAAAAAGTGGTCAATGAAGGTAAGTTTGTCACTAAAGATCTTAATCCAGAATCAACGTGTGGCACGATTGAAATGGGCGATGCTATTGTTGCCGCAATGACTTAATACTATTATCTTTAGGGTATAGCTATAGGAGAGAGTGCTTGGATAGGTCTTGATATAGATATAAATCAAGATTGGGTTCGGATACTCTCTCTTTTAGGTTGCTTATTGCACTGAACCCATGCGCAATATCGTAACTCAGCGGCTTATTTAAGGTTTGTAAATGCAAGGTAAACAAATTATCCGTTCGTTAGGCTTTAAATTGAAGGTTAAGCGTTGCCAGTGGATTTGTGGTCTATTGATTTTATCTTTAGTCATTCCTGCTTGTGGTGATTCAAAAATTTATGAATGGCACGATACTCAAGGCAGTGAACATTATTCTGATCAATTTAATGTTAATGCTAAAGTCCTTGATATTAAACCGGGTTATGAGTTTTATAGTGTAAAAAAAATTTATGATGGTGATACCGTTCAATTAGAAGACGGTAGAAAAGTTCGATTACTGGGAATTAATACCCCCGAAATACAGCATAGAGGTAAACAGGCTGAAGCCGGTGGTCAAGAAGCTAAAGCCTGGCTGATTAACAAGTTACGCAATCAGCGGGTTCGCCTGGAATTAGATGCTGAGAAAACCGATAAATATGGACGAACCTTAGCGTACTTATTTACTGAAAATAATGAGCTGATTAATTTATCTTTGGTTAAGCAAGGCTTAGCGACCCTTAGTATTTATCCACTTAATCTGCGGTATGTAAATGACTTAATGACCGCACAGAAACAGGCGGAGCAAAATAAACTGGGCATTTGGGCACTTGCAGATTATGCGGTCATACCGTTTAGCCAGTTAACTGAAACCGAGCACTGTGGTTGGATGCGACTCTCTGGAAAGGTGCTTGATATTCGGAAAACGTCTCGATTTATTTATCTGATTTTTTCTGACCAGAGTGACGCGCGTATTGACTCCAAGTGGCTTTCACTGTTTCCAGACATTAAGAGTTATTTAGGTAAAACACTTGAAGTTAGAGGATGGCCTAATAGAAGAGAAGCACATTTTTCGGTATTAATTCGTCATCCTAGCGCTATTAAAATAGTACTCAGGTAACTCGCAAAAAATAACCTCCATTTTATTTTCTTAAATTTGAGGTTGGATAGTCACATAGTATTTTGGCAGTAAGGTATCCCGTTCTATCCGGTTGTCCAAAGCTTTAAATGCATTTTTACATAGTTTCACCCCTTTTTGGTAAGTGGTTTCCAGCAACTTCACAACGGGACACTCGCCTTTCCAAGTCATCGTTTTTGCCCATTCCAAGGTGACTTCCTGTGTGTTTAAAAGCG
>QVQE01000190.1 GCA_003584865.1 Methylococcales bacterium
CTCACTTTCGTTTACGCTGATGGGAAAAAGTGTCGCCTAAGGTGAATGGAGTTCGATGTAATCAGTCATGTTAAGCGTATAGAGCGCTTATTTTTGCGTGATAGGGGTCTTGTCTACTGATAGGATCAACCCAGGATAGGTTAACCCCTTGAGTCCTGATCGTGAGTATGTATTTTGGTTAAAAGCGCCATGGTAGCCGTTATAAACAGTCCAAACAGAATGACTATACTATTGATTGATAATCCATTATCAATCATTAATGCGTAAGCGCCCAACATCAATAAAATACTAAGATTTTCGTTGAAGTTTTGTACAGCTATTGAATGACCAGACCCCATTAACTTATGCCCCCTAAACTGAAGTAATGCATTCATAGGTATCAAAAAACAGCCCGCTAAAATACCAACCAATATCAGCAAAGCAACTGATATTCGCCAATCAGTTACCCACACCATAGATAGAGTAACCAACCCCATTCCAATGCCTAAAGGCAACACTTTGACTGCATGATCCAAAGGCACTGCTTTTGCCGCCACTATAGCCCCCAGCGCCAGACCGACAGCTAACACTGCGGTTAACTGGGTCGCCTGCTCTAAATCAAAGCTTAAAGCGACAGCAGACCAGGCAATGATAATAAATCTCAGGCTGGTTCCTGCCCCCCAAAACAAAGATGTTACAGCAAGTGAAACCTGCCCAAGTGGATCCTTCCACAACGACAAAAAGCTTTGCCAAAAATCTACGATCAGAAAACCAATAGTTCGCTTGGTTAAGCTATGCTCAACGGGTAATTTTGGAATATAACAATTGATTATCGCTGCGATAAAATAAAGGATAAAGACCACAAAAATAGCAAACTCAGGAGCCGTATCAATCCCTCCATTGAATTTAAGTGCGCTCAGTTGCTTAACAACTTCATCCTCAACTCGGTGGCCAATCAAAAAACCGCCAAAGATAGCACCTAAAATAATTGATCCAACCGTTAAGCCTTCCATCCAACTGTTAGCCCATACTAAACGATTGGAGGGCAGAAACTCAGTTAAAATCCCATATTTTGCCGGGGAATATAACGCAGCCCCTATTCCGACAAGCCCATAGGCAAGTAAAGGATGTAACCCCAATAACATGGCAAAACAGCCCACCACTTTAATGCCATTACTAATGAACATAACTCTACCCTTCGGCAGAGCATCAGAAAATGCACCCACAAACGGGGCCAAAATAATAAATGAAAAAACAAAAAATTGATGTAAGACGGGTGTTTGCCAAGCCGGTGCATTCAGATCCTTCAATAAAGCAATAGCCGCAAAAAGTAGCGCGTTATCAGCCAATGAAGAAAAAAACTGGGCAGAAAGGATAATATAAAAAATTCGATTCATCAGTTCGTTTACCTAATTACCTTACTAAATAAACCATTTACAACTACCCCCAATCAATCGAAATTAAATTCATGCATAATAATAATAGTATGCCTATCAATTGGCAACAACGTCATATTTTTCATCAATGACTTCCGTTTCAACCTTTTGCCATCTTAACAATTCCAATTCACCATTAAAATGTTCGACTATAGCCGTACAGCTTTCTACAAAATCCCCGGTATTCACATATAGAAAACCATTGATGTCCTTTATTTCAGCATGATGAATGTGACCACAGATCACACCATCCAGGCTTTGATCCTGAAGCGTACTGACAATACTTTCTTCATAATCAGAAATAAATTGAACCACATTTTTGACTTTAAATTTAACAAACGCGGCTAAAGAAAAATTGGATTGTAATCCGAACCAACGCCTTACTATCCGAAAAATACGATTAAACCAAATCAAAAAATCGTAGCCCTCGCTACCAATTTTAGCTAACCATTTATGGCATTTGGCAATCGTGTCATATTCATCTCCATGAACAATCAAAAATTTTTTACCATCCACTGTCGTATGCACATCGGAATTTCTGACGATAATGTCACCGAAAATATAGTTATCATAATCTCTAACATTTTCGTCATGATTACCTGGCACATAAATAACTTGCGTACCATGCCTAGCCTTCCTTAAGACTTTTTGAATCACTGTATTATGATCTCTAGGCCAATACATTTTTTTGGACAGAGCCCAAAAATCAATAATATCACCGACCAAGTACAGTTTTTCACTGTCGTTATACTTCAAGAAATCCAGTAAAACATCACCTTGACATTGAGTTGACCCCAAATGCAAATCTGAAATCCAGATAGTTCGATAGGTTTTATTCATAATCAAACTTTGACCTTAGGTTACGAGCAACAAATAATTTGAGCAATGGTTTATCCGTGCCTTATCAGTATATTTTTACAGAACCCAAGCCTCTAATTCATAAACCAAAAGTAGATAGTGCCTTTGTAAAATAAGGTTTGATAAGACCTATGAAATAAAATGGTAACATACGAAAGTGAAGGTAATGTTACAACAAGGCAAAACCCAAAAGACTACAATTTTCACATTACACTAAGACCTTAATATGAAAGTGACCGGACCATCATTAACCAAAGTTACTTTCATATCGGCACCAAACCGACCAAATTCTATTTTGTCATAGGAATTCTTGGCTAAGTTTTGCAGATAGCTAAATAGCTGAAGCCCTTTTTCTGGGGGCGCAGCCGAAATAAAACTGGGGCGACACCCTTTTTTAGTATCTGCTGCCAAAGTAAATTGAGGAATCAATAACAAACCACCATTAATACTCTTCAAGCTTAAATTCATCCGATCATTTTCATCAGCAAATATTCGATAATTAAGAATGCGTTCCAATAAGCGCTCTGCATCTTTCTGTGTATCTACTTTTTCTACCGCTACCAACGCAACTATACCGGCATCAATCTGTCCGACAACCTCATTATCGATAACTACATTTGCGTAAGTAACTCGCTGAATAACCGTAATCATAAATATGATTAATGGGATTATTGTAGGTCTGGGTATAGCATAAGTTCATTCCATAGTGCGCTATAAGCTTCCATAGAACGACTTTTGTTGGCAAACCCACCCAGAGGCATGCGCTCTAAGCCCATACGCTCAATATCACTTGCATAAGGAACCGGAGTTTTTAAAATTTCTGGGTAACTTTTAATTAGTGTGCCCATAATATCTTTATGCATTTTCTTTCTGCGATCAACCATCGAAAAAAAGGGAATTAACGCAAGACTATGCAAGTTGTGATCTTTTATAAACGCTTTCAATTGCTCCAGTGTTCTTAAAGACAGCGTCGTTGGAATAATAGGAGACAATAAAACATCAGACGCTTCAAATACTGCCTCGGATAATAAAGAAATATTAGGAGGACAATCCAGAAAAATGAAATCGTATTCCTCTGCTAAGGGCTTGAGTAATTTTTTAAGTTGCTGAGTCGGTTTCTTTTTAGTATCCAGAACTAAATCCAGATTTCTAAATGAGAAATCTGAGGGCAATAAGTCCAGGTTTTCAAAATCAGTTCCTTTTATCAAACCATCAAGTTCCCTCTTCCCCGCAATCAAATCCTTGCTTCCGCCTTTTAACTTGGGCTTGATACGAAAATAATAACTACTAGCTCCCTGAGGGTCCAAATCCCAGACTAAAGTTCGATACCCTTTACTGGCCGCAATAAAAGCTAAATTCACTGCACTTGAAGTTTTGCCAACACCCCCTTTGATACTATATAAAGCCACAATCTTCATCAACTACTCCGGTGAAATGGATCTGTTTTTAAATCTTAGACGCATTATAATATACAACATAGAATATATTTAATGAGCCTTAATACGCTTACAAATATAAGTAACTAAAATAAAAGATTGAATTTTTCAGTTAAATTCCCTATTCTTTGCTAGTTTGCCGGTTTGAGCTTTAACCGGGTAACATTTTTTCCACCAAGAGAACGCTGTTCTCTTTTTTTCACCCAAAAGAGGTCACTATGAAAAAATCACTTGCTACTGCAGCTGGTATCGTTTTAATCGCGTTAAGCGGCTCTGCTTTCGCTGATGAACAACTTGAAGTTGGTCAAAAAATCTATGATCGTGCTTTTGGTCGCGGTTGTGGCACTTGCCATGATATCAAGACAAACCCACAATTAGTTGAAAACATCAAAGCAGGTACTTTAACAAGAGCTAGCTTTGAAAAGATGCTAAAAGAAGGCAAAGGCGGCATGCCAAAAGCGATCGAAGAGATCATGAAAAGCAAAGCAGTAGAAAAAGCTGGCTATGGCGAAGATCAAGCGGTTGACGCTTTATTCGCTTACATTAGCAGCAAATAATAATAAAAAATACAGATCAGACACAAAAAAAGCCGCCTCATCCTTACGGAGGGGCGGCTTTTTAATTGACTACTAAACAGTTATTGTTTCTTGCCCAAATATCGAATAACCACTTCTTTATAAGGCAAACGAAAACGACTTCTGAGCCAAACTCCACCAATGGCTGCCAGCATCAAACCACAGGATGCCAGCGTCAAATAAACCAGTCGCTTTAAATGGGACATTTCCTGAATTAATTGCTCATTCGGAACAACAGTGGCTACTTCTTTTTTAACAGGCTCTGTATAAGATTTAAGAACTTGAACATCATTTTTCAAATCTTCAAGTGTGCCTAATGAATTAGAAACTGTTCCTAACCGGATGCTCTCTTCCAAAACACGCAGCTTACTTTCAATCGATCCACTGACCAAACCAACAAACTGGCCTTTTAAGGTATTAACCTCTGCAGACAGGGCAGGGTTAATTTCTGCATTATTAACTTCGGAGTTTTTAAGTTTATTAGAAGGAACAATGAAAAAGCCAGCAATAATAATCACAGCCATCAAGAAAACAACCATGGCCGTTAGCCATCGATTAACCTTCATCAAATTTTGATGAGAAGGGATTCTTTCTAGAACCACAACCTCAGTTTTCTGCTCATGCAACTCACTCATCACTCAGTTCCCCTCAAACCAGGCATCGAAAAGCACCCCAGCAGGACAATGTTATTATTATAGTTGTGGTAATTATTCCACTTTAACTGATAATTATACAAGTTAAATAAAAATTGTCCTGCGTTTTTATTCAGCTTATTTCCGTAATTGTTTAGCAGCGGCTATACGCATTCTTAACGCATTGAGCTTAATAAAACCTTCCGCATCTTTTTGATTATAAGCGCCACCATCATCTTCAAAAGTAGCAATACTTTCATCAAACAGACTATCTGTTTTGGAGTCTCTACCCACGACAATCACGTTACCTTTGTAAAGCTTAAGACGTACTTTGCCGTTGACTGACACCTGTGACGCATCGATCATGGTTTGTAACATTTTACGTTCGGGGCTCCACCAATAACCGTTATAGATTAACGACGCATAACGGGGCATTAATTCATCTTTTAAATGGGCGACTTCTCTATCCAATGTTAAAGACTCAATCGCACGATGTGCTTTTAACATAATAGTGCCTGCAGGTGTCTCATAACAGCCGCGTGACTTCATCCCTACGTAACGGTTTTCAACAATATCCAATCGACCGATACCATTTTCGCCAGCGACCTTGTTCAATTGTTCCAGAACAGTTGCGGGTGAAACAGGCACATCGTCAATCGCAACGATATCACCCTGCTCATAAGTCAATTCAATATAAGTGGCTTTATCAGGGGCTGCTTCAGGTGATACTGTCCAACGCCACATATCTTCTTCTGGCTCAGCCCAGGGATCTTCAAGGATACGACCTTCATAAGAAATGTGCAGTAAATTAGCGTCCATTGAATAAGGCGAGGTCTTACCTTTTTTCTCTACTGAAATACCGTGTTTTTCAGCATAATCCAATAAGGCTTGCCTAGACGTTAGTTCCCACTCACGCCAAGGTGCAATCACTTGAATATCAGGGCGTAATGCATAAGCACCTAACTCAAAACGTACTTGATCATTACCTTTACCCGTCGCACCGTGAGAAATTGCGTCCGCGCCGGTTTCATTAGCAATCTCAATTAAACGCTTGGCAATTAATGGCCGTGCAATAGATGTACCTAGCAGATACTCACCTTCATAAATGGTATTGGCACGGAACATCGGAAACACATAATCACGCGCAAATTCTTCGCGTAAGTCTTCAATAAAAATATCTTTAATACCGGCTGCCTGTGCTTTAGCACGTGCGGGTTCTACTTCTTCACCTTGCCCTAAATCAGCAGTAAACGTGACCACCTCACACTGATAAACATCTTGTAACCATCTAAGGATAATGGAAGTATCTAAGCCCCCAGAATAAGCCAATACAACTTTATTGATTTTTGACATAATGTGTTCTTACTCAAAGTTAAAAAATTCCGCAAATTATACCCGAAAACTAATTGAACCATGCAAAACGGAACGAAACGCCTTCAGGCTTAATTTAAATAATTTAACGACTACTATCGATCCTCTTAACCCCCCTTCTTCATAAGGCAATTCACAATGAATGAGTCCAGCAACAAAACAGTCCTGATTACTCCTAAAAAAACCGAAAAAACCACTTTATCAGCGGCACAGAAACGCTTTAATAGCCTGACTAAAAAGATTGATGTTGAGCGAAATCGACTCATTGAATGGCAAGAAACCACGCACACGTATCACCAAAAACTCAATAATGAATATGAACCGTTATTAAATGAATTAATCGACGCTAAAGTTCAATGGATAGTTCTGTTGGATGAAGCCTACGATAATAAAGTGTTTACAAAAACAGACAAACAAAAACTCCATCATATTATTTCTGAACTCACTCAAGAGTTAATTGCAGAATTTGATCGTGAAGAACTTAAACCGATATTCAATAAGTACAATGATTTTGATTATGATGAGATGTTTGATGAAACACAGTCTGAGATGTCGGATTTAATGAAGGAAATGGTAGAAAACATGTTTAATGTAGAGTTGGATGAGGATGCTGATATTAGCACACCAGAAAACTTCAAGGCTCATTTACAAGAAAAAATACGCGAAAAACTGGATTCTCAGCAAGCACAGACGCAGACGCAGACGCAAGAGCCCTCTAAAGGACATAAAAAAACCAAGAAACAATTAGAAAAAGAATTGCGCCAACAGGAAGAAGAGGCCTTAGCACTCCAATCAGTACGTGAAGTCTATCGCAAGTTGGCTGCCGCACTGCACCCTGACCGTGAACAGGATATTGATGAGCGCCTTCGAAAAACCGAGTTAATGCAACGTGTTAATGCCGCTTATGGGAAAAAAGATTTATTAAAGCTACTGGAGCTTCAATTAGAAATTGAACAGATAGATGCTCAGCATTTAACTCAAATCGCTGACAGCCGACTTAAATATTTCAATAAAATTCTTAAAGAACAACTGGAAGAACTCAATCATGAAGTCGATCAAATAGAAGTCAGATTTAAGCTCATGTTAAATATGCCTTACTATGCGTCATTGTCACCTAAGCAACTTCTAGTAGCTTTAGCTCGTGATATCCATGCCGTAAAACATGAATCCGGTTTATTCAAAGTCCAACTTGAATCATTTCAAAATCCAACTGCGCTGAAAGCTTGGCTAAAGAAGTTCAAACTCCCTAAAAAGCGAATCGAAGAAGATTTCTATTTTGAAGAATTCTCGCCTTTTAATTTTAGATAAATAGAGCTGTATTTCATTGTCAGAGACTGATGATTGCTGCTTCTACCCTCGAAGCAGCAAATAATTAAATAGCGGCTACAACTATCAAAAATGCGGTGTACAAATCAGTAAGATCCAACCCCAGTTAGCACCCGGTCAGCTTGAATTATTTGATTACGAGGACAGTGTAGTCTACCCATAGAAAACCGTTCCTTAATGGCGGTCATAGACAGCATTAACAAACGGCTCCCCAAGAGACTATCCATCGTGGTCACCGGTTTTGATAAATCCTGGGAAGCCAAAGCAGAGCGCGTTTCACTTCGCTATACAACAGACCACATTCACCTGCTTTTATAAGCTGTATGACAATACAACCGACATTCCACCCCCTAAGGTAAAACCGATTTAAACCGCAGAATAAAGTATGTTATTTAATAACCAAGTAATCCCTATATGAGGGGTTATAATATCTGATCGGAACACCGCTCCCATCAACATGAATAACGATCTCTCACAAACATTACAAGCCGAAGTTACAGAAGCGCTGACCAATAAGCAAACATTTGCGATTATGGGGGGCAACAGTAAGCGCTTTCTACAACCTGCAAATGCTGATAAAACCATACACCTTGCAAACCACAAGGGCATCATAGATTATCAGGCCAGCGAATTGTATATCACCGCGCGTGCAGGTACACCCCTGGATGAAATTGAAGCGTTATTAGCGCAACATAATCAAATACTAGGCAGTGAACCGCCGCATTTTAGCCAGGGTTCAAACAAAGCTACCTTGGGTGGTGCTATTGCTTGTGGATTTTCAGGCTCTCGAAGACCCTTTTCAGGCAGTTTACGTGATCATGTTTTAGGCGTAAAAATACTGAATGGCCAAGGTCAGATACTCAGCTTTGGTGGACAAGTCATGAAGAATGTAGCGGGCTTTGATGTCTCGCGTTTAATGGTCGGTGCTAGAGGAACGCTGGGGGTTTTATTAGAAATCACGCTTAAAGTCATTCCAAAACCAGAAGTAGAAACAACCCTTCGCTTTGAATGTTTACTGCAAAATGCGCCGCAACGTATGGCTGATTTTGCCCGAATGTCCTTACCCCTATCAGCAATGGCCTGGTTAGAAGGAGCCGTTTTTATTCGCTTACACGGCACAGAACAAGTTGTACGTAACGTCCAGCAGAAAATCAGGGGTGACGAGATTTTAAACAGTCCACAATTCTGGCTGGACTTACGTGAACACACGCATCCATTCTTTCATTCTATACAACCGTTATGGCGCTTATCGGTGCCACCTGCCACCCCATTAACAATGCCTGAGAATGAAGTCTTTGTTGACTGGTGTGGTGGCCTGCGCTGGTGGCACACCGATAAACCGGCTGAAGTAGTTAATAATATGGCTAATCAAGCAGCCGGTTATGCCTACCTATTTCGGGATGTTAAACCCGTTACGGGCCCACAACCCCCAAAAGCCTTATTGCCACTCCATCAGCAGTTAAAAAAGGCCTTTGATCCTTATGGCGTCTTTAACCCTGGCATCATGGGAGTATCCAGTTAATGCAAATTTCACTGACTTCTGGACTGACCCAGTCACCTGAGGGTCAAGAACTTGAATCGATTTTACGTAGCTGTGTACATTGTGGGTTATGTAATCCGGCCTGCCCAACCTATAATTTATTAGGTAATGAACTGGATGGTCCTCGCGGTCGAATTTATCAAATTAAAAACCTGTTTGAGGGTAAAGCCGTAACCCATGAAACACAACGTCATCTTGATCGTTGCTTAACCTGCCTCGCCTGTGAAACAGCGTGTCCATCCGGTGTGCACTATGCAAAATTACTTGAACTAGGCAGAGTTGAAATAGCTAAACAGGTTAAGCGCAGTTATCTTCAACGCAGTATCCGCAAGGCCTTATGCTGGATTATTCCATCGACACAACGCTTTGGCTTCCTACTAACACTAGCTCGTGGCTTTCGTCCTTTAATACCCTTTTCTACCTTAAAACGCCATATTCCAATCGCCAAAGCTGCCGGTGTTTGGCCTGAGAGTCGTCATGCAAGACGCGTACTTATTATAGCAGGTTGTGTGCAGCCAACTCTGGAACCCGGTATAGATTCAGCCTTAGCCCGTGTATTGGATCAACACGGTATTTCTGCCAGTGCTTTTTACTCAGGCTGTTGTGGTGCCGTCAGTCATCATTTAAGTGCGACCGAACAAACATCAAGGCGTATTAAAGCGGCGATTAATGCGCTATGGCCAGAAATTGAAGCCGGTATTGAAGCCATTATTATCACTGCAAGTGGTTGTGGTGCTATGTTACAAGATTATGCTGACCTGATGAAACATGAACCTGATTATGCGGATAAAGCCGCTAAAGTCAGTGCGCTTTATCGTGATCCCGTGCAACTCATTGAACAATTAACGCTCAATAAGGTGGGGCAAGGTCGTCGTGTAGCTTTTCATGCTCCGTGTACTTTAGTGAATGCACTTAAACTGGAAGGTCGTGTTGAAACGGTATTAAAACAGGCGGGATTTGAGGTATTACCGGGGATGCAATCCAGTCAATGTTGTGGTTCTGCAGGCACTTATTCATTGTTGCAACCGACCTTAGCGAGGCAATTACGCGATCGTAAACTTGATCAATTACAACAGCCTCAACCGGAGCTTATTGCCACCGCCAATATCGGGTGCTTAGTGCATTTAAATACAGCAAGCGAAATACCAGTAGTGCATTGGCTAAGCTTGCTGGAAGCAAAGTAAAAGAACTTAAACCTCAACCACTGGAATCTTGCCGATTTTCCCTTGCCAAATCCTAGGGGCTATTTGATGTATGGATACACCTTGGGTATCAACGGCGACGGTAACAGGCATGTCCTCAACAACAAATTCATGAATCGCTTCCATACCCAAATCAGCAAAGGCCACAACCCGTGATTGCCGAATTGCTTTTGAGACCAAATAAGCCGCGCCACCCACTGCCATTAAATAGACAGCCTGATGTTTTTTGATCGAATCTATTGCGCTTTGTCCTCTCTCAGATTTACCAATCATACCCAGCAAACCCGTTTTGGCGAGCATGGTTTCAGTAAACTTATCCATCCGCGTTGCAGTAGTCGGACCTGCAGGGCCTACCACTTCATCGCGAACGGGATCAACAGGACCTACGTAATAAATAAACTTATCGGTAAAATCAACATTATCGGGTAAGGACTCACCGCGCTCGATCATATCAACCAAACGTTTATGCGCTGCATCACGACCCGTCAATAAGGTGCCGCTCAACAATAAGGTTTCTCCTAATTTCCAGGTAGCCACCTCTTCACGAGTCACGGTATCTAAATTAACTCTACGCGCAGCAGCACCTGCTTCCCAAGTCACCTTAGGCCAATCTTCCAAACGGGGCGGGGTAAATTCAGCAGGACCTGATCCATCAAGTACAAAATGAGTATGACGAGTCGCGGCACAATTAGGAATTATCGCGACCGGCTTATTAGCAGCATGAGTAGGATAATCTTTGATTTTAATATCCAGTACCGTCGTTAACCCACCCAAGCCTTGTGCGCCAATTCCTAAAGCATTCACTTTATCGTAGAGTTCAAGCCTTAACTCTTCCAAAGCATTGTGTGGCCCACGGGCGATAAGCTCTTGTATATCAATGGATTCCATACATGCCTGCTTAGCCAGTAGCATGGCTTTTTCTGCAGTTCCACCAATGCCAATACCCAAGATACCCGGAGGACACCATCCAGCACCCATTGTGGGTACAGTCTTCAACACCCAATCTACAATACTGTCGGAAGGATTGAGCATCACAAACTTTGATTTGGCTTCTGAACCACCACCTTTGGCAGCAATTTCAACCTCAACCGTATTACCCAACACAACTTCCATGTGCACAACAGCCGGCGTGTTATCTAGGGTATTAATACGTTTCCCGGCGGGATCTTTTAAGATAGAAGCACGTAAAACATTATCAGGGTTTTTATAGGCTTGCCTTACCCCTTCATTCACCATGTCAATAACACTAAGTTGAGAATCCCATTGCACAGACATACCGATCTTTAAAAAGACCGTAACTATCCCGGTATCTTGACAGATCGGTCGATGGCCTT
>QVQE01000196.1 GCA_003584865.1 Methylococcales bacterium
TTACTATCTCAGGTGAGTGTATTAATCACCTTAATCCTTTCGACACTTTTATATGCAGAGCAAATGTTATCAGGGGCAGAAGTGGCGTTGGTAATTTTTTGTGTCATGGCTGCGTTTGAGTTAGTCACACCCTTACCGCTGGCTATGCAAATGTTAGGTAAGACTCAAAAAGCGGCTCAACGGATACGGCAAGTCGCTGATATGCCACCGACAACGCTTAACCCTCTTGAGTCGGCTGCATTACCAAAGCAGTATGATATAGGGTTAGATAATGTTAGCTTTCGTTATTCGGAACAACACGATTGGATTTTAAAGAATATTAATTTAAGTATTCCTCAAGGCAGTAAAATAGCGATCATAGGAATAAGCGGTTCGGGAAAAACAACATTACTGCATTTGTTAATGCGTTATTATGATCCCGAAATAGGGCAGGTATTATTAAATAGACAGTCTCTAAAACACTGGCACACTGATCAACTGATGACCTGCTTTGGAGTACTCTCTCAACGCAGCCAATTATTTGCTGCCAGTATTAGAGAAAACCTGTTAATTGCCAAACCGGAAGCCTCAGATAAAGAATTAACGACTGCCATTAAAGCGGCAGGACTGGAGAAGTTTTTGAGTTACTTACCTGAAGGTTTAGAAACCTGGGTTGGAGAAAGTGGCGTAAAAGTATCGGGTGGCGAAGCAAGACGCATTGCCTTGGCGCGGTTATATCTTAAAAATGCACCTATTTTAATTTTGGATGAGCCGACTGAAGGCTTAGACAGTGATACCGAACGTGATGTTTTTAACGCTTTAAGTGTTTTTGCAAATAATAAAACCGTTATTATGGTAACGCATCGTGAAGCTGGTTTAGGCTTGGTTGATGTTGTTTATCAGGTGGAACAGGGCGGCACACTTGTACCCGGTTCGGATTCATTGGCAAGCATGAAATCATTTCTCTAATTTTATTTTAGAGTCAGTAGGCTAGAGTAAACCTAAATGTAAGTTTACTCTGACCCATAACTTTTTATTCTTAACCGATCACTTTAGCTACAGGTTCACAAAAATCTGTCGTACCTTGAGTTGTAATGGCGGCATAACGAAAATAATATTTAGTAAAATCGTCTAGTCCAGTCATATCAAAATGGGCACTGGTACTGTAACCGGCGACTAGCCAATCAGCTTCGTTTTCGGGTATTCCGCCTTTAACATATTGCCAGATACGAAAAGCTTGTGAAATCCCACCGATAACAGCTGGATTTCCTGGGAAGCTTGTGAAATCCCACCGATAACAGCTGGATTTCCTGGGAAGCTTGTGAAACCCATCGATAACAGCTAGATTTCCTGAGAAGCTTGTGAAATCCCACCGATAACAGCTGGATTTCCTAGGAAGCTTGTGAAACCCATCGATAACAGCTAGATTTCCTGGGAAGCTTGTGAAACCCAGCTAAAGTAGATGGACCACCTTTTTCAGTCAGTGAAGTAGAAGTTTCAGGCTCTTTCTGGTTTTCGCGGTGCTTTATCTATTATGGCAAGACCAATGATCAAAACGAGTGTCCCCAGGATAAAAAAACAGGGGCCAAAAAACCATGAAATGATGGGTAAACTAAAATTACAGCTTGCTGAAACAGTCAGTTGATTCACAGGGATATTTATGAAACAAACCGCCTTATTTCCAGAAAATAACGTTGCATGGCTATCGCAATTCGACAGTTCAACACTTCTAGTCAAAATGCTTGAGCTTTGTGGTCCAGCTCCTATTTATATTGTAGATAAATATCAACAGGTTCTTTATTGGAGTCTCGGCATGGAGGAATTATCAGGATTACGCCAAAAGGACGTTGTTGGAAAATCATGTTTGCATGAATTCACAGTGACTGAGGCAGGCAAAAATCAGGAACAGCTGGTAAAAATATCTACAACTGACGGAAACAAAATCGAGGTAAAAAAAGTTGTTCAGGTCTTATATAACAAGGAAGGCGTTTTTGCGGGCGGTGTCGGCTTGCTTGCTTTTGGATCAAAACACTCGGTCTCGGACTTTTTACCGAAATCCGCAGCCGAGATTACCAAGCCGGATCACGAGAACCAGAATTTTCAAGGTATATTAAGCCGGTCACCGGCTATGCGAGACGTTTTTCAGATAATTTCTAATGCCGCAGAAACCGAAGCAACTGTGTTGGTAAGGGGGGAGAGTGGCGCCGGTAAGGAACTGGTTGCAAAGGCCATCCACGATCTTAGCGCTCGTCATAGTGCGCCTTTTTTGGCGATAAATTGCGCGGCCTTATCAAACAATTTACTGGAAAGTGAGTTGTTCGGCCATGTGCGCGGCGCTTTTACCGGAGCAATCAAGGATCATAGCGGATTATTTCAACGTGCGCATGGCGGAACATTGTTTTTGGATGAAGTGGCAGAATTGCCGCTTGAGCTACAGGCCAAACTGCTTAGAGTGATACAGGAAAGAAATTATATTCCGGTGGGTGGGGATCGTTCGGTTGAGGTTGATGTCCGCCTTGTGGCTGCGACGCATCGGTCACTAAGGGAACAAGTAAAAATCGGACGTTTTCGTGAAGATTTGATGTACCGTTTAAGAGTCGTTCCTATTTTTATCCCGCCTTTACGAGAACGCAGAGAAGACATCAGTCTATTGATTTGGTACTTTATTCACCAGCATAATGCCGGCAATTTTAGAAAAATTGAAAAAATCGAGCCTGGTGCTATGCGGGTTTTGCTGGACTATGCATGGCCTGGCAATATCAGGGAGCTGCATAATGTTGTGGAATATGCCTTTGCAGTTGGTCGTGGCACGACTTTACGTTTGTCTGAATTACCGCCGGAATTTCGAGATCCTATAGATGTCATTGATAAACGGATCAAACAAAGTTTGCCTATGTCTGAAGAGCAAAAAAAGGCTACTATACGTCAGGCGCTGGAACAGAGTAATGGTATGGTAACTCAAGCAGCTGAAATACTCGGGGTTAGCCGAGCAACTTTTTGGCGAATACGTAAACAATATGGTCTTTGAACTGACTGTTTGCAAAGTATAAAACAGCTTAAAAATCAACCTGCATTGTTTGTGCGGACTATCTGAATTGCCGACTAAACGATAGCGGCTCCAATAACAAATAATGCCAGATAATGAAAAGTATCCACCATGATATCGCCAATTTTCTGAATTAGAATGGTTTTATTATCCATGAGGAAATATAGACTTAAGAAAGGTTTAGCCTAATTTATGGCTATTTATTGTATATTTAGGGATCAAATCAGAGTAGTCTGTGTTTGATCCATTTTGCTCTAAACGTAATCGCCCATCATTATATACGCCTAACCAAGTGATGGAATAGATCAGGAACCATTAATGAAAAAATTAACTTTAGTATCTGCTTTAATTATTTTCCTGGTATCGCTGCCCATTCATGCAGTGGAGAAAGCCAACGAACAACGACTTGATGAAGTCGTCCAACGCGGCTCAAAGGTCATGCCTTTTAATTTAGAACAAACTACTCATATTTTTTCTAAAACAACCAACGGAGGCGTACAACAAGTCCTTGTTAATGATCCAGCCAACGTAGAGCAAATTAAATTAATACGTGAGCATTTAACCAAAATATCCCATGAATTTCAGCAAGGTGATTTCTCTAATCCTGCAAAAATTCACGGTGACACCATGCCGGGCTTAGAGGAATTACGTAAAGCAAAGCCCAACCAAATTGATATTGTGTATAAAGAACTACCCAACGGCGCAGAAATCAATTACTCAACCGATATACCTGACCTGATTAAGGCGATTCATCAATGGTTTGATGCTCAATTAAGTGACCATGCACGGCACGCTATTTCAGAACATTCAAATCATCAGATGCATAAATAACAATTAATGACGACTATTATAATAATGAACAAATCAATTAATCTATCCCGTCGCCGCTTTTTTGCGAAAACTGGCGCCGGTCTCTTAGTTGGGGCAGGATTACCCAGCTGGTTACAGGCTATGGAAGGCATGAGTGAGATGCCTAAAAGGGCGCCCAATAAAGCGTCACCCAACTTTCATCCCGATGTGGAAATCGATTTACTAACCAAACCATCAACTATTTCTATATTGCCAGGTCAACCGACACAAGTTCTGCAATACGTTGCAAAACTGATTAAAGGCCCTGCTAATACCGTGACTGAGATACCGGGTTCCTACTTAGGTCCAATACTACGTTTTGAAAAAGGCCAAAAAATCCGTATCAATCTACGCAGCGAACTCAATGAACCGACTATCACCCATTGGCACGGCTTACATGTACCCGCATTAATGGATGGTCATCCACTTTATGCGATCGATAAAGTCCAGGTCTTTGTTTACGAGTTTGAGATGCTTAATCGTGCCAGTATGAGCATTTATCACCCACACCCTCACAATATGACTGCCAGTCAGGTTTATCATGGGCTAGCAGGTGCAATACTGGTCACTGATCCAGAAGAGCAGCGATTAGGTTTGCCGAATGGCGAGTATGAAATTCCCCTTGTGATTCAGGATCGTCGTTTTGATGATAACAATCAATTGGTTTATGCAAGTCACATGCGTGACCGTATGATGGGCTTTTACGGGGATAGAATACTCATTAACGGTCGTCCTGATTTTAATCTCGACGTGGCCAGTCGGGCTTATCGGTTCAGAATCCTCAATGGTTCAACTGCCCGTATTTATAAGCTGGCCTGGGATGATAACTCACCGATTACTGTGATCGGTACAGAGGGTGGTTTGCTGGAATCTCCGGTTCATAAACCTTATGTCATGTTGGCTCCCGGTGAGCGCCTGGATGTATGGGCTGATTTCAGCGGACGAAATGTTGGGTCTCAACTGGTATTGCGTAGTCGTTCCTTTTCGGGGGTGTTACCAAAAATGGCCACTCGTATGCATCAAATGGCTTTGCCGGTCGGAAGTGATTACCCGCTCTTGACTGTTAAAGTAACTCGGCAGGTGAGTGATAGTCCAGCACTACCCAATTCCTTGTCTACTTATCATCATTATCAGATCAGTGATACAGTGAATCCCAATAATCCGGTACCCATTGCCATTTCTGAAGGCCCCATGTCCATGTTGTTGAATGGACGGCCTTATGCCTATAACGATGTATTACCCAGCGAACGTATTCCAGTAAATACTATACAGTTGATGGAGATTTTTCATGCGCATGGCGGCAGTGGCGGCCATGGGGATGATAAATCGAAAGAACAAGGGGAGGGCATGCAGCATGGTAATGATAAGCCGCAAGCAGAAGGCCATAAAATGGGGGGTATGGGCATGATGGGTGGCGAAGGTATGGCAGGTATGGGCACTATGATGTCAATGGCTCATCCGATTCATCTGCATGGTCAATCATTCCAGATCCTGAGTCGATCAATTGGCGCAGCGGAAAGTGAAGATTATGCGACTGTAAAAGATGGTTTTATCGAAGGTGGCTTTAAAGACACTGTCTTGGTTATGCCGGGTGAACGTGTGAAAATCATTAAGCCTTTTCAAGACTTCAAGGGGTTGTTTATGTATCACTGTCATAACCTTGAACATGAGGATATGGGTATGGGTATGATGCGTGACTTTTCTGTGGAATAAGATCACACGATTCGAAGTGCTTCACTGAAGCTTTCTGTGCAATATTGTTAGGGCCGATGTTATCGGCAAATAGATGGTCATGCGGGTAAAAATTCCATGACCATCTCAGAAACATGCAAGTCAGCGCTTGCTATTTTATTAAATCAATGTGATTGTTTTTCGTTAATTAGTTTCTTCTAATATAGAACGGACTGTTTTTATTGTCATGACCAGAGTCATTGCTTGTAAAGGTGACTCAACAAATCCGAGTGACAAATAAAATTGTTTAGCGGCAAAGATCTCTATAATTTTATGTAATATAAACTTTAAGTTTATATTACATAAAATACGATGATTTGTAGTACAGTTATATACAGTAATTTTATTAACCCCCACCCGATAATATTATTCTTATGAATGCTGAGTTTTGGATTGAAAGCTGGAATACAAATAAAATCGGATTCCATCAAAAAGATTTTAATAATCAACTTATTACGTTTTGGCAACAATTGAACATTTTAACGGACAGTCGAGTATTTGTGCCGTTATGTGGAAAAAGCCTTGACCTCTTATGGTTAAAACAACAAGGACATATCGTTCTTGGTATAGAACTCAGCGAGCTTGCGGTACATAATTTCTTTACCGAAAACGAGTTAGATTACATTCAGACACAGCAGGACAACTTGTCCCTCTGGAAAGCTGAGCAATTGCTAATTTGGCAGGGCGACTTTTTTAACTTAACAACACATCAGATGAATGGCGTTAATGGCGTTTTTGATCGAGCCTCATTGGTGGCATTACCGCCTGAGTTTCGTCAACAATATGCTCAACACTTAAAAAGTATTTTGCCTGGTAACGCTCAAATCTTACTGATCACTTTTGAATATGATCAATCTAAAATGGACGGTCCACCTTTCTCAGTCAGTGAAACTGAGGTTCAGGAACTTCATAAGGATAAGTACGAAATTAAATTATTGTTTCAACAAGATGTCCTGAATAATTACCCTCAATTTCGAGAACGAGGTATAAGTACGCTTCAAGAGAAGGTCTATTTACTTAAACCATTACTCTTTTAGTCGAGTATCTTCTAAATACGGAGGATGAAAAATTATTAACAACCACTTTATCACCGACCGGATGTCGATAGCATGTAAATGCATTTTTATTCGTTGTTTTAATTTTGCTCAGAGATCTAGTCATTTAACGTAAAAACAATCGGAACAATAACAGAACTAACGACATCCGCATTGCCGCGTCTAGCGGGAATAAACCGCCAGTTTTCAACTGCTGCAACAGCCGCCTCATCCAAATCCACATGTCCACTACTTTGATGTACGGTGACGGATACACTTAAACCCTGAGTAGAAACCTCAACTTTTAACAGCACCTTCCCTTCCCAGCCACGTCTTTTAGCAATTTGAGGATAAACCGGCTTAGGATTTGAAGCATAAGTAGCATCAAAATTAGCTTCTGTAAAAGACTCAGCATGACCTTGTATAACGGTTGATGATTTTGATACACCGGAACCAGGAGCCACATTAGCGTTGGTAGTGACCGCATCAGTAAACGCTTCGGCCGGAAAAGGCTTAGGTAGAGCAGACTGTTTACGTCTTTCTATGTGCTTTTTTCTCTGCTTTTTAACAGGCGATAGTTTGGACTTGGGTGTCTCAACCGGTTTTACTTGTGTAGGTGCAGGTGCAGGCATTGAGGCCTGTGGTGTCAAAGTAGTCCGTGTGCTGAGTTGAGAAATCATAGAAACCTCTATTATTGAAGGCACTGCACGACTAACCACCTCCACTGGCGCTAATATCATTAGTGCAACCCAGTAATGAAATAAAAGGGTTAATGCAAAAAATGCTATTGTAATAACCCTAGGATTTTCTACTGCGGTTAACTCATTACAGAATTGCTTCTGCTGAACAACAATCAAAAAAATACCCACGACCGCTGAATACTGTTTTTAAAGCTTATTAGTACGTTATCGTCATACCAACAAATACCGAACGCCCCATACCAGGGATATTTCGATTATTTACAAAACCCTTGTCAGGATTGGTAATACTCATTGCATAGTAATCACCGGTATAAGCACCGGCCAATGGATGATAGTATTGTTTATCAAGCACGTTATCCAAGCCCACATCAATGCTAACATTTTTCCATTGGTAACCGGTTCTTGCATTCAATAAAACATAAGCAGGCGTGGTTAATTCATTGCGAATTTGCTGAACATCTGTTTTGCTATCAACAAACTGCATTTCAATAGCGTTTTTCCAACCCTGTAATTGATGATCTAAGCTCAGCTTTGTATTGAAGGGCATCATGTGATACAAATTACCGCCATCCATGCGCTGACCACGCACATAACTCATGGTTGTATGCGTGCCGAATTGTCCATAGGTATCGTGTTTAAACAAATCAGCTCTAGCACTTAAATCGATACCCCATAAACGAGCGTCGTGATTGGCTGTATTTAAAAACACAAAACCATTAGAGGGTTGAGCTGTATAACTAGCATCTGTTGCTGGATGGCAAACGGGGTTTAATGGGCCACAACGATCCGCATCAATAAAGTTCTCTACATAACTCACATACGGAGTTATCTTAATTTCCCATGCATTTTTTTGGGCTTCATAAAATGCTGCTGTAAAACTAATGTTATGAGCGGTTTCCGGCTTTAAATTAATATTACCGACATAACCATTTCCATCACCATAAGACCCAATCATACTCATCATCATCGCTGATGAACTCCACGGATAGAGTTCATAAATACTGGGGGCACGATTTTTACGTGCATACCCAAATTCAAATTGGCTCATTTGGTTAGGTGTAAATTGAGCTAATGCGCTAACATCAAAGGTATCATAAGTTCGCCCGCGTTCAAGTTTATTAAAGCTGGCCGCTTGTAAAACACTAGAATTTGTAGGTGTAAGAGCAGGATCTTTGTAAGCCTGAACATTTCCGGTATCCACCATAGTATGGTCATGGCGTAAACCTAGCATTGTTTTCCATTTCGGTGACCAATGGGGTCCACTTTAATCCGCAGCCATCACACTTTGGCTGTTTATTAATAAACCAGGCAAAGCTAAAACGACAGTTGCAAGTTGGTTTTTTGATTTAATCAAGGGCAAATCCTCATTTAGTTAACAAATGTGATTTGGCCAATACATTTTTGCATTAGCACAACCTTACTATTAATATCTAAAATAAGCACATAGTTATCTTATTTTGAGATTTAAGTTTATTAATATGTTGTTCTTGATACGAATAATCTGCTTATTTCCTATTTCGTTAATTTAAGTCAAATGACACACTTTATGCGTTATAACACAGTTTAATTTCACCAAGGAATGATGGGGTAAATCTATGCACAATGACAAACTTCACGCTGATAAACTAAATCTACTTCTGACATCATTCTAAATATGGCAAAGATGAGAAATTATTAACAACTACTTTACCACCCGACATCACAAAATCAGGATATTCCAATAACTTTAAATTATCAATAGGGTTTCCTTTAACCGCAATAATATCGGCTGGTGCGCTCTCTTGTAGGGTACCCAATAAAGGAATACTTAAATGTTGCCCTGACTTTGAGGAAGCACTCTGTAATACCTCCAGGGTTTCGCTATTCGTTGCCTGTTTAATAGCGATAAGTTCTTGAGCATCTATACCCCAAGGAATATCGGGATGAGCGATTTCAGCGCCATATAATAATTGGGCTCCAAGAGACGCTAAAACATGTGCATTATGAGCGGCACCGGGACATTTTGATAAGGTATCCAGTGTTGTCACTATCGTAACGTGTTTTGCGACAACTTCCTTCAATATAACTTCAGAAATAGGAGCGCACGGTATATGAGCCCATTCATCTACACCTGCCGTCAGAGCAATCTTCGCACCCTTTGTTTCGCCAATATGAGCGGTCACTGTTCGCCCTAATTTGTGTGCTTCATCAACAATCACATTAACGAGCTCTTCAGATAACATGGGCCACTCTTTTTTGGGATGATGGTCGTGAGTCTGCTGATGATGGTGATGAGTCCAAGGGGCTCCCGTTTCCCCCCCTGGTTCTAAAGCGATTTTAATGATCGCAGCCCCCCCCTTAATTAAGTCTCGAACTACAGTCTTTGCCTGTTGTTCTGACGCTATCGCTATGGCAATATTTTCGGTGCCTAAGTTAATAATGGGATAGCCTTCGGATACGGTAAGAATAGGCCCAGAAGTTAACACCCGTAAACGACCTTCACCGCCATAGGTTTCATGCAAAGGCCCCCCCACATCACGAAGCGTCGTAACTCCGTGCCTTAAAACAACATCTTCAGGTATGTGCTGAAAGCCTAAATGTGCATGTAACTCAATAAATCCGGGTAATACGGTCGCATCACCTAAATCAACTTCTCTGGCATTGGTCGCCGTGAAATTTTCGCGCTTATCAATTCGATTCACTTTTCCATCAACAACCAAAATGGACTCGTTTGTTTTGATATTGATCCCATCAAAAATACGTGCTGCATGTATCAGTAGAGGTGTACTGTCATTATTCTGAGCGATAACCGTTGTCGATGTTATTAAACAGCAGAATAAGAAGGCGTTGACTTTTTTAAATGAGCTAACAATTACTTTCATGAGTAGAGAACACTTTAATAGGCTAAAAAGGGGATCAAATCAATTTGATACCCTTTTTGTTAACAATTTTTAGTTAAACAGTAACCACTGTTAATAAGTAATTTCTATTCCACCATAAAAAGAAATAGGCGCACCCGCGTTTAACATGGGATCATTCCCTGTTGCTGTGTTTAAAATGTTGGTGTTAGCCACATAAACGGTATCCAATAAATTACGCCCTTCCACAAAGACTTTATAATTTTTGTTAGACCAGCCCGTACGCATCCCCAGTAAAGCGTAAGAATTAACTTTATATGTATTCGCGTAGTCGCCCCAACGCTTACCCACCACATCAAATGTAGGCCCCACAAAATATCCACTGATATGATGATACATAGCCTCACCTCTCAGAAAATATTCTGGTGCCGCAGGTAATGCATTGTTTCCATAAACTGCATCATTATTAAAATTAAAGTGGTTAATCGTATAGGTTAACAAGGGCTTGATGGTATGGACTCCTTTTCCATCCAGCGCAAAACTTGCACCGAGTAAACCTTCAACACCTGCATGAATAGTATTATTAAAGTTAGCCGCTATTGGCGAACCACTGGCCGGTGTCACTGATAGGATCTCATTATTAAGCCATGAATAATAAAGGGCCAAATCCCAATTAACGCTATTTAAATCTCCTATTTTTTCTAGCCCACGAGTTCCAATTTCAACCGAGGTTCCTTCCATCGCTTTTAAGTTTGTCGTACCCGAATCGGCAGTAATATTATCTGCAATATTATAATTAGTTGGTGGCGCATATAACCGACTGACATTACCGTATAAACTGGATGATTTAGTCACGTTATACATTAACCCTAAACTGGGGTTAAATCCCTGATAATCGTTACTGGGGTGACCACCCTGAGGATAAAAATTATGAATATTATAAATAGCAGGCGCATAAGCAAAGAGTGGTTGTGCATCTTGAGGAATCGACAACCTTGTATTATTAACTTCACGATGCGCAAATATACCTTGTACAGCCGGTGTTAAGGTCCATTTATCGGTTAGATGCCAATGGTCTTGAGCAAAAAATTCAATATTATCAGCTTGCTTGATAATTTTATTCGTCATGGCACCTCGATAGCCGGCATTATTGGTGTAATTTCCTCCGTTATCTGAGTTTGTGCCATAGTTCAAACCTAATACTCGATGTTCAAGTTTTTAAGAATTGGAAAATAGCACTAAACCTTGTAAGATAATTCGTGTAAACTTCCACGTATTTCAGCACAACGTTGATGTACGAACCCGCTATCTTTATCAAAACGTTTGTCACTGATCTGGATGCAGCACTGGCAAAGCTAAAACCCAATGCGAAATTGACCCAACTCCAGAGGATGTGGCTGGCATTTTGTTTGATGGGAATATTGCTGA
>QVQE01000068.1 GCA_003584865.1 Methylococcales bacterium
TTTAATGGCAGGTTCATGAGTAAAGCCAGCGAAAATAACCTGCTCTAAAGTATCTAATTGATCCTTTAAAGCGGCATTGATATGAGGATTGGCGTGACCAAACAGATTAACCCACCAAGAACTAATCGCATCCAGATAACGATTACCCTCAATATCTTCCAGCCAAACGCCCTGACCTTTCTTTATTGGGATAATCGGTAAGTTTTCATGATCCTTCATTTGTGTACAAGGATGCCACAACACCGAATGATCGCGCTCAGCAAGTGTCTGGTTAGTCTTAGACATTAATCGCTGATATTAAACAACAGTGACAGACTAATTTACGACTATTACGAGCCTTCATCAGCTTCACTTAATATTTAATCTTTCCAAAATGGCAAGCGTGGGCACAGACTGGTTCATTGTATAAAAATGTAAACCCGGAGCGCCATTATCTAAAAGTCGCTGACAAAGAGTACTGACCAAATCCAACCCGAAAGCCTGTACTGATGCTCTGTCATCACCAAAACCCTCCAAGCGTTTTCTCATCCATCGAGGAATATCTGCTCCACACATTTCTGAAAAACGAAATAGCTGTGTGTACTGGGTAATTGGCATAATACCGGGGACGATAGGAATAGTTATGCCATTCTTCTCACAGTTATCGATAAAATAAAAGTAAGCATCGGCATTATAAAAATACTGTGTAATGGCGGCATTAGCACCTGCATCCACCTTACGTTTAAAGTTTTTAAAATCTTCCGCTGCACTCGTCGCTTGAGGGTGAACTTCGGGATAAGCCGCCACATGAATCTGGAAATAGTCTCCTGTTTCTTGACGGATAAAATCTACTAATTCATTTGCATAACGGAATTCACCCGCCGAAAGCATCCCAGAAGGCAAGTCACCTCTTAAAGCAACAATCTTGGCTATCCCTTTATCCTGATAATTTTTAAGAATAGCCCTAATGTTATCTTTGGTAGAAGCCACACAAGACAAATGCGGCGCAGCAGCAACACCCTGTGATTGTATATCAATCACTGTATCTAGTGTCTTGTCACGAGTAGAACCGCCAGCACCGAAAGTCACAGAAAAGAAATCTGGATTAAGCTTTGCTAACTGGGCGTGTACTACGTGTAAACTGATCGCACCTTCTTCAGTTTTAGGCGGGTAAAACTCGAAACTAAACAACTGGGGGTGTTTTGTTTGTGATTGCATGTTGATCTCGCTAACGGGGATAACAGTTCACTCCCTATGAACTTGATGAAAACTTGATTGCCATAAAAACACAGTAATTGGGTTTTTATGGCTTTTAATCTGCAAGCTTAACTGGTCTGAGATAAATCAATAACGGTAATGATCGGCTTTATAAGGTCCTTCAACAGGCACATTGATATACTTGGCTTGTGCCTCTGTTAAAGTCGTTAACTTAACACCAATTTGTTGTAAGTGTGATCTGGCTACTTTCTCATCTAATATCTTAGGCAAGATATAAACTTTATTTTCGTAACTGGCCGCATTTTTCCATAATTCTATTTGCGCTAAGACTTGGTTGCAAAAAGAATTAGACATGACAAAACTGGGGTGACCTGTCGCACAACCTAAATTCACTAACCGTCCTTCGGCTAAGACAATCAAACGTTTGCCATCAGGAAAGATAACATGATCCACTTGTGGCTTAATGTTTTCCCACTCATACTGACGTAAAGAAGCAATTTCAATTTCAGCATCAAAATGACCAATGTTGCAAACAATGGCTTGATCTCTCATGGCCAACATATGCTCATGAGTGATAATACTAAAATTACCTGTTGCTGTAACAAAAATATTAGCGATTGGCGCCGCTTCTTCCATCGTCACGACGCGATAACCTTCCATCGCGGCTTGCAGTGCACAAATAGGATCGATTTCAGTAATCAGAACCGTTGCACCTAAGCCACGTAAGGACTGGGCACAGCCTTTGCCGACATCACCATAACCACAGACCACTGCTATTTTACCGGCGATCATCACGTCAGTCGCACGCTTGATACCATCCACTAACGATTCACGGCAGCCATACAAATTGTCGAATTTTGATTTAGTAACTGAATCATTGACATTAAATGCAGGTACTTTTAAAGTGCCTTTGGCCACCATTTCATACAGACGTAATACACCGGTTGTCGTTTCTTCTGACAAACCTTTAACATCGGCCATTAACTCTGGATATTTATCATGCATCATGGTGGTTAAGTCGCCACCATCATCCAGAATCATATTGGGACGCCAGCCATTAGATCCTTCAATTGTCTGAGCAATACACCACTCTGCTTCTTCTTCAGTTTCACCTTTCCAGGCGAAAACAGGAATACCGACTGCTGCAATAGCTGCTGCAGCGTGGTCTTGAGTAGAGAAGATATTGCATGATGACCAACGAACCTCAGCACCTAAAGCAGTTAATGTTTCAATTAGCACTGCCGTTTGAATCGTCATGTGTAAACAACCGGCAATACGCGCACCTTTTAGCGGTTGCTCTTGACCATATTCTTCACGTAATGCCATCAAGCCAGGCATTTCTGTTTCAGCAATATTAATTTCTTTACGGCCCCATACTGCCAATGCGATATCAGCAACTTTATAATCTGGTTGGCTCATTCTATTTCCTTGTTAATTTAATATTTTAAAGGCCAGCAGCATCTTTCAATGCATCTACTTTGTCAGTTTTTTCCCAACTAAATGAGGCTTCGGTACGACCAAAATGGCCATAAGAGGCCGTCAGTTGATAAATAGGCCTCAACAAGTCGAGCATATTGATTAAGCCTTTAGGTCTTAAATCAAAGTTATCCCTGACAATCTGCACTAAACGATCTTCACTCAGTTTACTGGTACCAAAAGTTTCTACCGTAATAGAAGTCGGCTCTGCAACACCAATCGCATAAGATACCTGGATTTCGCAACGCTCTGCTAAACCAGCTGCCACAATGTTCTTAGCAACATAACGCGCCATATAGGCTGCTGAACGATCCACCTTTGAAGGATCTTTTCCAGAGAAGGCACCACCCCCGTGTCTTGCCATACCACCGTATGAATCTACAATAATTTTACGACCTGTCAAGCCACAATCACCTACAGGACCGCCAATAATAAATTGACCTGTTGGGTTAATAAAATATTTAGTGTCTTTATGTAACCATTCTTTAGGCAAAACCGGCAGGATAATTTCATCCATGACGGCTTCGTGTAACGCTTTATTACCAATTTCAGGTGAATGCTGAGTCGATAAAACCACGGCATCAATAGCAACCGGTTTATTGTTCTCATATCTAAAAGTGATCTGGCTCTTTGCGTCTGGACGTAACCAGGGCAGAGTTTTATTTTTACGCACTTCTGACTGGCGTTTAACCAATAAATGAGAATAGGTAATCGGAGCGGGCATCAGCACCTCTGTTTCGTTACTCGCGTACCCAAACATCAAGCCTTGATCCCCTGCACCTTGCTCATGATCCCCAGCTTCATCAACACCCATCGCAATATCAGCGGATTGTTTACCAATCGCATTTAATACTGCACAACTGTTACCATCAAAACCAATTTCACCATGATCATAACCGATATCACAGACTACTTTTCTAACTAAAGCTTCCAAATCAACCCAGGCACTGGTAGTCACTTCACCTGCAAGAACGACCATACCTGTTTTAACCAATGTTTCACAGGCCACCCGTGATCGTGGGTCTTGCTCTAATAAAGCATCAAGTACTGCATCAGAGATTTGGTCAGCGACCTTATCGGGATGCCCTTCTGAAACTGACTCTGATGTAAAGCTGAAATTATTGCTCATGTCACCACCTTTTTTAATGTAAAAGCTAAATACAAAAAAGGCTGCAAAAGCAGCCTCTTTATTTGAATGGTGGGCCCTGTAGGACTTGAACCTACGACCTGCCGATTATGAGTCGGACGCTCTAACCAACTGAGCTAAGGGCCCTTATTATTTATTCACCGTCCAGAAAACATCTCAACTGCTCTGATCTGGAAGGGTGCCTTAACTTTCTTAAGGCTTTGGCTTCAATTTGACGAATACGTTCCCGAGTAACGTCAAACTGTTTGCCTACTTCTTCTAAGGTATGGTCAGTATTCATGTTAATACCAAAACGCATACGTAAAACTTTTGCTTCTCTAGCCGTTAATCCAGCCAACACATTTTGTGTTGATTCACGTAAACCGGCTATAGTAGCAGCTTCGACAGGCGATAATACCTTAGCATCCTCTATGAAATCGCCCAAATGAGAGTCTTCATCATCACCAATAGGTGTTTCCATAGAAATAGGCTCTTTAGCAATTTTCAACACTTTACGAACCTTTTCTTCTGGCATTTCCATACGCTCAGCTAATTCGTCAGGGGTTGCTTCACGTCCCATTTCTTGCAAAATCTGACGGGAAATCCGATTCAATTTATTAATGGTTTCGATCATGTGTACAGGAATACGAATAGTCCTGGCTTGATCAGCAATTGACCGTGTAATTGCTTGCCTAATCCACCATGTCGCATAAGTAGAAAACTTGTAACCACGTCGGTATTCAAACTTATCTACTGCCTTCATCAGGCCAATATTGCCTTCCTGAATCAAATCTAGAAACTGCAAACCGCGATTAGTATATTTTTTAGCGATAGAAATAACAAGCCTCAAATTAGCCTCAATCATTTCTTTTTTTGCACGCCTTGCTTTGGCTTCGCTGATTGACATACGACGATTAATGTCCTTAAGACCACTAATAGTCAAGCCATATTCTGCTTCAGTTTCGACCAATGCTTTTTGAGCCTTTCTTAACTCTTTTTCCCGTAGCCTCAAGGTCTCAGAATAACTATGCCCACCATTCAAATGATTATCCAACCACTCAGAATTGGATTCATTTTCAGTAAATGAAGCAATAAACTCTTTACGCGACATAGCTGCATCTTTAACAAAGATATCAAGAATCAGCTTTTCTTGTTCACGTACAGCCGCTACGCCATTAGGTATAATGTTTGTCAATTTTTTCAAGTACTGCGGTGTCCACTTAAACCCCATGAACAACTCAGCTAATACTTCAAACGCTTTTTCCGTTTTATCACTTGTGTAGCCATATTTTTTTATAGCCGTTGAAGCGACTTTCAATTGTTTTCTTAGCGCTTCAACTTTTTCTTGAACTTCTTCATGGTTAACACCTTTCAACTCATCCTCAACCGCTGCGACCTCTTCGATATTATCACTCAGAGGTAATGTGGCCACTAACTCATCGGCATCACTTAAATCAACAAAGCCAGAAATTAAATCAACAAGGCGAATTCCACCTTCTTCACTCGATATATTATCAAATGAATTCAAAAAATCTTGAACAACAAAACAAGATCTGGAGATAGACCTTACCAGTTGTTGCTGTCCTTCTTCAATACGCTTAGCGATTTTTAGCTCATCAGCCCTTGTCAGCAATTCTACCGAACCCATTTCACGCATATACATGCGTACCGGATCTGTGGTTCTGCCAAACTCACTATCAACAGACGCAAGCGCAGCCACTTCTTCTGCATCTTCATCATCTGTAGTAACCGCTGCTGAGTCAGTAATGAGTGAGTCTTCATCAGGTGCCGATTCGTAAACCTGAATACCCATCTCATTCATCATGCTAATGATGTCTTCAATTTGCTCAGGATCAACAATATCACTGGGCAAATGATCATTAACTTCGGCGTAAGTCAGGTACCCCTGCATTTTGCCTTTAGCTATCAATTGTTTGAGTTGAGACTGTTGCTGTTCTTGATTCATCATTTACTCACTAAATAATCCGCTTAGCATGACTCTATTTAACGGGTGATTATACTACAGTATTTTAACAAAAAATTAAATTATTTCATAGTCAACATATTAACCAGTGCCGTTTGTTCTTGCGCATCCAAGCCGTGGCTCCGCGCTTTAGCTTCTAATCGCGTAATACTCGCGTCACGCGCCTGCTTAAGTAAGCTATCTAAAGCATCAGAAAAAACGGTTTCTATTTTATCTTCGTCCATATAAACATCCAGTAACGCCAAGGACGTCACTATCTTTTCCTCTGGCGTATCACGATAATGCTCTATCAACACTGCGGTATTGACTGACTTTTTATCTAAAATGATACCCAGAATACTCTTGAACAACTCAATACCGCGAAATTCCAAGCCAGTCCAATCAATGTCTTTTTGCTCCACAACCTCGGCTAACGCAGGATGCTGTAATAACAAAGCAATGGCAACACGCACAGACGACAGCCGATTAAACGCTTGTTGATGGGACTTATTCAAGCTTACTTGCTGCGCAATAAATTTATTATCAGCACCACTCAAAGAGGCCATACCGGATAAATCCTGAAGACGAGAAAACATCATTTCCCTGAACGTACCCTCTGGCAAGCGCTCCAAATAAGGCCTCGCCTTACTAATCAACTGAGACCTTCCTTCTACCTCTGAAAGATTCAACCCATTAGTAACATAATCAAAAAAATATTCTGACAACGCTTGAGCAGACTGCATTCGCTGCACAAATCCCTCGACACCCTCCTCACGCACCAGCGAATCAGGATCATGCTGGGTCGGCAAAATCATGATGCGACAAGAGCGACCTTCTTTTAAGCTTGAGAACGCAGATTCCATAACCCGCCAAGCCGCTTCACGCCCCGCCCTATCACCATCAAAACAAAACACCAGTTCAGATGAAAAGCGAAATAATAAATCAATATGTGCTTGAGATGTCGCCGTCCCTAAAGCAGCAACAGCATAATAAATCCCATACTGAGCCAGAGCGATAACATCCATATAGCCCTCAACAATCACTATTCGCTGCGGCTTTGAGTTTTTAGCCAGAAGCTCGTATAAACCATAAACCTCCTTGCCTTTATGAAACACCGGAGTCTCAGGTGAATTCAAATATTTTGGCAGCGAATCATCTAGAACTCGCCCTCCAAAACCTACAATATGAGAACGCTTATCTCGAATAGGAAATATAATTCGAGAGCGGAATCGATCATAAGCCTGACCATCTTCCTTGACAACTAACAGCCCCGCCTCAATCAATAGCTTTTGACTAAAACGCTCGGACAAAACACTCCACTTATCTGGCGCATAGCCCAGTAAAAAGTCTCTGGCAATCGCCCCCTTAACTTGCCTGGATTTAAGATACTGAATAGCCTTAGGTGTTACCCGCAACTGCTCCACATAAAAAGCAGCCACCTGCTCCAACACCTGATAAAGACTACTTAAATCTTCTTTCTTTGAAGTATCTACAAGAGAAGTAGCCTGCTCTCTCCGCACACTAAGACCAGCAAAAGCAGCTAAATCCTCAACCGCCTCGACAAAATCAAGATGATTAAAATCCATCAAGAAACTAATCGCATTCCCACTGGCACCGCAACCAAAGCAATGAAAAAACTGCTTATTGCGATTAACAGAGAAACTAGGCGATTTTTCTACGTGGAAAGGGCAACGGGCCACATAATTTGCACCCGTTTTCTTTAGAGGAACATGCGAATCGATTAAATCGACTATATCAACTCGCACCAAAAGCTCATCAATAAACTCTTTAGAAATTCTACCGGACACTTTACCCGGACCCAAAAAGTTACCCAGCTAGCGCTGCCTTAATCTTGACACTGACCACAGACATGTCGGCTCGACCTTGCATTTTTGCTTTTAACAAAGCCATGACCTTACCCATATCTTTAATCGACTCAGCACCCGACTCAGCCACTGCCTCGCTGACCATCGCATCTATTTCCTGCTCAGTTAGCGCTTGAGGCAAAAAATCCTGAATGACAAGAATTTCAGCTTCTTCAATGGCAACCAGGTCATCCCTGCCTGCTTCTGCAAATAGCCTTATGGACTCACGACGCTGCTTCAGCATCTTATCAAGGGTCAATAGGGTTCGCTCATTATCAAGCTGAATACGCTCATCAACTTCAATCTGTTTTATCGCAGACAAAATTAAACGAATCACACCTAATCTTGCTTTATCGCCCCCCTTCATAGAGGCTTTCATATCTTCCTTGATACGATCCGTTAACAAATCCATCACATTAACCTAATGTTAAAGTACTGGACGTCCACGACGTAGGTTTTTTAATGCATAACGTTCACGAGCTAATTTCTTCAAGTGACGTTTAACTGCTGCTGCACCTTTACGCTTACGCTCTGCAGTTGGTTTTTCATAAAACTCACGGCGACGCACTTCTGCTAGGACACCTGCTTTTTCACAAGCACGTTTAAAACGACGGATTGCAATATCAAATGGTTCGTTTTCTTTAATTTTTACTGACGGCATTATATGATTCCAATTATGTTAATATTGTGTGTATAAGGACATTTACTATCCACTGAACAAACAGAACCCTTAATTATACATTCACTTTCCAATTTTTCAAAAATCAATGTACGTTTTAGGCATAGAAACTTCCTGCGATGAAACAGGTGTCGCCATTTATCATGCAAATAAAGGTTTAATTGCACACAATTTATACAGTCAGGTCGACATGCACAGTGAATATGGCGGGGTAGTTCCAGAACTCGCCTCCCGTGACCATATTCGTAAATTAGTGCCGCTCATCAAACAAACGTTACTCGATAGTCAGCTTAATAGCTCGGATATTAATGGCATTGCTTATACGGCTGGCCCAGGGCTTATGGGCGCTCTATTGGTTGGAGCCGCCACCGCCAGAAGCCTAGCATGGACATGGCAAATTCCGGCTATTGCAGTACATCACATGGAAGGCCACTTACTTGCACCCATGCTTGAACCCAACCCCCCCGAATTTCCTTTTATCGCCTTATTAATCTCAGGTGGCCACACTCAAATCGTCAAAGTTGAAAACATCGGGCATTATGAATTATTAGGCCAGTCACTGGATGACGCTGCGGGTGAGGCTTTTGATAAAACCGCAAAAATGCTTGACTTAGGCTATCCAGGAGGCTCTAAATTATCTGCACTGGCTGAGCAAGGCACACCGCTAATTAAATTCCCACGCCCGATGACCGACAGGCCAGGTCTGGATTTTAGCTTTAGCGGATTAAAAACATTCGCACTGAACACTATTAATGCCTCTGAAAAAACAATGCAAGACAAAGCGAATATTGCCGCCTCCTTTCAAGAGGCGGTTGCGGATACACTGAGCATTAAATGCAAACGGGCATTACAACAAACAGGCCTAAAAAGACTTATCGTTGCTGGAGGCGTTAGCGCTAACAAAAAGATTAGAGCATCCTTAACCGAAATGGCACAAAAAGAACACGTTCAAATTTATTTCCCACGCCTGGAGTTTTGCACAGACAATGGCGCAATGATCGCTTATGCAGGATGCCAACGCTTACTGGCTGGAAATCAGCAAAGCTTAGAGATTTTTGCCCGTCCACGTTGGCCCATGAATGAACTAATCCAAGCTTAAGTCAGTGAATTAATTCACCGACTTAATTTTTAGTTTGCATTTAGTAGGTATTCATCCCTTTTAATGCCTTGAGGTGGGTTAAATAGTCACCGGATTCTATTTGCATTAGCTTCGACACATCATGATTGAAAACATAAACCCACGCTGTAACACTGCCACCGCCAAAAAGTGAAATCCGGAGTTTTTTTCTTATATATTCGGATGACTCAGGATACTGATCCGTACACTCTTCATACTCATCTAACTCAGCTAATACAAGTTCGCTGTCGGGTATTTTATATAACTCGCCATAAACCTTATCATTTGGGTTGTCAGTTTCGATTGCACCCGGATAACCATTAACTGCGTATAACTTGCCCTGCATATAACCATCAGAAACATATTCGCAACCACAGGCTAACATACGAGACATGCTCGTGGCGGTTTCCTTGCGTAAAGTTCCATATACAAAAATGAACTCAATAGCCACTACGGGAACAAATGACATGGAATTTTACACCGCTAGGAGGCTGTCCGAAAACAGGTCATGGACTACACCCCCCTTACTGCTCCCCAAAATTGCTTCAGCCTTAATACCTTCAGCCCATAGCTCTAATAGATCACCAAACATAACTTTAATCTCCTGCAAATCATCCACTTCGGGAATTACGATAGCGTAGTTTTTCTTTATCTTCGATGCTTTTATAGGCTTTATGGTGTAGCATATACTCAACTAAATTGCTCAGTTGATACCATTCATAAAGACATAGATCTTCGATCGTTTAAACTTGTCTATTCCCAGCCTATGTTTTAAGTTTTCATGGCTTGGACGAGATTGTTGGACGCAAAGTCCTCAATGCTGAAGACACACTAAAACAGATGTAACATTTCAAAACGGGGAATGATGAAATGAGACTGACAAAACAACAATCAACCTTAATTACTCAGACTGTTATCCGCTTAGCCGGGGCTGAATCGGCTGTTTATTTATTTGGCTCAAGACTAAACGATCACGCTAAGGGTGGAGATATCGATTTATTAATTGAATCCGATATGCATCTATCCTTAATAAATAGAGCACAAATTAAAATGGAACTCGAAGCAAAAATCGGTTTACCCGTTGACATCGTTGCAAAAACTCGTGGTAGTGTAACATCCTCTTTTCAAAATATTGCCATAGCACAGTCGATTCAATTGGAGATGTAATTGAACTTAACACGCCTTGATTCAGAAAAACTACACTTAGCAGAGCTCTTAGAAGCAATACAACGTTGCGTTTACTTTCTGGATGCGTCTAGTCGTAAACTAACATGGCCATTGAAGGGAGACTTCCTAAAAACGCAAAAGAAAAATGTTGTGCTATTTGAAGCAATGGCCGCAATAACTCACCGTTCGCTTATTTTTTAAGGCAGTTCGGAAGATTGAGACTATTTATTCGAAAAAATAAGGCAAAAACATTATATTTCAATTTCTAATATCATTTTTTTAGATATAAGGCCTAGAGTTTCTGACATCAAATCATCGCTAAGCGATAGTTTTTTATAAAAGCACCAAGAAAACACTATATGTAGTGTTGTTAAACCTTCGAACCACTAGAAAAAATGAGCGAACGATGAGT
>QVQE01000117.1 GCA_003584865.1 Methylococcales bacterium
GCTTTTGGTGGTGCTCGTCGTGACGAAGAGAAATCCAGAGCTAAAGAACGAGTCTATTCTTTCAGGGATAAGAATCACCGTTGGGACCCTAAAAACCAGCGCCCTGAATTATGGAATATCTATAATGGGAAAATTGATAAGGGTGAAAGTATTCGGGTATTCCCCCTCTCTAACTGGACAGAACTGGATATTTGGCAATACATTCATTTAGAAAATATTCCCATCGTGCCTTTGTATTTTGCTAAAGAGCGCCCTGTCGTTAATCGGGATGGTATGTTGATTATGGTCGATGATGACCGAATGCCAATTGGCTCTGATGAAAAAGTTGAAATGAAAAAAGTACGTTTCCGTACTTTAGGCTGTTATCCGTTAACCGGTGCAGTTGAGTCTACAGCCACTACGCTACCTGAAATTATTCAAGAGATGTTATTAACCACGACCTCTGAGCGTCAAGGACGCTTGATTGATCATGATCAATCAGGCTCGATGGAACAGAAAAAGCGTGAAGGCTACTTCTAAGTAAAGTCTAGTCATTGTAAATATAACAAGAATTCAGAGAGAAATATGTCCCACCAATCCGATTTAATCAGTACCGATATTGATGCTTATCTAGCGCAACATGAAAACAAGGAGTTATTACGATTTTTAACCTGCGGCAATGTCGATGACGGTAAAAGTACCTTAATCGGTCGTTTGCTGCATGACTCTAAGATGATTTATGAAGATCAATTAGCCGCAGTTCAAGCAGACAGTGTTAAATCAGGGACAACCGGTGCCGGAAAAATTGACTTGGCGCTATTGGTCGATGGTTTGCAAGCCGAACGTGAGCAAGGCATTACCATTGATGTGGCGTATCGTTATTTTTCTACCTCTACCCGCAAGTTTATTATTGCTGATACCCCAGGGCATGAGCAATATACCCGTAACATGGCAACGGGTGCTTCTACCTGTGATTTAGCTATCATATTGATTGATGCCCGTTATGGGGTACAAACGCAAACCAAGCGTCATAGTTTTATTGCCTCTTTGTTAGGTATTCGTCATATCATTGTGGCCATTAACAAGATGGACTTAGTGTCTTATAGCGAAGAGACCTTTAATAAAATCAAACAGGACTACTTGGATTTTACTATTACCCTGGATTTAAACGATATTCATTTTATTCCCATGTCAGCATTGGATGGTGATAACGTTGTTAACCCCAGTGAAAATATGCCCTGGTTTACAGGATATCCCTTAATGGAAGCGCTAAATAGCGTTGAAATTGCTAATGACCATAACTTTACCGATGCACGCTTCCCTGTGCAATATGTTAATCGACCCAATCTGGATTTTCGTGGCTTCTGCGGTACGGTAGCCTCTGGTATCTTTAAAAAAGGTGATCTGATTACGGCTCTACCTTCTGGCAAAAGTAGCAAGATTAAATCGATTGTTACCTTCGATGGTGATCTTGAAGAGGCTTATCCCCCGATGGCTGTCACTTTAACGCTAGAAGATGAAATTGACATCAGTCGGGGAGATATATTGGTCGGTACTGAAAACCAGACACCAACGGTAGATGATAAGTTTAAAACAACGATTGTGTGGATGACAGAGCAAGCCTTAGTACCGGGTCGTCAGTATACTTTTAAGTTGGGAACACGCAGTGTTTCGGGTTCTATTGCCTTGATTCATTACCGAATTGATGTAAATACTTTAGAGCATCATGATGCTGTTCAATTACAGTTGAATGAAATTGCGTCTTGTACCGTGACTGTTAATGCGCCAGTAGTATTTGATGCTTATAAAGTCAATAAAAGCACCGGTGCTTTTATTATTATTGATCGATTGACTAATAGTACGGTGGGTGCGGGTATGATTACCGGCATCAGTGACTCTGAAAATCAGCAGCCAGTCAGTTTGGAAGAGCGTGCGGCACGTTATGGTCAAAAGCCAACGGCTATTGCGGTTATCGGTGCGAATAATATTGAAAGCGCCTATAAACTCGAAAGAAAACTGTTTGATAATGGTCATGCTATTACGGTTTTAGAAGCCTCAGAGCCAGTCTTGATTCAGGCTATTAAAAATGCTGGGTTGATCTGTTTATGTGTTACCGATAGTGCCGATGTTGCCGATATTACCTTTTATAGTGACCATCAATCAATCGATGAAATTTACACGGTGTTAAAAGACCAAGCGATAGTTTATTAAAAACGAGTTTCTCAAAAAAATCACCTGTGACCGATACGAAACAGTTTTTCAGTAATAAGGGTGCGTTATCGACTGTCATATCGGGTTATCAAGCACGTGAAGCTCAGATGGAAATGGCTGAAGCAATTGCTAATGCCATTTCCAAAAAACAGCACTTAATCGCAGAGGCAGGCACTGGAACGGGTAAAACCTTTGCCTATTTAGTCCCCGCCATTCTATCCGGTAAAAAGACCATTATTTCTACGGGGACTAAAAATCTTCAGGATCAGTTATTTAATAAAGATCTGCCAGTAATAAGAAAGGCTATGAAAAAGCCCTTTCTTGCCGCGTTATTAAAAGGCCGAAGTAATTATTTATGCACGTATCGCTTACAAAATGCCTTAACTTCAACTATCGGCTTTACCAAAGAAGACGCGGGGGCCTTAGCAAAAATAAGCGCTTGGGCTAAACGCACTCAGTCGGGTGACATTGCTGAAATGTCGGGTGTTACAGAAGGTGATCCTATCTGGTATCAAGCCACCTCTACCCCGGATAACTGCCTGGGACAAGACTGTCCTGATTATGCCGAGTGCTATCTGGTTAAAGCGCGAAAAAAGGCTCAAGAAGCGGATGTCATTGTGGTCAATCATCATCTGTTATGTGCAGACTGGTCAATACGGGATAATGGCTTTGGGGAATTATTGCCCACGGCTGAAGTGGTTGTCATTGATGAAGCGCATCAACTGGCTGATACCGCATCGAACTTCTTGGGTGTTAATCTGGGGGCAAAACAATTGAGTGATTTAGCGCAAGATGCCTTGATGGAATACTTTAAGGACGCAACCGATCTACCGGCTTTACGTACGACCTGTGAAGACCTAGAGCATGAAATTAAAGATTTAAGGCTAGCGTTTGGTGTTGAGCTTAAACGGGGTGACTGGCAAGAAATTGACAATAATCCAAAACTATTGGGTGGCTTGAATGCCTTAAAAGAACAATTGCAACGAGTAACCGATCAACTTAATCTTGCTTCCGTTAAAACCAAAGCACTGGATTCCTGTTTTAAACGCGCTGAAGACTTATTACAAAAACTCAAGCTGATTATGGATGAGAAGGATGGTAAATGGATACGCTGGTATGAAATACACCGAAAGACCTTTACCTTAAGCCTCACGCCTTTAGATATTGCTTCTGAGTTTCGGCAATTTATGCAACAACATCAAGCAGCCTGGATCTTTACCTCAGCGACGTTAAGCATTGCCAATGGCTTTGACTATTTTGCAAATAACCTGGGTTTAAGTCAGGCGGCCAGTGAGAGCTGGGGTAGCCCCTTTGATTATCCCAATCAATCGCTGTTTTATCATCCCAAGGGGTTGCCTCAGCCAAATGACCCTAATTTTATTCCCTTGATCATTGAGTTTGTCTTACCGGTTTTAAAAGCCAGTCAGGGCAGGGCCTTCTTTTTATTCACCAGTCATAGGGCACTCAATCAAGCCGCAGAGATATTAAGTAAAGAGTTAAAGTATCCGTTATTGATACAGGGTAGTCGTCCTAAGGCTTTACTGCTTGAACAGTTTAAAGAAGAGGGCAATGCGGTGTTATTAGGAACCTCCAGCTTTTGGGAAGGGGTTGATGTCAGGGGGGAAGCGTTATCCTGTGTCATTATAGATAAACTTCCTTTTGCTTCGCCCGGCGATCCGGTATTAAAGGCCCGTTTAGACGCCATGACCCAGCAAGGTAAAAATCCTTTCTTTGAATATCAATTACCCACAGCTGTTATCGCCTTAAGGCAAGGTATCGGTCGATTGATTCGTGATGTCACCGATAGAGGGGTGTTAATGATCTGTGATCCCCGGTTATTAAAACGTTCTTATGGACAATTGTTTTTAGACAGTGTCCCACCAATGAGTCGAACCCGTAATATAGAAGACGTAGAAGCCTTTTTTCAGAAGGAAGTTAAAGAATGAAAGTGTTAGCCGTGGAAACATCCACTGATGCCTGTTCAGCGGCATTGTTTATTGATGGTGTTGTAACTGAGCGTTTTGAGTTAACACCCAAAGAGCACACCCGGTTAATTTTACCCATGATAGACAACTTAATGTCTGAGGCAGGCTTAAGACCTCAACAACTGGATGCTCTAGCGTTTAGTTGTGGACCGGGGTCATTTACCGGGGTAAGAATAGCTACGGGTGTTATTCAGGGTATCGCATTAGGGGCAGACTTACCTGTCGTGCCTGTATCAACCTTGGCTGCAATTGCCATGGATTTCTTCGACAGCTATTCTCTAGAGCAACGTGCTCAAGATAATTATGCCAGCAATCCTGTTGCCTATACCGCAATGGATGCGCGGATGGGTGAGATCTTTTGGGGCGTTTATCAGCAAGATGAAGCAGGTTTGGTTAATCTACTGGGGAAGGAAGCGGTGACACCGGCATTGGCTATCGAGTTTCCCGAGTTGATAGGTGTGGGCGTGGGGTCTGGTTGGGGTGTTTATAAGGATGAGCTACTCAGTCGGTTGAATGGATTTGTGGATAGATATGAGGCACATCATCTTCCGAGAGCCAGTGCTATTGTTCGCTTAGGTGTACGGGACTTTGAAAGGGGCTTGGCTGTTCCAGTTGAACAGGCTATGCCAGTTTATTTGCGTGATAAAGTGGCACAGAATGAAGTAGAACGGCAAGCTCAAAAGCAAAGATAAAGTAGAAAGAAGAGGCAGGCTAAAGACTATGACATTTTATCAAGAACCTACTTACTACGAAAAAACCATACTCTCAGATTTACAGGGCGCTTGGGAAGTGCTGAGAGATCAGGTTATCAAAGAGCATGCTAATAAAGACTGTTCGCGGTTATTGCTCCATATTAATGAAGCAATGAGCTGGGAAAGCGTGAGAAATTTAAATCACATGAAAAATACCTTTGTTCTTATACAGAGTATCGCTCAACAACTGAATGTATCTGATGAAATAATTGAGTCGATAGAAGAGGCAAGGGATATCTTATATGAAGCTTTAACTGAAGTTGAACATGGGAAAACCATCAACTGACACAAAAGATCATCTGATCTATTCTTAGAGTATCATTTGATCTTTTGAGTATTAACCCATGCAACTTGTAATTCTCATACATAGGATCAAACACACACAATGTCAGCAACCAACTTTAAAACTGAAAACAACACCTATCGCAAATTAATTGGAAATGGACTGACATATCGCATTCCACGTTTTCAACGTGATTACAGTTGGACAGATGATGAATGGGAGGATCTTTGGGCAGATATTCTTGGCACTATTCAAGAAGATGGAGAGCCCGCCCATTATATGGGTTATCTGGTGTTGCAATCTCAAGATGAAAAAAGTTTCGATGTCATCGATGGTCAACAACGGCTGACTACATTAACGTTAATTGTGTTAGCTGCCCTAAAAAATCTTCAGCGTTTAATTGCAGACAATCATCAGCCAGAACATAACCAACAGAGATTGAATCAAATTCGCCAGACCTATATTGGTTATCTTGATCCTGTCACGCTCGTTTCACGGACAAAGCTGACACTTAACCGTAATAATGACCATTATTTTCAAACATATCTAGTACAACTAGGTCATTTACCACAGCGGGGCTTTAGAGCTTCGGAGCATAGTTTACGTAAAGCTTTTGAATGGTTTGAGAAACGAGTGCGTGATTACGCAAAAAAATCAGGAGGTGATGAGGGGATTGCCTTGGCTACCTTGGTGGAAACCATGAGTGATCGGCTCTTTTTTACGGTTATCAGCGTTACCGATGAGTTAAATGCATATAAGGTATTTGAAACTTTAAATGCTCGTGGTGTGCGTCTTTCATCGACTGATCTACTGAAAAACTATCTGTTCTCAGTGTTGCATCGTGATAATGAGCATGTGCATGAAATGAAAGTGTTGGAAGACCGTTGGGAGGCGATGGTAACTCGACTGGGCGGTGAGAGCTTTCCAGATTTTCTGCGTATTCACTGGATTAGTCGGCGATCTTTTGTCCGGCAGTCTGAGTTGTTTAAAACCATTCGCGCTAAAGTAACCCATCGTGAGGCAGTATTTCAATTGCTGCGCGATATGGAAGAAGATATGGATACTTATTTAGCGCTTACCCATCCAGAAGTATCTCAATGGCATCCTGATTTAAAGGGTTATGCCCAAAACTTGCGCATGTTTAGTGTAAGACAGCCTTTCCCCTTACTTTTTGCAGCTTATAGGAAACTGCCAAACGCTGACTTTGCCAGTTTGCTAAGGAGTTGCCTTATGATTTCATTTCGCTACAACGTCATTGGTAGTCAGCCAACCAATGAACAAGAGCGGGTTTATTATGCGGTTGCCCAAAAAATAGCTAATGGTGAAATTCTGACCGTTAATGCGGCACTCGACGGCTTAAAAGCCGTTTATCCAAACGACGATACCTTTAAAGTCGCTTTTGCCGAAAAAGCAATCCGTACGACAAACTCGCGCAATTTGCGTATTGTGCGCTATATTTTTTGTGCATTGGAAAAGCAAGCCAGCGGCAATGATTATGATTTTGAGAGCGACAGTTTTAACATAGAGCATGTGCTTCCTCAAAACCCTGAGTCAGGTTGGGACGCTTTTACTGATGAAGAAGCTGATGCGATGGTTTATAGATTGGGTAACATGACATTGCTTGCAAAAAAATCGAATAAGAACCTTGGCAATGACGGCTTCGATATTAAAAAACCGGTACTCGCAGAAAGTCAGTTTGAATTGACTAGAACAATAGCAGAAGACAATGCGGATTGGACGCCTGAGCGAATAGCTGCACGTCAGAAAATATTAGCTAAATTAGCCACATCTATTTGGCGTATTGCTCAGTTATCATAATCACAAAAATAGTCACGCGGTGAATTAGAGGAAGGTTTGTATATGTTTAAAATTAGCTTTGAAAGTTTGGGCGCGATAGAGTTTGGTGAAATAGATATAGCGCAACTGACGATAATTTGTGGAGAAAATAACACCGGAAAGACCTACGTAACCTATTTAGTGTATTGCCTCTTAAAAACATGGAAGCATTTTGTGGACATAAATTTGAAAACCGTGCTGAGAGAGTTACAAAAAAATGGCACAGCTAAAATTGATTTAAGAACAGTCGTCATTGAACCTTGGGGTGATATAAGTACTCAAGCAATTAATAAGTTTGAAAACCAGTTTCCGGAAATGCTGGCCTCCAACAGTACGTTATTCAATAAATTTAAACTTAATGTGGATATGACTTTAGGAGAGAAATGGTATGAGCAAGAGTACAAAAATGAACTTCGTAGTAATAAAGGTAAATTGCTTATCACAATTATTAAACCAGAAAACTCAAGCATCATTGAATTTGCTGCACCCAATTCAGAGGACGTAACACTTCATGGGCTAGGTAATTTCATTGAGGAAAAAATAGTAGAGTTAATATTTAACGAGAGTATTCCAAATGTGTTTATTGCCAGTACAGAAAGAACAGGGGCAACAATTTTTAGAAAGCAATTAAATTTAGCAACAACAAACTTAGTCGATTTACTTAGCCAAGTTCATATGCAAGGAGCGGATAGCCTTACTCCTCATCAACTTTTTGAAACAGTCTACGGCAAAAGAGATTACTCATTAGCGGTAAAGCATAATGTTGATTTTATAAATCAGTTACCTAATACCAATGCAGAAGAAGGAGATCTTTTGAAAAGTGCACCTACCTTGCTAGAACGATTTGAGCAGATAGTCGGTGGAACTTACGTTACAAACAATGAAGGCATTACCCACTTTAAACCTAAAGGCTCAAAGTTAAGACTTGGGTTAGCTGAGGCATCAAGTTCAGTTCGTTCACTTTTAATTATCTGGTATTGGCTAAAGTTTTTTGCAAAAAAAGGCGATATGTTAATGCTAGATGAACCCGAACTTAATTTACATCCAGCTAATCAACGTAGACTGGCGAGATTTATTGCCGCCTTAATTAATGAGGGTGTAAAAGTTTTTATAACTACGCACAGTGACTATATTGTAAAAGAATTCAATACCCTGATCATGCTGAATCAAGATTCACCTAAAATAGCAGATATTCTTAATACCCTTCAGGACTATTCTTTAGAAGATAAATTGAACGCGAGTTGTGTAGCCGTTTATATGGCAAAAGAAGAGAATATCTTGCGTCCAGGAGGCAAAAGGAAAATAAAAACCAGGACGCTAGTCAAAGCCGAAATTAGTTCAACACTTGGGATTGAAGCGATTAGTTTTGATGAAACCATAGATGACATGAATGCAATCCAAGAGAAGATATATTATGGCCTTAACTAATGGGTTAGAGGCTATAAAAAAATTACTTAGTTGTGTTCAAGCAGACGGCTCTCAGGTTTCTCATGTTATTGTTGAAGAAAAAGATATAAAAGCGAAATTAAAAAAACTAACTATCTCAGAATTGGGGTCTAACATATTAGTGCTTGCTACTGATGAAGGCAGGAAGCGAAACAATAGCGTCTGTATGTCTCCACTATTTGCGGATGATGGCGAATATGATCAAAACAGAGCCTGTGATGTAGTCTTCATTAAAATGTCAGAACAAGGTTATCATATTTGTTATGTTGAATTAAAGTCAGACACCCCCAGTGGCTATGAAGGTCAATTTATAAGCACTAAATGTTTTATGGATTATGTCATTTCCTTATCTGAACATTTATGTGCACAGCCTATTACTATTTCTCGTGAACGTTACGTTGTGTTTCATACTGATTCTAAAGATGCTAAACGACGTGGTGTAAAAAATAAAACTCACTTTAGGCCAAACGATGCGAATTCTCCTTCTTCACCAAAGAAATTTTGCGTTCATAATGGTGATACGGTGCGCTTTACGGAGTTTTTTTAATGAGTAAAACCAAACTGGAACTGACTTGGATAGGCAAGGACAAACGCCCTAAGCTGGAACCGCGTATCTTATTAGAAGACCCCAGCTTGTCGTATCATGCAAAACAGCGGGTTAATGAGTGTGACCAGTTCGATAATAAGTTGATATTTGGTGATAATCTGCTGGCGTTAAAGGCGTTGGAACAAGATCTCTTTAGTAAAGAGCCATGAGACTTTTAACGGGGAGAGAAAACTAATGAAAGCAACTGAATTGCAACGGGCTAAAAATCCTGACTTGATTGCCTCTGTTACTGCCATTAAAGTGGATGCACCGCACCCCGATAGTTTAGCCGATGAATTAGCGGCGATGGCAAATGCTAATGGCGGCACTTTAATCTTAGGCGTGGACGATAGTAAAGCCGTTATAGGTATCGCTTATGATGCTTTAGATGCCGTTGAAAAATGGTTAGCTGAGTTATGTCAAAACAAGATTGATCCCCCTTTGGATATTATGACGCAACACATTGAATTGCCGGATAGTGCAGGGCAATTACAGCCAGTGATTATCGTGCGAGTATTACGTAGTTTAATGGTGCACAAAAGTCCGAATGGTTATTTTAAACGAGTGGCTCATGCCAAGCGAGAAATGAAACCCGTTGTCTTAGCTAGATTGTTTCAACAGCGTAGTCAGTCGCGTTTAATGCGGTTTGAAGAATTAGCCGTGCCCAATACTCAGCTTGCTGATGCGGATGCCTTGTTAATGCGAAACTTTTTAAAAGCTAACGAAGGTGAGCCTGGTCTACAAATGCGCCGCTTGCACTTAAGCGCAGACGATGAGGGTGAATCTCGTTTAAGTGTTGCAGGGGTCTTGTTGTGTACCTTAAAACCGACCCAATGGTTTCATTCCGCTTATATTCAAGCCGTTGCCTACAGTGGTTTGAGTAATGATCCACAAGATCAAGTGGACGCTAAAGACTTTGAAGGGCCTTTGGATAGGCAAATCTGGGATGCCTTTGATTTTGTACGTTTGAATATGAAGGTACCCGCTCGAAAGGTGTTAGGGCGTATTGATTACCCGCAATATAGTTTACGTGCCGTATTTGAAGCCGTGGTGAATGCGGTGGTGCATCGGGATTATTCGGTGAGTAATGGCCGCATTCGCTTACATTTATTTGCGGACAGATTAGAGATATATTCACCGGGTGCTCTGCCTAATTCAATGACGGTTGAAACCATGCAAATGATGTCCATGCCCCGTAATGAAGTCTTATCAAGTTTATTTTCGCGATATTATCCCGTTCGTGATTCAGGCTTAGGGCGAGAATATTTGATGGATAGACGCGGCTCGGGGGTGGATGTGATTCTCGCAGAAAGTGAGAAACTATCCGGGAAAAAGCCGGTGTATGAAAATATTGCCGATATGGAATTAAAGCTAACCCTGTATGCCGCCCGTTTACCCGATCAGGAGCACGATCTATGAGTCAGCGTATTGTGCAGATTATCTCAGGGCGTTTAAGTTTACGATCACCCCAACGCGAATCATTAGAGTCCTTACAAAAAGCAATTGCTGCCACGCCAGATATACTCCATCCCAATCGCGATGTCCCAGCATTATTAGAGATTTTAAAAACCGAGTTTCCAACGCTTTCTGATTTTGAACGTGACTTTCCGTCGCTGTGTTTTGCTCTCGCAACCGGTGTGGGTAAAACGCGCTTGATGGGTGCCTTTATCAGTTATCTGCATTTAGCGCACGGTATTTCTAACTTTTTTGTCTTGGCACCCAACCTGACGATATACAACAAACTCATTGCTGACTTTACGCCCAATACTAAAAAGTACGTGTTTAGGGGTATTGCTGAATTTGCGGTTAATACTCCTAAAATTGTGACCGGTGATGACTACGAAGTCAAAG
>QVQE01000144.1 GCA_003584865.1 Methylococcales bacterium
ATAAAAAAGCCATTGTTGCCATTGCTCATAAATTGATTCGTATCATTTATTTTATGCTATCGCGGCATGAGCCCTATTGTGATCCCGGGGTCGATTACGAGGCCATGTCCGCCCAAAAAAATGCGCCACGCTGGATCAAGGCTCTTAAAAAAATCGGCAAGTTCCCAGTAACAAAACCTGCCTTAGCCTGACCAGTAACTTATTGATTTTATTATACTGCTTAGGGCAGTAGGGTTATGCTTGTCTGGAGTACTGGAGGCTTTCACGGTAACGCTAAGTTAAGCGGACTGAGCGTTAGCGAAGCTCCGCTTGAACGTTGAGTTAGGCGCAATTTGTTCGTATAAAAATTCAGGCGCAAAATCTGCGCCGTTACTCCAAGATAAAGTATGTCCTTCTAGTTCAAAGGACTTGAAAAACTCTTTATCTTTTAAAGGTTCAAATACCTGACCATAAAGTTCTGAGGCTAAATCAACTTCACCTTCTGTGCCGTCATTAAATGACAGCCAAATTTTGTATTCACCAGAATATCGTGCATTTGTAACATGAATAAACATAACTCTATTCCAAAGGTTCAATTTTAGACAAAGGCTTTCTATCTATAGCAGCTTGCCAGTTAGCCATTAGTTCATCTTGGTGAAGTAGATACCAATCGAGAACAGCATTTAATGCTCTTCTTGGAAATCTACCCGTAACAACTCCCGTTTTAATATCTACGGTAATTTCGTATTCGCCATATTCTGCGTGAAAATGCGGTGGAGCATGCTCACGAAGATACATGCGTATAATTATTCCAAGAAAGCGACTAATTTCAGGCATTGGTTATTTTTAAATTCTTTGTTGTTAAATACGAATCGTTAGTCCACTATTGTAGGCGATTGTTTCTCGATTGATGGGCTACATACCTCAGCCCATCCTATTGCACTAATTTGGTTTACAAACGAATTTTCCATCTACAACATTTAAACATTCTATATTATATTTTATATTGATAAAGGTAATAAAATCTATAAAAGCAATATCTTTAGAGCGTTTTTCAGCATCTATTATAGCTAAAAGATATGTTTTTCTTTTTTCATATTCATTAAATTTTTCACTATACGCATCCCTTCTATCTGATGTTGTTCTTCCGGGACGCTTATTTAATATATCACCTAATTCAGTAATTACAGCATTGAAACCTTCTTTTTCCATTCTTCCAATGTAAAGAACCATTAAATCTCTAAATAGATTATAAAAATCTATTACATGACTATAATAATTAGAATGTAAATTTATTAATTTATTTATTTCATTTAGATCAGCTTTTGAGTCCATATTTATATATATTGACTTATTTTCTGCATAATACTTTGTTAATGGGTAAATACAGTCATTATCAATGCTATCTTTTAATAGCAATACTTTTTCGTTCGCACTATTTACTAAAGAATTAAAATTTTTAATAAAATCTAAACATAATCCATTATCTAATTTTTCAAATTTTGAGTTAATATTCATAACATGATTAAAAAGTAACATATTATCAATAATAGCTTCTTGATTTTTGAAGTTATTTTGTGCAGTTTCAACTGCCATTGATGTATTTAGGCTTATATTAAAGACAAGCTGATATTACAAATAAGAAAATGTTTTTTGTTTTTTGATAAAAATGTTTCATTATAATTTTCCAGTAATGGAATTTTAAGCCCAAACTCTCGAAATTTCTTAGAGCTGCCAATCAAGAATCAAAGGGTCAGATTCTTTGATTTGCAATGCCTAACGCAAAGCTAAGCGGGCGTAGCGTTAGCGAAGCTCCGCTTGAGCGTTGAGTTAGGCTTGGTTGTTAAATAAAATCAATGGAGTCTGCCCCCTTTTGATTTGATGCGCTTCCTTTCGTTCAGCGCATCCTATCGAGCTAAACGACAGTTAAGATTTGTGTTAGGGTTAGCGTGCCATTTGATGGATTTCTATTTGACTCTGTATTGAGAGTTACATATCCAGATGTGCTAATGCCATTTATTATCTCATCTACTAACGAATCTGCTGGATATAGTCTATTGTTTGTTAAACACAAGTCTGATGTTTTATCGAATATATATTCATTTTGATTAACATTTTTAATATTTTGAAATTTATTATTTTCACAAATAAGAAACTCTCCTAATGTATCTGTACTGCTTGTTTTTTTATAAATATCAACTTGCATTTTTATTATTCCCATTGGTTTTAGTTTAAAAGACAAATCAGAGGCACAAATTTTCAAACTGTTTTCTGAATATAGACACCAAAAAGGAATAACTGGGGAATAACTGGGGAGAATAACTGGGGTCAAGAATAACTGGGGTCAGAGAATAACTGGGGTCAGAGAATAACTGGGGTCAAAGAATAACTGGGGTCAGAGTAAACTTAAATTAACTGAGGGACTTGCAATATTATATCTAACTCATTGATTTTAAATAAATTAACGCGATAGCAGAAGTACATGTAAATCAACATGTTATGATAATTTTGCAAGTCCCTCAACTGAGATAATTATAAATTTACTCTGACCTTAATAGCAATTTGATAGTTTTACTTACTTTGCCAATGACCGGTATCGGGAAGCCTAAATCCATATCCCGATGTCTGCAATGGGTCGGTTGCTGTCATTGGAATAGTTTGTATTTTCTGATTTGCAATTAATTCTGGTAAATAATTCTGGTAAAAAACGGGCAGCTACAAATTATTTTTAATGCCAACTGACATTCAAATGAATGTCCAATAAAACATTAGACAGACCGAACTGTTTTTTTATACTTATCCGAATAATCCACTGTGAGATCCCAACCGGGCTAAACGCAAAACCTTATCATCATGCTTTTTGTAAATTAAAAGTAAGTCTGGTTTTACGTGACATTCTCGATAGCCAAACCAATCGCCGCTTAGGGCATGGTCGTGGTATTTTTCGGGCAATTCTTCATCATTCATGAGCTTGTATAAAACCTCAATCAGCGAGGCATTTATATCACCATGTTTTTTAAAGTCTCGTTTAAACGTTGAAGAGTGCTCAATCGTCCGCATTGAGATCAGTAATCAGCTCATCAATAGTGTTACTGCGCTTGCCGTTTCCTGCTTCAAGTTCAGTGATGGCTTTTCGTGTGGTTGCGTTGGGTACTTTGATGGTAAATGGAAGGCAGCGTTCCTCTGCAATACGTATCATAAGCAAACGTATGGCATCGGACACAGTTAATCCCATCGCCTCTAAAGCATTTGTTGCCAGTTCTTTGGTTCTCGGATCTATACGAGCACGAACATAGGCATCAGCGATTCCCATATATTTCTCCTTTTAAATGTTTATTTATATTGTAGTCCTAATGTAGTTCACGCGTCTATTTAATAATCACGATTTCCCTCTATATTAACTTTACCCGTATTCAATTTGGCAACAAGTCCATATTAATTATTCATTCAGACTCCAACTGTCAAAAACCTACAAAGCACGTAGGGTGTATAAGCGAAGCGTCATACACCACATTGGATTACTATCAACTACATGAAATGTATCACGTCGCGCCATTTAATACTGCCATGATTTCATTGCATCCCGTCTTTTTTTACAAACCGGCAATTCGTAACTTTATATTGGTTGTATAACGCTTCGCTTATACACCCTACATTCTGCTGTTTCCCAAGCTCCAGCTTGGTAAACCAGTCTTGGAAGCTCCGGCTTTCCGAGACTGTCATTACGAGAAAATGTAGACAAAGATCCGGCAAGATCCAGTAACTGCTTCCAGGCATGGAGACTCGAATGTGATAAAGATAAACAGGACGCTGGAGCTTCGTGAGTCGGGTTCCCCAGCCGGAGCTTGGGAGCCAGCCAATTTTTGGCTTCATCCCAACGGGATGTTTCCTTGCTGCTTAATATTATAGAACCACGAGAAAGTAAAGCGACATTCGATCACCCTCACCCCAGCCCTCTCCCTGAAGGAGAGGGAGCTTAATGTTGCTTTACTTCTCCACTCTATGACAAATCTGCAAGGTCGTTTGCTTTCTCCCTGAGTAACCCGATCTACGATACCTCCTTGGAATCGGTACCTTCACTTGCACAGGGAATTGCAGAAGGAAGCAATGCGGCTTCGATTTGTTGAAAAAAATGACTCATTATTATCCGTTGATTGTGTAATGCGTCTGGCTGCTGCCAGATAAGGGTAAAACGTTTGCAGGAATTTGTAACTTTATTGGTGCTGCGAAAAGGTTCTGCAAAAAGGTTTAACTTTAAAAGCCGGTAAGCCCTCTATATTCCTGATCGGGTAATCAGGGCGGCTTCGAGCGAGGATCGGGATTGGGTCACTATTGAATTAATTCCAAGGGTTGAGTATTTGTACACCGGTTGGCTTAAAATCTGCCACATTACGAGTAACAACGGTCATGTCATGAACGATTGCAGTGGCTGCGATAAGGCGTCACGGTCTGAGCGCGGGTCTGGTACGTGCAGATTTCCACAACATAGCGCCACAACCGTATCAACAACAAGAATACGTCCCTCAAAGGCCGGTAACACATGATTATTAAACCAAGTACGCAGTAATGTCGCTTGTACCAAGTCTCGCCGCTCCATTAAACCGATACCCATTTCTATCTCAAGCAGTGTCACCACAGATATAAACAAATCAGTCGGTACAACGCTATCTGCCCAGGCTTTTACATTGGGATTGATTTTTCCTGTTTTCGCTTTTCTTAGTTCAGAAACGACATTAGTATCCAGCAATAAGCTCACGATAAATCAGCCGGATTAAAAAGGTTGGACGCCAAGCGGGGCGGCTCAAAATCAATAGCTGCAGCATCGGGCATCGCGAGTAATTCGGCAATACTGGGTTGTTGTTTATGTTGCTGCAAGTAAAAGGCTATTATTTTTGTCAATGCTTCTTGGGCATTTTGAGTATGACTGACGGCAATCACTTTATCTATTAATGCGTCATCCAGGGTAATTGTGGTCATGGCTTTACTCCGTAATATTAAACAACTTACTGTTGTAAGTAACCTGATTGGTACTGTTTTAGGGCATTAAATTGAGCTGGGTTATAGTTAATTTTATCATCAATGCTGGTGAAAACATAGGCTCTGTTTTTATAGCGTTGATGTAGTCCATTGTGATGGTAAGGCATAAGCGTTTGGGCGAGGGTATTACGGGTATGATGGCCTTGTGATAAAAAAAGCCGTCAGAAAGACCACGCCCATGATCCGACCGATAAATCTTAATCCTGTTATAGTTACAGGGTTTTTGGCGTCAATAGACTCAGTCAGGTTAAGACTGTTGTAATTTTTTATCCAAGAGTCGACAAAAAGCATGATCAACTTGCCCAGCGTTATGTCAGGCTAATCAAGGAATTTAATGGATATTCAGCAAATACTGGCTCTATGTGAATCGTAGTGGGTAATGCAATAATATAGCCATGAACAGTGAAATATTATTTAGCTTGGCTTTAGGCCTACAATCCCCTTGGCAGGTCAAAGACATAACCTTTTCTTCAGATGAATCAGCCCGTAGCGAACTTCATCTGCATATCGACTTGATGGTTGATGATTATGCCGGCTATAAAGCACTCTTTACTGGAGAAGCCTGTATTGAATTAGCGTGTTTAGCGCATGCCCGTCGAAAATTCTTTGACTTGCATCAAGCGAATAAAAGCACGCTGGCAGAGCACGTCTTGCAGCGCATGGCTTTTTTATATGCTATTGAGGCCGAAGCTAAAGACCTCGATAGCGAGAGCAGAAAACGCTTGCGTCAAGAAAAGAGCCTACCCGCATTGGCTAGTTTACACGACGGGTTAATACAAGCACTCATCAAAACACCGCAAGGCGGTGCAACCGCCAAAGCCATCCACTATACGCTTAAACGATGGCCGGCTTTAATACGCTATGCGGAAACGGGACATCTACCTATTGATAATAACCCCGTAGAAAACTGTATCAGACCTATCGCCTTAGGTAAGAAGAACTGGCTCTTTGTAGGCTCTGAACGTGCAGGCAAACGGGCGGCCGCTATACAAACACTGCTCGGCACTGCCAAACTGAATGGTTTAAACCCAACCGAATGGTTGAAAGATACCTTAGAAAAACTCCCCACTTGGCCTAATAGTCGTATTGATGAGTTATTGCCATTAAGTCCAGAATGGATTACAAACATTAAACAGAATACACCCGACAAATCTACGTGGTAGCGTTATACGCATACACCCCAGTTATTCCGGTAACGCAAAGATCCGCTGGAGCGTTGAGTTAAGCATTTAACTTTACTCTGACCCCAGTTATTCTACCCCAGTTATTCAAACACGTTGCACCCTGCTCGTAATCATCGGCATAAAACAATGCATAGCCATCGCGGACATGGGGCAGTGCAGTCAATCCACACCGTTCGGCAAGAAAATCATGTTGGGAAAGCCATTGCTCAGTAGCAACGGTTCTATCACCCTCAACGATATGGCAACACTCAATGGGTCGCGGCATAACATCCGACACCGGATTAAAAATCTTTTTATTTAACCCCTTAGCTCGCTTTACCTGGCTCATTGCGTAACCTGCAAAACTATCTCGACATAAGCGTGACAAGATATGCTCAGGTTTGATCTGTTCCATCAATGGATGCCTATAAATAACTGTTTCCTGAGGCGCAAATAACAGCTCAATGCTGGAGGGGTTGTTCTTGGCTAATAATTTGAGATATTTACCCAGCTCATAATAGGTATGATCATTTCGATCGCTGTTGACTTGCTCAATATAACTAAACCCAAAATACAGGTCTTGAGGCAGGATAAATACGCCACGCGTATCGGTATCAGATTCGGGCGTACTCAATCCGTAAGCTTGGCTTCCACTCACCGTATCAAGCAGAATAAGATTTTGCTCCTTCAGGTCTTTAATGCTCAGTGTCATAAATACCTTAGCGAATGAAAAGTTGCCCCTATAAACCAAGGCATTGTTGAAATAAGTGATCCAGACTAACTCTATCTCCAGTTCTTACAGGCAATATTTTTGCCGCATCTTGCAAACGTGCCAGTTCTCTAACTAAGAAATCATCAAGCATGGCTATACGTGGAATCGGGACTTGCTCATCAATGTGCAACTTACGTATCTGCAAATCCAGAATACATTTCTGAATGTCTATTTGATCATCAATTACCGGTAACAAAAGCGCCAATTCCATAGGTGGAACTGTCTGGTACCGTTCTATCCATAATGCAGCCAAGAGCGGTCGCACCCTATAAAAGTATTTTTTTATTTTTACGGTTTCTCCATCAAATGATTGATCCATCGTATTGCGGCATATAGATAAATAGTGATGACATGCGGTAATGGGTGAGTAAAAAGAATCCAGTACGTGACTGTAGTCTCGAAGATTGAATGGTGGCGTTATGTGGTAGCAAACTGGCGACTGTAACCATTCCCATATCGCAGGGTTTGATTTGCTCAGCAATCTTAGGGTCTTACGTAAATCCCAGCCACCCAAATCCAGCAAGCCTACCGGAGTGTCTTCTAAGGGTAAGTCGATGACATCCCGTTCTTCGCTAAGCCTTAAATACCATTCAACAGGATGCACATAAATAAACCGCACATCATAATCACTATCGGGTGACGGAAATCCCCACGCTCGACTACCAGATTCGCAAGCATATATAATCTTGATTTGGTACTCCTCAGCAATAGATGCTAATCGGGCTTTAATGATTGCTTCAGTTTCTGGGAGTATCAATGCTCAAACCGCTTATTCATATCTTCTGTAATAAGTTCATCTTAGTTATCTAATAATCTTGATTGATGAAGTTCTGCCTAAAGGGTTATTAGTGTTCTGTGCTAGTCTAAAAGAAGATACCTCATCTGCGATAAGCTCAGATAAAACCTGAATATCTTGTTCCATTTTAATTCCCCACTACCTAAACTATTCAATAAGTGTACCGGTCATTATTAACTCTTTTCTTAATGTCTATAGGCCAAGCATCAACGAACCATCAACCAAATAGTCATTTAGTTATCATGATGTTAGCGTGTTTCTAATGATTTATGAGCAGATTTATCAACAAAACATAAAGCCCGTCACGGTATATAGCGCAATCAATAATCATCAAAGTACTATATCTTCAACCGGTTCAAGAAGTGGTAAAAGAAGGGATCTAAGTTTTCTTAACTCACCTTTTCCTAATCCATTTTGAGCACTATATAACGAAGCGTGAGCCTCATTATTTTGTTGGGCATCATCAATGACTATGAAAGCCCTATTCTCATGTTGATTTATTATTTGAATGCTTCTTGCGGCACCACATTTAAATCTAAAGATAGAACTGGATTGTCGTTCTGCTGGTTTTTTCTGAGATTGAATTTCTATTCGCTTAGTTATAAGCGATTGATCCTGGTACATTTCCCTATCCAGACTAAATCCTCTTGTACTTAAATCGTCTAAAGAGATAGCTGATTCAATCACAGAGCCATTTATAATGTGTTCAGGAGAATAGATCACACGTAATAAATATTCATCATCGGCAACTATTCCAAATTTACTATGAGAGACTGTCTCATCTTCAAGCGTATATCGCATTATAAAAAATTTGAATGATTATTAAGCCGCTTTATTTGTTATTAATGCCAATATTTCTTCAGGTAGATTCTCGTCTATTGGGGTTTCGTCAGCTATAAATTCTTCACCCCCTGAGGTTTTCCCATAGTAAGAATAACTGCCATCACCATAAATACCTAGGTCTAACCTAAAGTTTGGTAATATCCAAAGAAAATTTATTTCGCCATCAGATGCTAACGTAATAAAAGGCTCTTTAACAGTAGGAAATAATTTCCACATAAAGTTTTCTGCGTCAGATATTGACTGCTGAGTTGCTGGCCTACCATTATTATCATCCCATCCATCAAGATAAGATCCTATCGCTCTTATTCTGGCAAGTATTTTTAAATCAAGTCTATCAATATCTAAACGTTGATTCCTTTCAACAGATTCAGAAAACGATCTTTGAGTTTCAGGAATAAATGCTGGGGTCTCTGGTTTGGCTCCTGTCATTACAGAAGTATTTAATGCTTTTTGTTCAATTCCCGCCATTACCAAAGTTGCTAATCCTACCATCGCGTGCAAGGGTTTAGCATTTTTCAAAGTATCATTAATAGCGCTAACACAAGAAGGAGGTGGAGTATAGGATTGGGTGCTGATACAAGTAGTAATGGGCATTAACGACTCCTTACTTAGGTAAACTTAAATTAATCTGATTTGTTATTTTATCGGTCAATAATAGAGCTAATAATTGCTTATTCTTATCATGTAAGTTATTCATAAAAGACGTTAAGTCTTGATGCTTGTTGTCATCATGTTGCTCAACAATAGCAGAGATATTATGGTCTATGGTTATAGAGAGTGTTTTATTATCACCATCAATACTTAAATAATCCGCACTCACATTTAATTGGTTAAGATATTTTATGTCATCATTTGGTTTTTCAAACCACCCAGAATTACAATGCCAGAGCGGACCGTTATCAAAGGCTGTTTGACTTATGTAAGGAGTGTTCGATTTAAATAACTCTTTTAGATTAGATTCGTTAGGTTTACCGTTATAACAAAAGCGATCAATGTATCTTAATCCGATACAAGATATAAAATTATCACGCCCACCAATATGTTCACGGGATTTATTAAGATAGTATTTGGCTTTTTCCCATACATCATCCCATCTCGTATAGTCTAAGCAATGAACAGAGATTATATCCTCAGCAATTCTTAGCATCCATGAAAGCGACCCATCGTCATTAGTTTTTTGTAATTCTATTCCCACAACTTCAATCTCATTTACAGAACTGTTATTGAGTGCGGACATATCAAACTTAAAAGCAGTTTTGTTAATGAGATTAGATTTTGGAAGCTGATCTTTAAGGTCATCTCCAATAGCGATAAGTTTGCTTTTAGTAGAATCACTAAATGGCTTATTAAACTGAATAAAAAAAACAGTTTCAACAATTGAGTGTGCTTTATTAATCGGTGAATAGGACAAGCAGTCCTTTATTGGAGTTGTAGGCGGTTGCAATTTAAGCTCCTCACTTTAAGACATGTTTGTAGGCGCATTATAACTTATTTACCTCAACAACAATAAATAGAAGACCTTACAAATCATTTAGCGGTAAATTATGAACTGTACTTACCCACAAATAGTTATTGTGAGATTGTTACCAGTGTGTTACGACAATTAAGACTTAAATACTCATTAAAACAGCACAAAAGTTGACGTAACCCATTGATTCTTAATTATCTTAATCAAATGTATAAATATTAGACAATCTAACTAAATTTAATGAAAATTAGGCAGTTAGAAAGTTACTCAACCGGTAATCCACAAAGTTATCCACAGCTTCTGGGGATAACTTCAGGTCAATTAAACATCAATGACTTACAATAATCGGCAAAACTTAAAGTAGCATTAAAATTACAAAACCCACCTAACTATCATTTTGTTTTGCGCGATAGTCTGCTAATAACTGATGCAATTGCTTATCGACCTGCTCTAAAGCCGACGCAGAATCAATCCACCAATCCGTAGACCATATACGAATGACTTCCCAGCCTAAGTCTCTTAAAATCTGTTCTCTTAAAAAATCACGATCTCTTGCGGTT
>QVQE01000107.1 GCA_003584865.1 Methylococcales bacterium
TGAAATAAGAGAATGGACTTGTGCCGAGTGTGGCACTACGCATGATAGAGATATTAATGCGGCCAAGAACATTCTCCGATTGGGACATCAATCGCTAACTGTAGGAATCCCCGTCCTTTAGGGCGGGGAGGATGTCAAGTGGCAATCTAGCGTGCTTAGGCACAATAATCGCCTTTTATCATGATACTTATAATAATATTTGGAGAATAGTATGTTTAAGATTCGTTCGCTAGTTACTGCGCTGGCGTTAGTCGGTTCTATCTCGGTAGCATCGGCTTTGGAAGTTTTGCCAACGGTAGCACCTGCTCCAGCTGACAATCCAACCACGGCAGAAAAAGTTGAGTTGGGGCAGTTGTTATACCATGATCCACGATTGTCATCTACGGGAACCGTTTCTTGTTCATCATGCCATAACACGTCGTTAGGCGGTGAAGATAATAGACCTAATTCGATGGGTGTTAATGGTCAAACAGGAGGTCGTAGCGCACCAACCGTATGGAATGCCGCTTTTAATGAAGTGCAGTTTTGGGATGGTAGAGCACCTAGTTTAGAAGCGCAGGCAGCCGGCCCTGTAACTAATCCTATTGAAATGGGTATGAAAAGCTGGGATGATGTGGTGGCACGCTTAAAGACCATTGAGGGCTATCAAGTTGCTTTTGAAAAGGCTTTTGGTAAAGATTCAATCAGTAAAGACAATGCAACCAAGGCGATTGCTGCTTATGAAAGAACCTTAATCACGCCTAACAGCCCATTTGATAAATATATCTCTGGTGATAAATCAGCGTTAACAGCACAACAAGTACGTGGTTTGAATAAAGCTCAAGAGCTGGGTTGTACTGGCTGTCATAGTGGTTCAGCCTTTAATGGTCCAGGTCTATTTTTGCCATTCCCTATTCATAGCAATCCCGTTTACGCAGCGAAATATCACTTCAAAGAAGATAAAGGTTTAGCTGAAGTCACTAAAAAAGCAGAAGACGAACATCGTTGGAAAGTACCCACGTTACGTAATATTGCTTTGACAGCGCCTTACTTCCATAATGGTGCTGCTAAAACCTTGGATGAGGCAGTTGTCGTTATGGGTAAAACGCAATTAGATAAAGATTTATCTAAAGACGATGTTGATGATATCGTTGCTTTTCTTAATAGCTTGACGGGTGAGTTTCCTAAACAAAACTTGCCTGTTTTACCTGCAACACCCGGCTCAACATTTAATTAATCATCAGGTTATAGAGACGCGCAACTCGTCGCGTCTCTATTTTTCCATGCGAAAAGCACAATCACTTTAAATTTATCTGGCATTGATCAATATATACCCCTTTGGGCTACTGTTTCATTATAAGCAGCGCTGTTCTTGTGCTGTTGATGTATAAGCAGTTTAGAGCGGGTTATCTAATTTAGAGATTTTTAATCAAGCGGTTATATTATTTTATAAAACATTTTAGATACTTAATAAACAATATGTTGCGTGATGCTATGTTTTTTTTTGCAACCTAATCATTATTATAATCTCAGTATGGCTTAATGCTTGCTTCTCTTTCGGTGACTTGACGCGGACTCTGATGAAGCGTCTTACACTTAAAATTAGTAAATCAGGTATTGATTATTCATGGCTACAAAAATTCACAAGCTAGCTTTTTTATCATTGGCTATAACCGCACTATCAACTTCTGTCAGCCATGCAAGCCCCAGTATTTTTCCAACAGGCGTAACCCGATATGATCCTGCCAAAGCTTACAATAGTTATGTCTTATTTTCTGGTAGCGATAAAAAAACGCATTTGATTGATCTTAATGGCAATGAAGTTCATCAATGGCCTAATCAAGGCTTCCCCTCTTTTTATATAGATCCACAATTAGCCAATGGCGCCCAGGGACATGTATTGCTTCAGCTTTCTGATGGCGGTATCGGTGGAGCAGGTAATACTACTGAAGCTCAATCAATAGGCGAAGTGGATTGGGAGGGTAAAGTCGTTTGGCAATGGGGTGGAGCAAAAGCTCAGGATGCTTATGGTGCCTATGGCGCTCCCGTAGCGAGTAGTGATGCCAATGGTTATGGCGCGAGTGTTAAGCAACATCATGATTGGCGACGATTGCCGAATGGAAATACGGTTATCCTGATTTACTATGTAAAACCTGTCAAAGGCTTTAAAGCAGAAAAACTGCTGGATGATGGCATTTATGAAATCAACCCCAAAGGTGAGGTGGTCTGGAAGTGGTTAGCTTATGATCACCTGAACGAGTTTGGTTTTAGCAAAGCGTCACTGAAGTTACTGCATGAAACATTGGGACGTAGCAAGGATAATACAAAACCTTTCGATTATTTACACTTTAATAATATGTCAGTAGTGGGCCCCAACAAATGGTTTGATGCCGGGGATCAACGTTTCAATCCTGATAATCTATTGATTGATTCACGTGAAGCTAACTTTACCGCTATTATCGAACGAAAAACAGGTAAAGTCGTTTGGCATCTAGGCCCTGATTATGAGCCTGTTAATATTGATGGCAAAGTACCTCGACCGGTTGATCAAATCAGTGGTCAACATGATGCCCATATTATTCCTAAAGGTTTGCCGGGTGAAGGCAACTTATTGGTATTTGATAATCAGGGCGAAGCCGGCTATCCCTTTGCTGTGTTAGGTGTGGGTGGACAATTAGGTTCGCGGGTGTTGGAAATTGATCCGACTAAAAAAGAAATTGTTTGGCAATATACGGGTGTCAGTTCGGGTCGGCCCAATTACACATTCTATAGTTCATACATTAGTAGTGCCCGTCGCTTACCCAACGGTAACACTTTAATTGATGAAGGCATGAATGGACGGTTCTTACAGGTTACCAATAAAGGTGAGATTGTTTGGGAATACATTAGCCCTTATTTTACACAACCTCGTGCGGATGATCCTCAGAAAGTGATTAGTAATACAGTTTATCGCGCCCAACCTGTTCCTTATGAATGGGCACCCGCAGGTACGCCTCATTCAGAACTACCAATTAAAGGGTAGGGGTTCAGTCCCCCTCTTTAAAAGAGGGGATAGGGACGATTTTATTGGATAAACTCCCTTACTATTTTAAACGTTAGCTTTGGAAGAAAAAACTTTGAGTACCGTTAATAAAAGTCGCCGCCGTTTATTGGGCGGCGTTTCTGCTTTATCATTAGGTGCCTTGACAGGTGCCTGGAATTTGGCTTCTGCGGCAGAAAAAACAGCCAAGCCAAATATTATTTTTATTCTTGCCGATGATTTAGGTTATGGCGATTTAAGTATCTATGGGCAAACAGATTTCAAAACGCCTAATTTAGATAAGCTTGCTCAACAAGGTGTCCGGTTTACTCAAGCCTATTCAAATTCTGCGGTATGTTCTGCAACCCGTTTTGGCTTAATTACAGGGCGTTATCAATACCGCTTGCGGGGTGGTCTTGAAGAACCGATTGCCGGTGCTTCTGATACCATTGGTTTACCCCCTGAACATCCGACCTTACCTTCGTTATTAAAGAAAAAGGGTTACAGTACGGCTTTGTTTGGTAAATGGCATTTAGGCTTTTTACCCAAGTTCAGTCCGCTAAAGAGCGGTTATGATCAGTTCTTTGGTAATTATGGCGGTGCGATTGATTACTTTACTCATAAGTCAGGCGTGGGTGACAGTGCCAAGGAAGACTTGTTTGAAGATGAAGTTCCTGTTCATAAAGTGGGTTATTACACGGATTTAATTGCTGATCGGGCAACTGATTATATTAGCAAACAGACTTCGGCCCAGCCGTTTTTCTTATCCCTGCATTTTACTGCCCCGCATTGGCCTTGGGAAGGGCCCAAAGATGAAGCAGTCTCTCAGGAGATCAGCAGTCTTTTCCATTATGACGGTGGTAATTTAGCCACCTATGCCAAGATGGTAACGACTCTGGATGCGGCTATTGGTCGTGTTCTTAAAACCTTGAAAGATCAAAAGCTGGATAAAAATACTATTGTCGTGTTTTCTAGTGATAATGGCGGTGAACGGTTTTCTAAAACATGGCCTTTTACCGGTCAAAAAACTGAACTGTTAGAAGGTGGAATTCGTGTCCCGGCTATTTTTAGTTGGCCTGCTAAAATTAAGCCTGCGGTAACTCAACAAGTAGCGATCAGTATGGATTGGTTGCCTACCTTGTTGGCCGCTGCGGATACCACACCGGATGACGCTTATCCACCCGATGGTGAGAATTTATTACCGGTTTTATTGGGTGCTGCTAAACCACATTCACGTACCTTATTTTGGCGTTATAAAGCCAATAAGCAACGTGCCGTGCGTTCGGGTGATTGGAAGTATCTAAAAATTGCCGATAATGAGTTTTTATTTGATGTGGTTGCTGATCAACATGAACGGGCGAATCTGGCACAAAAAAATCCCGAAGTCTTTGCACAGCTTAAAAAGCAATGGGAAGACTGGGATTCAAAAATGTTACCCATTACTGATGATGTGCGAACTCACGCGGTTGAAGGTAAAGTCCAAGCCGACCGTTACGGGTCTAAATAACGCTTTATTTCAATAGAGTTAATTTTTGCTTCTGGATATGTTAAATTGATCGGCTATTATTTTTTATTAATCCCTGTCTTAGGATTTGATTCTAAATAATTGGCCTTATATAACGAATATCTTATACTGCAATATCACCCCGTATGTCTAACACAACCGTTTCACGAATGACCTGTGCCCGTATTCCAACTGAATACGGTGATTTTCAACTTTGTTACTACACGAATACCTTAGATGCAAAAGAGCATTTAGCTTTTTATAAGGGCGATGTTCATGAAGCAGATAATGTTTTAGTGCGCATACATTCCGAATGCTTTACCGGTGATGTTTTGGGTTCCAAGCGTTGTGATTGCGGTGAGCAACTCGACCTTTCTTTAAAGTTGATTGCAGAGCGAGGGCAGGGTATCTTAATCTATTTACGTCAAGAAGGCCGAGGGATTGGCTTATTACAAAAACTGCGTGCCTATAACTTACAGGATGAAGGTCATGACACGGTGGATGCTAATTTGTTGCTGGGGCATGGTGCTGATGAGAGGAGTTACGATATAGCTGCACGTATCCTGGAAGATTTAGGGGTTAAATCAGTGACCTTGATGACAAATAATCCTCTAAAGATTAGTGCGCTTGAAGCTGAGGGGATTATAGTTAATGCGCGTTTACCGATAGAAGGGACTATTAATTCAGAAAACAAAGGCTATTTGTTTACCAAAGCTCAACGGATGGATCATTTCTTACCGTTCGATGCTTCATTTTCCTCTACTGAATCAACGAGAACTTAATGACTATCAACCAGAAGATTGAACACTGGTTGACCGCCCATAAACGTAATTTAAGTCAGGCAAAACGACCTTTTGTAACCTTGAGTTATGCGCAAAGTTGGGATGGGAGTATCCACTATTTGATTGGAGGTGACTGGGGCAGTGAAAATCAGCCTCATGCCCATCATTATGTGGTCGAAGTCAGTATTGAGGGCAAGCAATTAGATCAACAGGGTTATTTAGTGGACATTGTGGCGATAGAAGCCGGTTTGGATGAAATTGTCGGTCATTTTCGGGATGTGTTATTAAATGATCAAGCTGAGTTTGCTGGGCTTAATCCAAGTATTGAACATTTCAGTCGTATTATTACTGAGCAATTACTGGCGGCGATTAATCCTCCTGGGTCAGGCGCACTCAGAGTGAAGCTATGGGAAAATGCCACGTGTTGGGCGGCGTTTCGTCAAGAGTTTTAATTGTGTAATGAGTGATTTGTGCATATTGGCTTATTAATTTATGGGGATATGGAAACTGTCAGTGGCGGTTATTTATATAATCGCCACTTGGTTTCTTATCTGCGTAACCAAAGTGAACAAGTCACCATTATCTCGTTACCGTATAGGAGTTATGGCTGGCATTTAGCGGATAACTTTAGCAGAGCTTGTTTAAATCAATTACTAGAAGCAAAGCTTGATGTGTTAATTCAGGATGCAATGGTACATCCGTCTTTAGTGCTGTTAAATCAGCGGTTTTCTCGATACAGTAACGTGCCCTTGATCAGTTTGGTGCATTTGTTAACCAGTTATGATCATCATGCGCGATGGAGTGCTTGGTTTTATCGTTTCATTGAGCGGCAGTATTTGCAGACTGTTTCTGGTCTGATAGTGAATAGTCAGACGACGTTAAGGCAAGTGACTGAACTATTGCCTAAGCCTATTGTGCCCTATTGTTTGGCAGTACCCGCAGGGAATAATTTTCAGGATGTTCAAATAAATGTTGATTTTATTCGGCAGCGGACACAGACTTTAGAGCCGTTAAGAATTTTAGTGGTAGGTAATGTGATTCGTCGTAAGGGCTTGCATGTGTTGATTAACGCATTGCGTTTATTGCAGCCTGAAGATTATCAAGTGACGGTTGCAGGTTGTTTAACTATGGAGCCTGCTTATGTTCAGCAATTAAAACAGACACTTCAGGGGACACCGTTAGAAGCATCGGTTAGTTTTAAAGGGTCGGTACAGGGGCAGGCTTTGGTTGATTTGTATCAAACCCATCAGTTAATGGTGTTACCGTCTGCTTATGAAAGTTATGGCATTGTGTATGTCGAAGCACAGCAATTTGGTGTGCCCGTGATTGGGACAACTGCGGGGGCGGCTCAAGAAATTATTAAGCAGGGAGAGAATGGCTATTTAATTCCACCTGAAGATCATCAGGCTTTAGCGACCCTTTTGCAAACACTGCATCAGGATCGCGCGTTATTATTACAGTTAAGCCAAAATGCCTTGGTAGCGTATGACCAGCATCCAAAATGGTCAGCGAGTTGTGAGATTATTCGGCGGTTCTGCCATCAGTTACAGATATTTCCTAAGAAATGAATCCATTGCTTTAAAGTCAGGATAATACCCCCCATGCAAGGAACCCAACTTAGAAAATTAGAAGCGGAATTATGGCGAGCCGCTGACCAATTGCGTGCCAATAGCAAACTGACGGCCTCGGAATATTCGATGCCGGTGTTGGGCTTAATCTTCTTGCGCCATGCGTATAATCTCACCGTTCGCTTATTTTTTAAGGCAGTTCGGAAGATTGAGACTATTTATTCGAAAAAATAAGGCAAAAACATTATATTTCAATTTCTAATATCATTTTTTTAGATATAAGGCCTAGAGTTTCTGACATCAAATCGCTAAGCGATAGTTTTTTATAAAAGCACCAAGAAAACACTATATGTAGTATTGTTAAACCTTCGAACCACTAGAAAAAATGAGCGAACGATGAGTATAATCGCTTTAAAAAAGTCAAAGTGGCTATTGAACTCACCTTACCTTATCACCCGCAACGGGGTAGACGCGCCTTAACCAAAAAGGACTTTGAAGAACAAAACGCCATGTTCTTACCCGATGCCGCGCAATTTGACTATCTGGTCAACTTACCCGAAAGCGCCGATATTGGAGCAGCCATCGACACCGCCATGAAATTAATTGAGGACGAATACGACAACCTCAAAGGCGTATTACCCAAGAACTTCTCAATTTTTAGTAAAGACCTGTTACGCGAACTGTTGCGGATCTTTAATAAAGAAGTGCTGCAAAAAGCCGAAGGGGATTTATTTGGCAAGATTTACGAATACTTCCTCGGCAAATTTGCCATGACCGGCGCCCAGGAAGGCGGCGAATTTCACCCCCATGAGCTTGGTACAAACCATCGTCAACGTCATCGAACCCGATCATGGCATCGTCTTTGATCCCGCCTGCGGGAGTGCCGGCATGTTTGTGCAAACCGGATATTTTATCGAAAGCGAAGGCTTAAAACCGGCAGAGAAAGTCACCTTTTACGGACAAGAGAAAGCCGACCTAAATACTAAACTCGCCAAAATGAACCTTACCGTTCATGGACTGGAAGGCAATATTCAAGAAGGCAACACCTTTTATGAAGACAAACACAGCCTGGTCGGTGGCGCTGATTTTGTCATGGCCAATCCCCCGTTTAATGTCGATGGCGTTGATAAAGCCAAAGATACCGTCAAGAAAGACCCGCGTTTAGTGTTGGACGGTAAAGTCAATCTACCCAAAAACGACAACGCCAATTACTTATGGATACAGTATTTTTACAACTACCTAAAACCCACCGGTAGAGCCGGTTTTGTCATGGCCTCCTCGGCCAGTGATGCTGGTCATAGTGAAAAAGACATTCGGGAAAAGTTGGTCAAAACCGGTGCCGTTGATGTGATGGTCGCCATCGGCAATAACTTTTTCTATACCCGCTCCCTGCCTTGCACCATCGACACTGGTCATTAGTCCACTGGTGGCCATACGTCCAAAAAGAGCAATATCTACCGCTGAAGCCAGTGCGGTTGCCATGACATCGGATTTTTCTTTTAACTGTTTTTCAATTTTCTTTCCTATAGCTTCATCAATTAGTTCTTCCCGACTTTTCTTTTTCTTTTTTTGCTTATCGAACGCCTCATTAATTTTTTTAAGCTCATCCTCAGCCAAACCCTCATCTTTAACCGCTTTTATCACACGACAAATTTCACGTATTTCATTAATGACCCAAGGCGCCACAGCAATTTTCTTACTGACTTTTTTAGTGACTTCTGTTTCTAAAGACTCGGCACCCTCTTCTATTGCATCTTGCTCACCTTCGCTGGCAATAGATTTTGTAGTTTTAACAAATCGATCAATTGCTTCATTAATAAAAGCAGGCTCAAATTCATCACTTAATTCAACAATGAATTTCTCATTTAATTTTGTTAAATCACGGGTACGAATAGATGGTTCACCAAAATGTTGCTTCCAATAACTATTCACATGCGCTTCTAAACGTGGCTTTCTCATTTCACGCTTCAAACTTTGACTAGAGATACGAACCCGACGTGTACCTCCAAAAACAGCAGTTTTTTGCATTCCCATATCATCACGATTCAGACATGATGAGTTGTGGGAAATCAAAATATGGTAATTGACGAAGTTTTTATCAGACATGCTGTATTCCTTGTGATTGCTGTAATAATTCATGTAAAAATTCGGGCGCTAAATCAGCCCCATTCGGCCAGGTAATCGTGTCTAACTCAGAATCTAATTTGACTTGACTGAACAAGCTTAAGTCTTTTAGCGGTTCAAACATAGATCCCCACAACTCTTTACTTAAATCAACGATACCTTCTAGGTCATCATTAAATTTAAGCCACACTTGGTAATCTTGTAGATGTTTAACATCGGTAATATGTAATATCATTAGAGTTACTCCAAAGGTGCAATATCTTTTAAAGGTTCGCGTTGTTGGCAGCAATGCCAATTTTCCAATAATTCTTCCTGATGTAAGTCGAGCCATTCCAATACATGCTTTAATGCACGTTTTGGGAATTTTCCTTCAACGATACCACCATCAATGGTGACAATGATTTCGTATTCGCCATATTTTGCATGGAAATGCGGAGGACTATGATCAGACCAATACATGGTGATAATAATGCCCAAAAAACGACTAATGATAGGCATGATTAATCCTCAATTACTTCTTGAGTTTGTGATGAAGAGGATAAGTAAAAATCACGCATTAATTGATGCTTATTCTTTTTCCCCCAATAAAATAAAAGATTCCCCAATTCTGACCAATCCGCATAAGCAACAGGCTTAATTTGTTGTACTATGCGTCTTAATTGAATCAAATCATCAGGAGATTCACGACGTACCACTAAAAATAATCGCTTTTCACTAATCCCATGCTCATGTAATGTTCTACCGAGTGGCTTACCTTTAACTCGCTGTTCAATCCAAGGTAAAAAATAAACCAATTGGGCTGCTTGTTTTTCATATTGCTTCAATTGAAAACATGTCGCACTAATTAACTGATAAAACGCAGCAATACCCATCATGTCATCAGGACTGCTTGCGCGGCGCAACATCGCTTTTTGACCGTTATCTAATTGTTCATAGCGTGCTATTAATTTTAAATAATCATCTTGTGGTTTACTCACTTATTTCTCCCATTTTATTCAGCATATTATTCAACATCGCTCGACTTTCAATAATGGCCTCTAGCATTTTGGGTTCATGCTCATAAGGCACCATAATTTGCTCAAAAATAGCTTTTGCTAAATCAGCAAATTGTTTTTGATAAGAGGCTATATCATCCCAATCCAACTTTCTCAAAATACTGTGCATTAAACTTTCTGAGTTATCAAAATAGGCTTGCTTAGCTTTACCCTTTACAGCTTTTTTAAATCCGGATTCTTTGGCTTTGAGATTGCCTTTCTCAATAGCAATAAATGCGAACTTATTCATCGCCGCATTTAATTTTTTATAAACATCAAGTCCAATATTGATTAGATGAAGCATTTCTAGTATAACTGGGGTCAGAGTAAACTTAAATCTTCGAATAGTGGCGACTGGGTGGTAGCAATCGATGCCAGTTTTTCACCCAAAAGTGGGCGCACCAGTTACGGCCTGGACTGGTTTTGGAACGGTTCACAGGGGCAGGCGGAACGCGGACTGGAAATTTCATTGCTGGCCTTGGTGGATGTGACACACAACACGGCTTATACGCTGTCGGCTTACCAAAGCCAAAGCCAATAAAACGCCTAAAGAAACCGGAATCACCCGGATAGATATTTACCTTGATCACTTGGATATTCTGCGC
>QVQE01000118.1 GCA_003584865.1 Methylococcales bacterium
TTTTTAAAACGCTTAAGCAACGTGTGTGATAATTATCTTTAGGGTTAAATAGAGCAACTAATGGCCCTGTATCCACCAAAATCATAACTAAGTCTTGTTTTGTAAAATAGCTTTAATGCCCTGCTTCGCATTAGCAGAAGAAACTAAATTTTCGTCACCTTCGCCTAAGTCTAACTGCGAAAAAATCGCATAAGCGCTATTTTCTTGGGAAATAGGCTCGGAAGTTTCAAGCAATATCAATTTAGCGTGCTTCCCAAACCAGTTTTTGTAAATCGCAGGCAAACATATTTTCCCATCTTTTTCAATAATTGCCTCTAACTCAATGGCCTGCATAAGCACTACACCTCATGATAAATTAAGAATTAAAATAAATAACCGAAAACTTTGCCACTATTCATAACCCATGCCCAGTTCTTGAGCTTGGGCCGCTAAGTCATCAAGGGCCTTGAATCGGGCCTCATCAATTCGTTGCTTATAGTCAAATACATCATTTGCCAAAATACGTCGGTGTGTACCCACTTTTCTAAACGGAATTTTACCCTGCTCCAATAAATCAACTAAATGTGGCCGACTAACATTTAACAACTCTGCCGTTTCCTGTGTAGACAATTCTGCATGAATCGGCATCACTGTTATTGCATTGCCTTTAGACATTTCCGTTAACATAGCGAGTAATAAATTTATAGCGTAGCCCGGTAAAATTAAATCTTCCGACTCGTTATTACTGGCTATCTTTAAATGTAGCCTTTCGTTATGGGCATATTTTGATAAAGCTCGACTGGTTATTTTAGCTTCTTCTGCTTCTTGCGCTGTAGGCAAATGAACCACATTAGATAAAGTCACACTACATACTCCAAATTATTACTAATTGCCTAACATAAGATAAACGAAATAAACGAAAATAACAACGCAGATTTTCCAGCACCCAATTAAGCTATCATAAAAACAACTATTATCAAGACCGCACTGACTTATCACCTTCACTTGAATTTATTCGCTTGATTGTCAGTGATAAAGAACAGACAATAAGTCGAGCCAAAGATTTAGCAGAGCGACTTGATAAAGTAGATGTAGAAGGTTTGGATCTTATTGAAACTATTTTGGTTTATAAGTTACCCCACTTAAGCCGCGAGGAGATTAAACAGATGTTATCTGTATATGAAGTAAAATTACAAGATACCCGCTTTTTTCAAGAAATATCCGCAGAAGAACGCAAACTGGGTAATGAAGAAGAATGTATTAAATTACTAAGTCGCCAATTAAGACGTAAATTCGGCGTACAACCTGAACTTGAAACAATCTTACAAAGTTTCCCGACCTATCCTTTAGAAAAGCTAGAAGACTTAGCCGATGCCTTATTAGACTTTAACGCCATGTCAGACTTAGAAACATGGTTAGCTGATCATACTTAAAATGATAGGTTTTATTGCTCAGTAAAACATACAAAGCTAACAAACCAAAGGCCTTAATCTATCAAGGCCTTTTTTATGCCTGCTCCCAAACTACTCATTGCGTCTTAATCTACTTTGTTAAGACACATCAAAATCCAACATTAAGAACCCCAGAAAACTCATACTTCAGAGCTGACATAAGCGTTTCGTTCATCTAAACTTAACCCATTCTTTAATGTATTATACTGACTCTCAACACATCAACATTTAATCCCTGAACTGCCCAATCATGGACAAACAAACCATCGAAACCTATGATCGTGAGGCTGAGCACATTGCACAGTTACATTCCAACTTAACACCTGATCGGCTCTATAGCTTAATAACAGCCTACTTTACCAAGACTGGCAACACGCTTGATATCGGTTGCGGAATAGGACGAGATACACACTGGCTTAATCAACACGATTATCCAACTCTGGGTGTTGATGCCTCCGTAGGGATGTTAAAACAGGCCCAACAGCTTTATCCTCAAGTACGCTTTATAAAAGATTCTCTACCCGATCTAACCCGCCTAAACGGCCAGACTTTTAAGAACATATTGTGTTCAGCCGTGTTAATGCATCTAAACAAAGCCAACCTTGAACAAGCCTGCCTAAAGCTCTTAACCTTATTAAAAGCTGAGGGGCACTTGATACTATCTATACGAGCGACTAATGCGACTGACCATAGAGAAAACGGCAAGCTCTACGAACCCATCGATATCAAAGCCTTTAAACAATTCTTTGTACAACAACACTGCAAAATAGTGCTTGAAGAACAAGAACTCGAACCCGCCCGTCAACTGAGTTGGTATAATTTCGTCATTCAAAATAAATCCAACCCGGACTCGCTGTGACTGATCATCCAATTATCTACAACAAATTGATCCGCGACTTAATCCCAGAGCAAATCACCCACAGTGGAAAATACGCCAGCTTTGGCACCTTAAACACCGAGCAATTCCTCCAAGCCTTACGCTTAAAGCTCCTCGAAGAAGCGCATGAACTCTTCCATGCCGATACCCGAGCTGAAATTATCAATGAATCAGCTGATCTGCTAGAACTCATGGAAACACTGTTAAAACACCAGCAGATTGACTTTGAAGAAGTCCTCCGCAGGAAGCAAGAAAAACAGGCCAGCGCGGGCGGCTTTGATAAAAAACTGATTCTCTATGCCACCAGCAGTCAAACAGATCAACTCAGCATACTTAACAACCAACTCAAAGAACCCCGCCTCCCGCAATTACTCACCTTTAATTCCCTAACCGGCCTGGTTGATATCATCAAACGCGAACTAGAAGACGCCACCATCCTGTCCATTGCCTCCGCCTTTTACGGACGCGGCATGTTAAACCTGTTATTAGACCCGTTCTTAAAGTTTGTCCAACGCGGCGGACAACTACGCTTGCTTACCTCCATCATGGGTAACTTTAACAACCCCAACGACCTTAAACATCTTAGCGAACAGATTCCCAACCTACCCATTAGAATCTTCTACCCACTCGATGAACACGGACACGCAGACTTTACCCAAGCCCCACCGCCGTTTCATGTTAAAAGTTTCTTATTTGAAAAAGCCACCGGCCAACATGCCCTTATTGTCGGCTCATCCAACCTGACCGGCTCAGGATTAGCCAGAAATCACGAATGGAACTACTTCTCCAACAGCGAAGCCAACTTAGCCCTAAATAACAAGCTCTCCGCATTTCAATACGCGCAACAAGAATACAACCACTACTGGCAAGACACCTCCATTCCCGTTGATCAAGGCTTTATAGACGCCTACTTACCGCGCTGGCAAAAAGCCCAACAGTTACGCCGAGACGTAGCACAAGCCATGGAAGACAGCTTTCAAAGTCCTTTGTCTCCCAGACCCGCACAAATACAAGCTTTACAAGCCCTTGCAGAACACAGAGTCCAAGGCATTAATAAAACTACTGTGATAGCCGCCACCGGTTTAGGAAAAACCTATCTCGCCGCCTTCGACTTTAAACAAAGCGGACTAAAACGCATCCTGTTTATCGCGCATCGAGAAAACATCCTCATCAAAGCCTTAGAGACCTTTAGAGACGTGATGACTGATCCACACTTTGGGGCCCTTTTATCCGCCACACACAAAGCCCCCCAAACAGCCACCAGTGTCTTTGCGATGGTACAAACCTTATCGCAAGCCAATACCTTGGATCAGTATAAAGACGATGCCTTTGACTATCTGGTGATTGATGAATTTCATCATGCCGAAGCTAACTCTTATCAACGGCTATTAAATAAGTTTAAACCCCAATTCTTACTCGGCCTGACTGCCACACCCGAACGCATGGATGGCCGCGATGTATTAAAGCTCTGTGATTATAATGTCGCTTTTGAAACCCGTTTGTTTGATGCCATCAACAATCACTGGTTAGTGCCGTTTCAATACTTTGCCATTCATGATCCCAGTGACTATCAAGCCCTACGCTGGACACAACGCGGTTATATCGACGCAGAACTGGATCACGTTTTAATCAACGACACCCGAGCCGCCCTGATCTTTAATAACTTAGTTAAATTCTTACCCGCCACCGGCAAGATTAAAGCCCTCGCCTTTTGCTCAACACAACAACATGCTGAATACATGAGCGCACAATTTAATCAATTGGGTGCCAGTCGCGGCATTCAATCGGTTTGCTTACTGGGCAAAGACAGCATAGAGTGTCGAGAAGTCGCCATTCAACAGTTACAAGAAGAAACTCACCCCTTACAAATCATCTGCTCCGTAGACATCTTTGGCGAAGGCATTGATATTCCCGCCGTGTCCCACGTATTATTTTTAAGACCCACCCAATCCTTCACAGTATTTTTACAACAACTAGGACGCGGCTTAAGACAACTGCCCGACAAAGACTATCTGGTCGCCTTAGACTTTGTCGGCAACTTTAAACAGTCTTATGTCGCCCACTTAGCCATTAACGGCTACACCAGTGTCGAAGATTTTAAACAACACACCCGCCAAAACACCCAAGCCAAACAACTGCCCAGCGCCTGTTATGTGAACGCGGATACCGATGTACAACGAATCTGGGATGCAGACATAAAACGCATCTTAACCCCCGCCAATAAAATAGACGTCTTAACCGCACTCTATGAAGAATTACGCAACAACCTGGACCGCTCACCCCAGTTAATGGATTTTTTTGTGAACCCAACCAGCCCCGATCCCAGTGTGTTTATTAAAGAGAAAAAATTGGGCGGCAACTGGTTACGCGTCAAAGCCTTTATGCACGATTTAAGCGATTATGAAAAGAGTTTACTGGATAGCCCTGCTGAAGCCTTATTACAACATATTGAAAAAGAACTCAGCCCCACCAAATCTTATAAGATGGTAGTGTTAAAAATCTTACTGACTCTTAAGGGCACCACATGGAACGTGGCTGATATTGCGCACCCTTTTTTAAACGATTATCTCACCCATCCAGACCACCTTGCCGATTGGGATGAACTGGCTAAGGCTGAAGAGCCGAAGCAATTTCCCTTGAGTAAAGTGGTAGTGCATTTGATGAGAATGCCTTTGGATAAAATGGCTTCTAGCGGTGGAGAGTTTTTTCAATTGGATAAAGCGTTGAAGCAGTTTAGTGTTCAAGAGACTTACCAAGCGCTTTGGGAGAATGCTGAATTTAAGGCACTGTTAGCGGATCGGATTGATTTTGCTTTAGCTAGATATTTTTATCGTAGGGATAAAGGCACTTCGTTGGTGGATAAGATGAAAGGCTTTGCGGTAGAGGTCGCTTATGTGAGTAGGCCTGAGGCTGGCTACACGGCTGAGATGAGAGAAGTTATTAAAAAAGTTCCAGATGCCAATGAATGGACTTTTGAATTTGATAAAAAAGGCTATAGCGGCACGATGGATTTAGAGATTCAAGAGGGGGATAAGTTTATTGCTTGGACAAAAATTGAATATAAAGATATTTCGAGATTTCCGGCTAGGATTAAAGCGGCAGCTAGTGCTTTGTATTGTGAGAGGTTAAGAGGTGGATTTCGGGTGGTGACTGAGGGGAGGAAGGTTGTTGTAAGTAAATTATATACTGAAAGATAAACTCATCTTTAATTGGCACGATGTTAATGTCTACTTACCGTCATCCCATGAATTTAGAAAATCAGCTAACACATCACCGTGACAAGGTTCTGGTTTACAAAAACATCCTAGTCTTTTCCCTGACAGCTTAAATACTTCTGACTTTTTCTTATTTGCAAACTTTTCAAAGTCAAAATCATACTTAAATTTTCTTATTACCTCAGCCCTATCATCACCATCTTCTAACATTGAGTAAGGATTTCCCCAGTAAGATCCACGTCCAATGTATTGGTATGTTGGGATACTCTTTAGGGATTGATAATAAATTTCTTTTTTTATATTTACAACTCTAGTTATTGCAATTTTTATTATTCTCAATGGGATATTCGCAGTCAATAATAAGTCGGTTTCTTTAGTGAACTCTTCTCCATCATCAAAAATAATCGCGTGTGTTAGATCAAGAAACTGCCAACTATCATTTTTGCTTATCTTAATACCTTGCAAGTTTTCCAAACATAAATTTTTAATGAAATCATTTGTATCCTCTTGATATACAATTTCAAAATCACCCATGTTTTGGATAATTCTCAAAACCTTTCTGCTGAACTTTGTATAACAGGTAAATAGTTTTGGATACAATATTAAGACTCGATTCATTTCAGTAAAGGTGCCTGACTTTTAAATCTAAGTTAGAGTTTTTATTGAGATATTCAACAACTAGACGCCTATGACAAAAATGCGGCTCATGTTCGCTACACAATAAGCATCCTTTATCCAGCAAAGCGGGGGTAATTGTTTTTTCAATATGGCGTTGGGACATTAGATTTAGAAACTTATCCTCATATTCTATCCAAGGTATATCACCATTTTTATAAGCATTTAACATTTCTTTAGTTGGTGTTAGCTCTGGGGCATGAACATACTCAGCATCACAAAGCTCTCGGAGAAAAAACTTGAGATCGTCTCTTTTAGCAAACCCTGATAACTGAGATACATTATTTAACCTAACATCAACAAGAGTTTTTACATTAAACGATTTTAAAAGCCCAAAAAAGACCTCTGCATTTTTTTGAGTGAATCCAATTGTATAAATTTTCATAATTAGTATTCCTAGCTCAAAAAATTGTAGCAACTAACTTGTAACAATTGCCTTTATATTCTTCTCCTAAACTTAAACAAAGTATGTTTTTTAAAGCTACTCCGTTGTTAACTATACTATCAAAGTTTGGGTCTGTCACTGCAAAGTCATAATTCTGATTGTTGTAATTAAATGAAGCTCTTCGCTTATCATATTGATTTTTATAGATATTTAAATTATTAACTTTTACTAAATATAGAGATTGTACAATAGTAATATATCCGTTAGTTATATCAGAATACAAAATATGATCTCCAGAACCCCATAGATCGTTGGGAGTCTCTAAATAATTATGAAGACCAGTGTCATCAATGTTATATTGTTGCTGCCAAATTGAACCATCGATTATATGATTTTCTGGTTGATGAATTAGAGGCACGTGTTGATCAAGGCCAACTACTGTTTTTTGCATTGGTTTAACAAGATATGTACCATAAGGATTTTGATATCTAGCCTGTTGATGGGTAAGTTCTGCTCCAAACTTATCTGAAACCAACCTAATCCATTCTTTGGTATTGATACATTTTCCAGCTACACAATGCTGACTATGTTTTATAGAATTTGCCAATACAACAATTGTTTTTTTAGCCATTTGATCTTAACCAAGTTACGGGGTTTATGATTATTAAGTGATTGTATTAAATAGAAATTTATTATACATTTACCCTAAAGCCATGTCCAATGCGGCCCAGTAATTAAATATATTTGACGCTTGTTGTTAGATAAGAATGAATCAAATCTCGGTCCACTATATACCTTCTGTTTCACCAGTATTTACATTGTACTTCTCAAAATTAGTAACACCATTTATCGGATGTATCATTTTTGCGCAAACAAGCCAAGTTACATCATCTTGCTTTGGTTTTAATTTATATCTAATTCCTTGTGGTGTGTAAACGTAACCTAATACCGTTACTTCTTCATTTATATGAGATTGTCCATCGTGACATAAAGCTATTTGATTAGGGGCAACAACTGAAATCCAACCATCATTTAAATTTGATTCAAAAATATCAGAAGAAACAACATGCTCTTGAGGTTGATCGAATTCTTCAATTTGCAGTCTAATTTGATTTATGTCCAAAGCAACTTGTGGGGCACCTTCTTCATTAGCAATTCTCTCAGCTTCTTGAAGAATCTCATCCAAATATAATGGTATTTGTTTAGTTAAACGTAAAGAACCGTAAGATGAATCATAAATAGAAAACCCTTTTACGGACATAGAATTAAGTGGTGAAATTTGACTAATAAACGCTCCCCATCCAACATCACGTTCTTGAACAGAACATACCTTACAAAATGCCGAGCAAATATATTTACCAATTTTTTCCCGTTGAAGACTCTCTTCGGCAAAATAAAAACATACACCAGTTGTATCAATATAACGATTTAAAGGTTTTTGTGAATAATTACTGCCTACACCATAAAGATTCTCGGTTTTATTTTGTCCAAACTGCTCAATAAAACCAATAACACGTTCAGAAACTTGTAGACGGCATTCAGCTACAAATGCATCTGTAGATTTACGTATATAATACAAATGGTCAGTAAATTGTGGAAATACAGATGTTTGAACAATTGGACTAGTTCGTCCACTTTTTGACTTTGATGTAATTATTTCGCCTTTAGCATGTTTCAACTCAAACACCCTATAAGGCTTAGTAAGGTAACGGTAAATTGCCCCTGGAAATGCTTCACGCAGTGCCTGTGAATAACTTAAAGTACCTAACAACATATTCGGCAATTGACGACAAGTAACTTGATAAGTTTTTTCAATACCGCTTCTTAGTGGAAAAGCACGATGTGGACTAGCAATAGCTTGTTGTTTTAACGGATATAAATCACTTGAAATTGGGCGAGTCGGAAATAACTCATTATCTAGCAGTTCTACAAAAGCATTTGGTAAAGTTGCAAACGGTTGTCTTGAGTAAAATATTTTGGGTGATTTTTGTTGTTCTTCAGCAGCACACAAAGCATTAGCGTATTGAAGGTATTCGTTATCCAAATATAACCAATTGGGTTCTGGCTTTCGTTCGATATAGTCTTGTAACCCTAGTGAAGTAATTCGTCCATCAAGGTCAATTAAAACGATATGGCCATTGTCTCTACGACCAGCGCGCCCAGCTCGTTGCCAAAATGACTTTATTGATGGCGGCTCACCAAGCATGATAACTAATTCAATATCGCCAATATCAATGCCAAGCTCAAGGGCACTGGTCGTTACAACTCCGAGTAATCCACCAGTTGTTAAAGCATTTTGAATTGCCTCCCGATCTTCCTCCTCGTATCCAGCACGATATGGTAAAACTTTTGGCTTAATGATATTCTCGACTATATCTTCATCTAAGAGATTATCTTCTTCAGATTGCCCTAGCATTTTGTAACTTTCAGCAGCTAATTCTTCAACACGTTTACGAGAATCAGCAAAAATTAGAAAACGTCCATGTTTACCCAATGAGTATTCATGAAATAACGCACTAAAGAATTTTGAAGTTTTTCGAATAGGCATTCTGCAAAGCATAACTGTCTTTTCTGGTACAGATGCACCATCATCATTACCAGCAATTAAATCAAATTCAAATCCTGTCAATAACTTTAAGAAGCCAATTGGATCTCCTATAGTAGCCGAACTTGCTAAGAATTGATTTACACCACTTACGGCTCTAAGCCGATGTAAAAGATAAGCCATATTTGTACCAAAAATACCATCATAGATATGAGCCTCATCAAGAACAACTATGTCTAGAGCAGTTAAAAACTTTTGAATTTCAATATGCTCTAGATTTGATAATAGCCATGCATGAAGCACATCAGGGGTCATAAGAATTATTTGAGATTCTGAAAGAAGTTTAATTCTTTCAGATATTTCAATACCGCCATCAATAACAGCTAACTTTATATTCATACCTAAAACAGCGTCTTGCCATCTTTGCTTTTGATCGCGCAAAAGAGCCTTGGCAGGATAAAGAGCTAAAACCACACTGGAGTTTTTTGATTTTAATAGGTGCGAAATCGCAACTGATGTAAAGATGAGTGTTTTACCTGAGGCAGTTGGAGTTGCGATACAGATATTTCGTTTTTTTAATCCAGCATCAATAGCTTTCGCTTGATGAAAATAAAGTCCATTTGGATACAGTATTTCAATTCGCTGTTTAATTTCTAGTTCGAGATCATCTGGAATTGCTGAAAAATGAGCTTTTTTTGCAGCAAAAGATATCTGTTCATTAATTTCTGCACTCGCGTTTTGAGCTATAAGGCAAAGTGTCGAATCATCTATCATGATACATCCTTATGTTATTGAAAATTTAATAAAATCCACTGTAAAAACACTTTACTATTTTCGTTGTATAACTCAGACTAAATAATAAATTCTAAAACTATCTTTGATCAACAAACTTTCTCGCTTCCCATAGCGCAATAACCACATCCATCTAACTATTATGTGATTTATCAACACCATCCATAACACGCTTCCATAATGTCAATGGGTCATTTGAGCATGAGTCATTTTCCCTCAATAACGCTAATGCATCTTTAGCATATCTCTTATTATCAATTGATTTGGTATATTTACCCGGTTCAACACCGGCAATCTCTCCAAGCTCAGCTAAACCTAAAAAAGCAGATTTTGGGCAACCTTTATGCTCACTTGACGGACTATCTGAAAATATTTTCGCCGCTGATACTTGCCATGCAGTTAATGGATCAACACCATGACTTGCAGCACAAGCGGCTTCAACAGCAATGATTCCGTACTTTGATCTTATTTTATTCATAAGGCAAACACCCATTGATCGGCAAAATATTAAGCCAAATCTGGGCATCCTTCATAGCGGCCTAAAAGTAGTTGACACTTTTGATGTCAATAAAAAATTAACAACAAGCTACCGTAGCCATTAAAAAACGGCCAGTGACTTTAAAGATAAACGGCTTAGCTGTTTCTTAAATTTAAGAAATCAGTAGTAGTTCTGGCTTTTTCT
>QVQE01000183.1 GCA_003584865.1 Methylococcales bacterium
CCGAGCAGTTTATTGATGATGTATTAATAAAGAAATTAAATGTTAAACATTTGGTGGTGGGTGATGATTTCCATTTTGGAAAAGCCAGGAGAGGCAATTTTGCTATGCTCAAGGAAATGGGTAAGGTTTATGGCTTTAGTGTTATGGAATGAGGCTAATCTATATCAAAAGATCAGGGAAGCCTTTGCGGGGCGTCCTCAATTTATTTTGCACGATGATCCTCCGTATGCCAATGGTGAGATCCATATCGGTCACGCGGTAAATAAGGTTTTAAAAGACTTTATTGTTAAATCAAAAACCTTAAGTGGTTTCGATGCGCCTTATGTGCCTGGTTGGGATTGCCATGGGTTGCCCATTGAGTTAATGGTTAAAAAGAAAATCGGTAAGGCCGGTGTTAAAGTATCGCCTGCTGTTTTTAGAAAAGCCTGTCGTATTAACTGGGTTCGCTCAGATATACCACTCAATCTTGTGCATGCGCTAGTAATTCTTCATCTAAATTAATTGTTGTATCCATAACCCCTCCACAAAACATCAAATACAGCATCATTTGATGTGTATTCTGCGCCATATATCGAACAACCTCAATAAGTGCCATATTCTTGCTCAACCTGAACAGTTGAAGCATCCAATATCATTAGCTATGTGCTTTTGTTCTTTTTTAACTTCAAGTCGTCTATTGGCTAACGGAGACAAGAAGGTAGACAAGAAGGTGAAATGTTGGCGTTGCAAAGATTACTGTCCAAGCGCTTTGGCGACATACCTGTCGAGATCACCTGTTTAATTTCCAATGCCCCAGTGGAGGTGATTGAGCGTTGGTTTGATCTGGCTATTGATGCTCAACAATTATCTGATATATTCAAAGACGATTTATGAGTCGGTGAGGGGTAAGCTGGTTCTCTGCATTCTTACACCTATCGATTTTAAGTTTACACTGACTCTAGTTATTCTACTATTTCATAGAGCCATTGATTCAGTGTAAGGTTTCAGAATAAGCAACGCTTAATTCATTTGCTACCACAATAAGACGTTTATCTCGCGTCCAAAGTTGCGCACCGGCTAACTGAGTAGACGCAAGCAAATGTATATCAACATAACCAATGCCTTTGCCCATCAAATTATTTTGTTCTATAAAAAATAATACTTCATTTTCAAGTGCAACCGGAGAAGCTGGCAAAGACCGTAGTAATTCCAATACGTGCCCTCGATCTTTAAGTGTTCCACAAGCCAATTCTCCAATTACCCACGGATGGATTAAAACATATCCTGCCAAAAGGGCTGATACTAAATGATCATCTTTTAGTCGTAAGTGATCGATCCAAACCGAGGTATCAACCAATATCATTTTGCGGTGTCCTGACGTCTGGGTATAGATTGCAAATCTAATTGGGTGCCGCCTAATTGTGCTAATCGTTTTGCACTTTCGCGCTGTACCAATGCTAATAAAGCTTCTCGTATTAACTGGGTTCGCTCAGATACACCACTCAATCGTTGTGCATGCGCTAGTAATTCTTCATCTAAATTAATTGTTGTACGCATAACCCCTCCACAAAAACATCAAATACGGCATCATTTGATGTATATTCTGCGCCATATATCGAACAACATCAATAAGTGCATATTCTGGCTCAACCTGAACAGTTGAAGCATCCAATATCATTAGCTATGTGCTTTTGTTCTTTTTTAACTTCAAGTCGTCTATTGGCTAACGGAGACAAGAAGGTAGACAAGAAGGCGAAATGTTGGCGTTGCAAAGATTACTGTCCAAGCGGTTTGGCGACATACCTGTCGAGATCACCTGTTTAATTTCCAGTGCCTCGGTCGAGGTGATTGAGTGTTGGTTTGATCTGGCTATTGATGCTCAACAATTATCTGATATATTCAAAGACGATTTATGAGTCGGTGAGGGGTAAGCTGGTTCTCAGCATCTTGATAGTCTTTTTCCTTATCTCTTTTGCCGGTAGCAATAACTGTTACTGAAACTATATCGTCATCTACTCGATAAACCATTCTATAGCCCAATTGCCGAAGTTTTATTTTATAGCAGTCTTTCATTCCAGAAAGCGCAAATGAATCTACTCGCGGCTGTTCTAAACGTTCTACCAGTTTCTTTTTAAACTGGGACTTTATGCTGCCATCTAGTTTATGCCATTCTGCTAATGCGAGTTCGTGAAACCTTAATTTATAGGTCATCTATACTTAGCTCAACAAATGGCCCATTTGCACGTTCCATGACAAGCTGTTTATCCTCTAAATCTTCAAGTCTCGCTAGAAGGTTTTCATAAAATTTAGCGGATAATAAGTAGGATTCAGGTCTGTTGTGATTGAGAATAGCAATGGGGCTTTCATCTGTTTCTTTAATGATAGACGCATAATTACGCTTCAATTCTGTAACGCTAACAGTGGTATTGGCATACACGGTATCCATAATAACGCCTATTTAATGCTAATTAAGATGCTAAATATAACATCTTTTAAGTGGAGGCCATTATTATTTTAGTTGGTACTTGATTTAACCCGCTTTGTAGGAATAACGCAGGTCGGAGTAAACTTAAACATTACTTTGCTCTGCCCTTGGTTATTCCGTCTTCAGATTTGAGCAAGCAGGTTATTGTCTAAGCGCTTTAGCGACATACCTGTCGAAATTACCCGTTTAATTTCCAATGCTCCGGTCGAGGTGATTGAACGTTGGTTTGATCTGGCTATTGATGCTCAACAATTATCTGATATATTCAAAGACGATTTATGAATCGGTGTGTGTGGGGACAGGTTCTCGGCATTCTACACACATCGATTTTAAGTTTACTCTGACCCTAGTTATTAGAGTTGGGTTAAGCAGGACATCACGCGCTTCATTGATTAGTTTAATGATACGGTGGGCTTCATCTTTATTTTCCGTTTTGTCGGGATGATGCTTTTGTACTAAGGCTTTGTGCGCTGCTTTAATAACCTCATCAGGAGCATCATTTGCTATTTTTAAATTGTCGTAATGAGTGCGTATTTTCTTTGACATTAATTGTTCCGTTAATTTGTAGAATACTCATAATGATAGATATGAATACCTCTCATGAAGCTACATTAGGGCAGTTGAGTGTTGAGTTAGGCATTTAGATTTACTCTGAACCCAGTTTTTATTCTTTCAGTTATTTTTTTTGCCAAACATATAGAGCAAACCACCTATTGCAGCAACAGGAAGAAGCACAGGGGCAGCAGCAACCGCTACAACAGCCCAGCACTTGCTAGGGCGGCATACCCAGCAACTGTGCCTAAAATTTCGCCACCTGGACTCCACTCGTAACCACAGTTATTACATGTGAATATGGTATATTCCTGCTCTTCACCGTTATCAAAATCATATTCTTTTCTTTCCGATATAGAGCTAGATGAACATTTTTTACAAGCCTGACTCATAACAATAACCTCTCTAAAAATTTCAACTGGATGTGCCAAATAGTAAGGCTCATCATTGACGAACAGTCACTGCATCTTTTTCCGCAGATGCCTAACGCAAAATTCAGCGGGCTGAACGATAGCAAAGCACCGCTGGAACGTTGAGTTAGACGGGGTTCTGCTAAAGCCTGTCTCGCCAATAATCCGGTCGGCGGCGGTGTGGCGCAATAGCTAAAACTTCAATTTCAGAACCAACAAGCCTATAAAGAATGTTGTACGGAAAGCCTATAACTCGGTAACATCGAATATCGGGAGGAAACTCAACCTTATAACGATTTGGAGCTTCACAAACCTTTGACATTGAAGAGATGAAAGCAGCAAGGTAACGCTTACCAAGACCTTCCTGTCGGGATTCATAATAGGCCACATGCTCAAGAAGTTCTGCACGTGCCGTTGGATTAAAAAAATAATTCACCTGAGAAGAGCCTGCGCTTCTCGAAGTACTACATCACTAGAGATGCGCTGAACTAATCCTTGGTCAAGTTCACTAGCGCGAAGTGCCGCTTCTTGAAACCAAAGATGCTCAATTTCGGCTTCTGATAGAGCATCAAGACTAGAAAGTAATTGCTCAGCCAAGTGCGCCCTTTCTTGAAGAGGGAGAGATAGTGCTTCATAACGGATTGCTTCAATATTCATTTGATTATTACCATTTATCTAAAAACAGCCTTATCGGAGAGATAGCGATTATTGTAACATGGGTAGCCTATTGTGCCTTGGGCAGTTAACCTCCTGCTAAAAAAGCTAACAAAATACCTGCCGCTGCGCCTATAGCCGCTATCCCTGTTGCTATTTGAATAACTTCGCCTGTCTCTGTATTTAATTCAAGCCGTACATTACAGTTTGAATTCGTACAAACATATTTTCTCTTCATCAATGATTCTTCATAAAGTCTCATTTCTCCACAATCTTTTGGACATTGCATAATTTCTCCCTCAATTGTCTGGGTTTGTGTCAAACTACGGCTAACGTAATATATACGACATTAATTGTCGTATAATAATTGTAAATGGTCGTATAATCATGATCAATTAATATAACCTGTTGTTTATGATAGCCAGAGTGTAAATGAGTGCGACAAAGCATGCAAACAAATACGACACCCACACAACCGAAAAAATTACTCGATCAAGTACACGACAAGATTCGCTTTAAGCACTATAGCTTGATTACTGAGAATACTTATCTTTCGTGGATTAAGCAATTTATTTTATATCACGGTAGGGTGCCGCCGAAGTGGAGGCGTTTTTAACCTATCTTGCTACCCAGCGTCAGGTATCCAGTTCGACTCAAAATCAGGCGTTATCCGCGATACTTTTTTTATATACGGAAAACTGGGATGCGCTTGCTGGAGGCGATTCGTGCGCAATTGGTTTTGCGCCGTGCATGGGACGCCAGCGGGGTTATATTAATGTGAATTAGTCTAGGAAAACTATCTAAATCAAGCAGTGTAGGGTGATTTGCATTATGTGATTTAACGCAATTAAATTAATATTTTTTCATAACACATTATAACTGGGGTCAGAGTAAACTTAAATGTTAGCTCTATATATGATGAATCTTTTTGTTTTAAGGTAACAAAATAGCCTGCTTCTTGGCAAGCAAAACTAATAAAAAGGGAGAATTTAAGTTTTCTCTGACCCCAGTTATTTTATTTTTTTTAGCTTAATAATACATCCAAACTTAGTTTTTGCATCCCCTCAATTATTTGCAACCGTTTGTCTTGCGTAACAAAAAAATCAGCACCATGAATATACGCAGTTGCTATATGTATGGCATCTGCTAATGCTGTTTTAGATTTGGATCGAAGCAAAGCTGCATTCGACAAAACTTTACGATCAACGGGATATACTGCTAACTCAGGTCGGTCACTTATCATATCTTCATACAAAGCGACTAATTGACTATGATTTTTGTAAGCACCGACTAAAGCTTCTGCTAAACTTAGCTCACTGGTGATAGCAACAAACTGTTTTGCCACCGCCATTTCAAATAATTTTGTGACCGTAACAAAATAAGGCTGCATATCTTGAGTTGGTTCAAGTGCGTAAATAAATAAGTTCACATCAAAATAAACTCGTTTACCTACTAATTGCTGAATAGCGTCAGACATTCCAAAGTTCGCGATTACTCTCAACGAAGGCATCAATTTCTTCAACAGAGTTGAAACGATTATGAGCTTTTCCAGCACCTAAAAAGTCTACCAATGTTTTCTGATTATTTTCTGCCACCGAGCGTTTGGCAGCTTTTAGCAGTTGATAAAAATCTTCAGGTGATAATATGACTGCAACTTCCTTTTGCTCATCAATCACTGAAATAGGTTCATGGATTAATTGCATACTTGGAGCATCAAAATAGCGCTTTACTTCGTTAATAGATATGCTTTTCATCATGTATGATCCGTTGGTAAGAGAATCTAAGCACCAATGTTCACAAGTTTGTCTCCAGATTGCAAGAAATAACTTAGCTCGTCCTATTAATGACAATCATACAAACACAGTATGAGCTATTATTATCAGTACATTAGTTTATAACTGGTTATAACTGGGGTCAGAGTAAACTTAAATGTTAGCCCTATATATGATGAATCTTTTTATTTTAAGGTAACAAAATAGCCTGCTTCTTGGCAAGCAAAACTAATAAAAAGGGAAAATTTAAGTTTACTCTGACCCCAGTTATTCTGATGTGCCCGGGGTGGTCAATCAATATAAACCGTCTCTGCAATATTGTTTGATAGATGAAAACAACTACACCGATACTGAACTAGCCTCTTTAAACAACTTAGTCGCGGCAGTATTTAGATTAGAACACGCCAGCAGCCCTAGTGCCGTTAGTGATCTAGTTAAATTGTTGATAGATTGGTTAGATGATCGACCCGATTTAAGAAAGATGTTCGCGCATTGGCTACGTGCAACATTGATGAGAAAGCCAGAATACGGTATCGTAATGCCTCAAGTGGATGAATTACAGGAGATAAGAGTCATGTTGGCAGATAAATTAGAAGTATGGGCAAAAGCTTATATTGCTGAAGGGAAACAAGAAGGAAGGCAAGAGGGTGAAATAAAAGGCAGACAAGAAGGCGAAGCTCTCGCTTTACAAAAATTATTAGCCAAACGCTTTGGCGTTATCCCTGTTGAAATAACCGCTCAAATTGCTAGTGCCTCTTTAGAACAAATTGAACAATGGTTCGACTCTGCTATTGATGCTCATTTATTAACCGATGTCTTTAAATGATCAAAAGAGATAGCCAGTTTATCAGTTCTATTAATGCGAATTAGTCTAGGAAAACCGCCTAAATCAAGCAGTGTAGGGTGAGTTGCATTGAGCCCTACAATCCCTCTTCACCTATAAATATTAAGCATCGCGTTTTCGTATAAAAATAACATCATCGAGATAATTTTGAAATATCGCATCGTAAGTTACAACAGTCATAGACTCATATTTGGCTTGAGCAATTAGCAACCTATCAAAGGGGTCCTTGTGATAATCACCCAACCCAAGTACGCTTTGCGCATGGTAAGGCGTGATAGGTAACCATTGAAAACCAAGTGATTCAATAGCTTCAGCTATTTGTAGAGTAGGCAATGGCATTTTACCTAAACCATTTTTTATAGTCATTTCCCATACCGAAACTGAACTCACCACTGCACCTTCCGCTTGAATTCGTTCAATGATGGGTTGGTTTTTAATTTCCCCCATCAACCAGTCATATAAAATACAGGTGTCAAGTAATAGACGCATCATTAAATCCCGTAAACAACTGCTCAATTTCGTGGTTCGTTTCAGCACTATCCCAGTCGGTGGCATAAGCACTAAGTCCTTTCCAAATCCCGGGAGCAGCAACTTTGGGAGCTATATATTTAACGATTTTTGCGACAGGTACGCCATTACGAGCAATCACTACCTCCTCATCCCGTTCGGCGGCAACAATAAGTGTGGATAAGCGATTTTTGGCTTCAAGCATATTAACTTGCATAGCATATATCCTGTGATTAGCTAATGTTAGCCAACTATAATTGAGTGTTTTTTAAATGTCAATTAGGATTGTCAAGAATAGGCAAAGACTTAAGTTTACTCCGCCTCTTGTTCTTTGATACTGTTTGGACAAATATTGTACCGTCTTATTCTGATAAATATTTTAAATTAATTAATAGTGGTTCTTTATAGCGGGGTCAGAGCAAACTTAACTATAACTTCGCTCTGACCATAGTTATTTCAATATACGAGGATTAGTCATCGATGAAGCTTGAAGTGATTTTCTCTAAAGTAACTTTAATATCTATAATTAAGTCGTTTGCTTGTTTATTCATTGGTAATTGAGGAATAGGGATTTGTTTGTCATAAATCCCCTCTATTTCCATTTTTCTTGGATGTGTACTGCCTCGTCCACTATATTGATAGGCTAGTATCCACTGCTGTTGAGCATCCACAAGCAAACGATTGATAATAAAGGTTGTTATTTCTGGGTTTAATTTTTCCCTTATCTGATTGGCTAAGATGTTTTTTTCTTCAATATTTTCTACGCTGAGTGCGTCTTCTAAAAAGCGCGAAAGTCCATTACGTAGACTAGCGCAAGCGTCATCAATGGGACTGTAATCAAGACCATTTAGCCCCCATCCTTCTGCATAACGACGAGTTAACGCCTTGATAGTTGCCCAATGTAAAGAATGTAACTCAGTTGCTCGCGGTAATCCATAAATGCCTAAATATGTCCGCCATTTATAACGAAACTCTTGTGTAGCTGCTTGTATAGCAAGTTCAAGTCCGTTTATATTAAGGGCGTTATGCAACCTCTTTTCTATCTTTTTTGGAATAGGAATGCCAAGTTTTTTATATAGCTCTGGTAAATCACCTTTTCCCTCTTTGCGATCTAAAAATCCTAAATAAAATGTATTGTCTTCCAAATGTTTACGCATAGCATTAGCAGCTTCGTGTCCTATATTTTTAGAAACGGTGTTTCCAAGTACATTTTTTACTCCATTAAAAATGTGTTCTTTTTTAGAAGCAAGGTTTTTTAGGTTATCACCTTTCACATTATCCATATGAGTAAAAGCAACGCATAGCTTCTGTGTTTGTCCGCATGATGCAATAGCTTCAAGAGCTTTTTCTGTATACATCATTGCTTTAGTTGCATCATCCACAAGCAAAATAGAGTCTACTTCAATGAAGCGCCTCGTCAATTGTTCACGAATTGAATCACCACCTTTGTGAAGTAATCCTTCAGTGTCAATTAAAACAAGAGAAGATTTATCATTTAAAAATTCAGGAAAGAATGCTCCTTTAATGCGAATGCCGTTGACTAAAGGTGTAATCAGTTTTCCCCATGATTTATAGTGAATACCTGAGAACTGTTTGACCGCAGTAATAAAATCTTGGCGGTCTTGTGTTGAATAACTCCATGAACGGATCCATCCTGTTGTATTTTTGTCGACTTTCCCATTTTTAACTAAAAGGAATTTTCCTTTAACTTCTTCTAAAATATCATCAGTAATATCTGCTAATTCTTTTGATTGCTTTATTTCATCTAAAATAGTTTCTAGTAAAGCGTCACGGTCGCTGCTATTACTACTCATTAAAGAAATATTTAACTCTTCTTCAATTTTCTTGCGTTGCTGTGTCGCTAATTCATTCACTCTTGCAATAATTTTTTGTAGAAAGAAGAAATATATCTTTCTATTCTCTTCACTAATACTATCACTTTCATCTTCATCTAATGTTTCTTGTGATTCATCGTCAGAAAATGGATCGTCTTCGTCTTCGTCTTCGTCATTATTAATCCAGCTTCCAAGCAGATACTTTAAACGAAAGCGCATATCTTTACTTTCAAGCAATTCTTGAGCAATACGGTGCTCATCATTGCTTTCAATAGCACGTTCAGCGGCGCTAGATAATGCTTCTTCAATCTCAAAACGGGTTTCATGCTCACTTAAGAATGTAACAACTGCTTGATATTCAATGTTAGTGCTAGTAATTACTTCTGTTTCACAAGTTGTTGTTCTATTAACTGAAGTTGCCGGAAAACTTTCTTTTTTAGGGTCAGTTCCCATCAATTGACGTAGTAAAGTCGTTTTGCCTGCGCCTGATACGCCCATTAAAAGAACTGATTTGTACTCTTCTTTAGGTAAAGGCAGATGCTTTTCTCGTAATTCTTGAAAAATAATTGGGGATGGGGAAATGTCGCAATAGAAAATTTCGACAATTCTGTTGTCAAATCTATCTTTAGCTCGATTTTCTGATGCGATTGAATGCCACGATTCATCGAACAAAAGCTGGTTTAATTGATGTTCTAATTCTTTTGCTTCTTGCTCATCTGTTGTTCCAAGTCCTCTTCTGACTTTACGCCCCTTTTTTCCATTATTATCGGTTATTAACGGATGGCGAAATTCTATAACAAACGATTGACGACCTTGATTACGTTTTGCAGTTGCGGTATATGAAGCCATGTTGCTTTTCCTGTGTGATGTGACAAAGTGTGGCAAATTATACTGATAGAATTATAGTTGTCAATATTTTTTTGGAACATCTTGGAACATCGACTGTTCTGCCCGGGTCTAGGGGGCGTATATTTCCGCCAAGCGAAGCGGAGATTCTTAACGGCAGGGGAAGTGTTGATGTCAACAAAGTAGCGTTCTACTTTATAGGCTTCGCATTAAAAGAGATTGTTGCACCAAGGCCAGATATTCAGGGTGGGCTTTATATCAGTTATTGATCAGTTTATTACAAATCTTTTTTACACCCGTATTTAAATGAATACTTTATTCATAACACATTGTTTAAATTATAACTGGGGTCAGAGTAAACTTAAATCTTCGTTTTCCTGTATACTCGATGTTTATTTCAATTGGACAAATTCGAGCAGTCTTTTTTGCAATCATTGGTAAAACATTAACACTCAGCTTAATACATAGTCGTAAGAGGAACTTGCAAAACTCATTAAAGCGAGTTGAATTAGTAGCCAGAACGGCCAAAAAAAGAAAAATAACCTGTCTAAAAATGATAAAATAGAAGCTTCTAAAATCTAATTTTATCAATTGAGATGAGCAAGCTACGAGATACTTTATCACAAACATGGCTTAATATCCAAAGCTCTTTATTTCCCTGGTTGTCAGAAGAGTTAGGCTCGCTGACAAAGAAACAACAGGA
>QVQE01000143.1 GCA_003584865.1 Methylococcales bacterium
AGCTAAGCCGTTTATCTTTAAAGTCACTGGCCGTTTTTTAATGGCTACGGTAGCTTGTTGTTAATTTTTTATTGACATCAAAAGTGTCAACTACTTTTAGGCCGCTATGAAGGATGCCCGAAAGGTTCTATAAAACGGGGTGTTATAAATATCATGATGATGAAGATCTTCAGTTTTGGGGCTTAAGTTTAACCGACGTTTAAACCAGAGTCCCAGTTTAGAAGGTTCAGGCGCATGCGTATAATCAGGCAATAAGTGATAACCCAAAAAAGGGACTAATATGACTGCTGCGAACCACGAGATAACTAATGCGATAGCCGATACCTGAAAGATCGAGCGGGTATATTCACCCGTGGACGACGCCGCTGTTGCAATCGGCAAAAAGCCGGACACAGTGACTAAAGTGCCGGTAAGCATGGGCATAGCCGTTGAGGTATACGCAAATGAAGCGGCTTTAACCCTGTCCCAGCCCTGCTCCATTTTAGAGGCCATCATTTCAACCGCGATAATTGCATCATCGACCAATAATCCCAAAGCCAGAATCAAAGCGCCCAGGGAAATTTTGTGTAAGCCTATACCATAGATATACATCACTAAAAAGGTACTGGCTAATACCACCGGTATCGTAATCGCTACCACGATACCGCTGCGCCATCCCAAAGAAATCAAACTGACCGTCAGTACGATAACCAAGGCTTCTATCAATGACTTTACAAAATCATTGACTGAGTGGGCAACAATTTTAGGTTGCAAAGTAACTGGGTTAAGTTCTAAACCAACGGTAAGTTGCGATTGCACTCGGGCCACGACTTCATCAAGCGCATGACCCAATCCGATCACATCACCGCCGTCCTTCATACTCACCCCCAATAGCATGGATTCTTTGCCTTGAAAACGGACTCGATCATGCGGAGGATCTTCATAACCGCGATAAATACGTGCAACATCACCGAGTTTAAAATCCTGGTTATTAGCGCGTAAACGCAACTCACGCAAATCATCTAAGGTATCGTAACGACCGGAAACCGCAATGCGGATACGCTCATCGACTGAATCAAAGGTGCCGCTTGCAACGACTGCATTTTGCGTCTGTAACAAATTGATTAAAGTCTGCGTAGTTATACCTAGCGTCACTAATTTGGCATTGGACAGCTCAATAAATAAGCGTTGCTTCTGTTCACCAAAGAACTCAACTTTGGCTACATCATGTACTTTTAACAATTCGGTTCTAATCAACTCAGCCTGTTTCTTTAACGCGGCATAATCAAAACCATCACCCGTCAATGCGTACATACTGCCATAGACATCACTAAACTCATCATTAAAGGTGAGGCTCTCAATATTTTGTGGCAGAGTATGGCGAATATCGCCTATCTTTTTACGCACCTGATACCAGACTTCAGGGATATCCTTAGAAAAGGTATCATCCCTGATAACAATAAAGATCATTGACTCACCGGGTCTTGAAAAACTATTGGTATAATCCAGATGCGGAACTTCCTGAAGCTTCTTTTCCAGTTTATCGGTAATTTGCTGCTCCACTTCCTGAGCACTCGCCCCTGGCCAGGTCGTGTGAACCAACATCAGTTTAAAGGTGAACGGTGGATCTTCAGATTGGCCTAATTTGGTATAGGTCAACAAACCAGAAATAGTTAGCACCAGCATCAAATACAAGACTAAGGTTTGGTGACTTAAAGCCCAATCTGATAAATTAAAGCGCTGCGTTAGTTTAAACTCACTCATGGTGCGGCCTCAATCACTGGCTTAACGAGTTGATCTTTAACAAGCGTATGCACACCGGCAATGGCAATTTTTTCACCGGCTTGTAAGCCTTCGGTTATCAAGACCCCATCTTCTCTAAAGGGGCCGGCAACGACAGAACGTGGCTGAACTTTATTATTAGCATCGACTACCCACACGAGCGTTTGGCCATTAATTTCAGTCAGGGCTTTGCTGGGTATTAAATAGCCTGAAGCAGTTTTCGAATCTCCTAGTGTAAATTTTACCCCAGCCGTAACCCCCAGTTTAAGGGCAGCATCCGGTTGATTCACCGTAACCCGAATATTAAAAACCCGCGTCGCTGATTCTGCTGCTGGAGACATCTCGCGTACCACACCCGTATAAGATTTTTGCTGGTCTGACCACAATTTGATAATAACCGGCGCGTTGATCTTAACATCGGCCATACGAGATTCCGGCACGGCGACCAATACATCAATAGCTCGCGTGTCAGCTACTTTCACAATCACTTCACCCGACTCAATGACTTGTCCGGGTTCTGCATGTATATAAGTGACAACCCCATCACGGTCAGCCGTAAGCTGGGTATATTGGGCCTGGTTATCGGAAACAAACGCTTGTGCCTTAACTTGAGCCAATCGAGCGTTTGCTGTTTTATACTGCGCTTCTCGGACATCCAAGGCTGAAGCAGAAATAAACTTTTTCGCATACAATTGACGCTGGCGGTTAAGCTCGGCCAAGGCCAGTGCAGATTCAGCTTCTGCTGCAGACACTGAAGCTTGGGCAGCGGCTACGTTTAAATGACTATCTGCAGGATCAAGTCTGGCGATAAGCTGACCTTTTTTAACTAGCGATCCCACCTCTACTTTACGCTCAATGATTTTTCCATCAATTCTGAAGCCTTGACTGGATTCATAACGGGGACGCACCTCACCCACTAACGCCATCGTACTGGCAGCGGATTTTTCCCCGACCACAGTAACCAAGGCAGGACGAGGTGGAGCTTCTGGAGGTGCTGGCTTGTCACAGCCAGTCAGGAGTAATAACAATGACCATCCAACGAGTCTTTTTTTCATAGTCGCCTTTTATATATAAAATGGAATTAGGTTATTAGTTGAAAGTTAGCAGTCACCGATGATAGGTAAGCCCGTGCTAAAATCGGATGGCTCTTTAAGCTGATCAGGGTGTTGCAATAGTCCACTTAATATTGACCGTTGCATTAATGATAAGCGTGCATGTATGCTAGCCCAATTAATCCAGGGATCATGTCCTAAGGCAATTTCCAGAGAACACACACCGTGTACACTGGCCCATAAAGTTTGTGCAATTAACTCATAATCGTTGATATCGGCTTTAAATAACCGTGCATCAAAGGCCTCTTTAACAACCCGCTTTAATTGCGCATAACCATCCTGCTCAGGATTACCCTGTTCAATTTTGGTCGTGTCTAAATTACAGGGCGCATGAGGCGTCATAAACATGAGCCGATAATGGTTTGGATGATTTAAAGCAAAAAAAGCATAGCCCTTACATAAGGCTTGCAGACGATCAATTAAATCAGGCAATTTCATAATGTCTTGAATACTGCCAGCCAGTGCTAAAAAATCTTCATCACAGACGGCTTGTAATAAAGCGTCTTTATCAGCGAAATGGTTATATAGGGTAGTCGCTGAATAATTGATTTTCCTGGCTATCTCACGCATAGAAACGGCTTCTATACCCCGCTCTACAAATAAAGACCGTGCCGCATCCAGGATGAGAAGACGCAACTGCTCACGCTCTTCTGGTGTTTTTGTTTTTGGTGCCATAAGAATTATAATATAAAATAACGCTGTTAATTTAACACCGTTAACTTATCTTGTAAAATATTTTTTTATAGCAATAGGTAAAAACAATCGGTTGTTTTGCACCTTAAAAAGAGTATCCAGATGGTTAATAGCCCCAATTTTTGGACACTGTTTTTCAGGCAGTACTTTATAAGCTAATGAATTGCTTTACCTTCATCAATGGCCTGTTAATTGCTCTATTAATAGAGATGGAAAAATAATAAAACATTTTTAATAGTTACAAACGGAATTGTTTTAAACAATCAATGTCTGAAAATATGATTTATTATTTACATGATATTTATAATAATGAAATACTACTTATTAACCGGTGAAGCATTGAAAAATGTCTCACTCCATTGATAAGCAACACACGAAATAGGAATTAAATCTATGTTAAAACGCTCAATCAATACTATTGCAGCCATCTGTTTAACGTTAAGTTTTAGCGCACCCATTTTTGCAGAAGGCGATCCATCCATGCATGAAGTTTATGTGGCCGCACAAGAAGGCAAATTTTCTGAAGCGCAAGCCATGATGGATCAAGTCTTAAAAGACCACCCGAATAGCGCCAAAGCACACTTTGTGGAAGCTGAGTTACTAGCAAAACAAAACAAGCTGGGGGCTGCAGCGACTGAACTGGATATTGCTGAAAAACTGGAACCCGGTTTAGCTTTCGTTAAACCTGAAACCTTACAAAACCTGAAAAAACATTTATCACAATCAGGGCAAACTATTCAAGCACCCACCATAGCAGGTCAAAACCTGCCTTCAGTTGTTAAGGACTGGGTACCGTTACTACTAATACTTTTAGGTCTGGGTTTGCTTGTGGTAATTATTGGCTTTTTTACCCGCCGAAACAGTGGCTATAATGGAAACAGCGGACTGTCCCCCCAAGTTAACAAATATGGAAATTACGGATCTAACCCCAATTCGCCTCCCTCAGGCTCTTATGGTGGTCAGGCAATGGGACAACCCTCCCAAGGCGCTGGTATCATGGGCAGCTTAGCCACTGGCGCAGCCATGGGTGCAGGTGTTGTTGCAGGAGAAGCATTAATGCATCATTTTATTGATGGAAATAACCATACTAATGCTGGAAACTCACCAATATCTAACGATTCCTCTTGGGACAATGATAACGACAACCTCACTAGAACCAGTTACACACCTAACATAGATAATGATGACGATATGGGCGGTACAAATTTTGGTATAGCAGATAATTCATCATGGGATGATGATAGCTCTGATAGTGATAGCAATGACGACTGGACATAATCATTACATTAATGATCAAATAGGAGACTGAAAACACTCTCAACCGACTTAAGTCAGAACAGTCCAAGGCCAACTTGAAGCTTTCTCTGTTCTGCTTAAGCTGAGGTTTCACGTCATCTTAAACGGAGCCAGTTAGTGACTGCATTTAATCAACAAAGAAACTTAATTGCCGTCATTATCTCGGCAACGTTATCACTGATGGGCTGCACTGAGAAAGAGGCTACCCCACAAGTTGAAACGAACACCTCATCAGAAACCGAAGATAAAATTGCCCGATTACAGCGTGAAGCCCAACAAGGGAGTTCTGACGCTCAGTACGAGCTAGCCTATCTTTATGAAAATGGCATCGGTGTCGCTAAAGATGAAGCTAAGGCGCTTGAGTTGTATCAGCAAGCAGCTGATCAAGGCCATCCAGCCGCTAAAACTAATCTGGATGATTTAAAGAATGAAAAGCAGGAGTTCTAACAACCTTTCTCACCATATTCTACCTAATTCCGCAACTATGGTGGGTGTTTGTATTATGGTTATCAGTATCGTTAAAACCATGTCTCCTGGATTAACTAACTACTTAATTGACAAGGGACTCGCTATTGATAGTTTATTATTCATGATAAGCGCCCTACTTTCCTTTTCTTCCATACGCTTAGAAAACGCTTCAGAAACCTTAGAACGTTGGGCAGAGATCATCTTTCTGATCGGCTTGTTTTCAATGACGTTGATTACGATTATTTTCTCTTTTGAAATCGTTTAAAACCAAGGCGATCTAATGAACAGTCCAAATAAACCCGATAACACAAAAAACAATAGAGCCTTTTGGGGAACTTCCGTACAGGAACAACTGAATGGATTAACGACGACCTCCAATGGTCTTAGTAACGATGAAGCCGCTCAACGACTAAAGCGCTATGGCGCTAATCGCCTCAATAACAAACAAGAAACCAGCAATATTCAACTGTTTATTGCGCAATTTAAAAACTCAATTATTCTGATCCTGCTCTTTGCAACCGGCTTATCTTTCTATCTGCATGATAGAGTCGATGCCATCATCATTTTAACAATTATCTTAATCAGTGGAAGTTTAGGCTTTTGGCAGGAAAAGGGCGCAGCTAACGCGGTCAAAGAACTGCTCGCTATGGTACAAATAACCGTTTGTGTCCTACGTGACAATACCGCTACAGAAATTGCCAGTGAAAAAATCATCCCCGGTGATGTGATTTTTTTAAAAGCAGGCGATGTAATTCCGGCTGACTGCCTGCTAATTGAGTCAGATAATTTGTTTGTTGATGAGGCACTATTAACGGGCGAAAGTTATCCCGTTGAAAAGCTACCCTCCGTGCTATCGGCTGAAACAGCATTAAGCAACCGCACCAATGCCCTATGGATGGGAACTCATGTGCAAAGTGGTACAGCCAAAGCCTTGGTGATTGCCACTGGACGCACCACAGAGTTTGGAAAATTATCACAGCGCATCAAACTTAAAGCGCCAGAAACAGAGTTTGAGCGAGGTGTCAGGCGTTTTGGCTATCTGCTAATGGAAGTCACCTTAATTCTGGTGATTCTCATCTTCGCAGTCAATGTTTATCTTGCCAAACCGGTGGTTGATTCATTTTTATTTGCAATGGCTCTTGCAGTCGGCCTAACCCCTCAATTATTACCTGCCATCATTAGCGTTAATCTGGCTCATGGCGCCAGACGCATGGCCGAACATAAGGTCATTGTTAAGCAACTGGCTTCGATAGAAAATTTTGGTAGCATGAATGTACTTTGTTCAGATAAGACCGGTACTTTAACGGAAGGGATTGTTCACCTGAGTGGCACACTGGATTTATCAGGCTGTGCCCATGATAAAGTGGCGCGTTATGCTTATCTTAATTCAGTTTATGAAACCGGCTTTAAAAACCCTATTGATGAAGCAATCAGACAATACCGCAAATTCGATTTAGAAGGTACTGAAAAACTCGCTGAAATTCCCTATGACTTTTATCGCAAACGCTTAAGTCTGTTAATCAATGACCAATGTAATACGTTTCTTATCGCTAAAGGTGCGTTAACCAATATTTTAGCTATCTGCAGTTCAGCCGAACTCGGTGACGGTACGCTGATAAATATTAATGAAGCCCGTCAGGAAATCGAACAGCGTTATGAAGATTTCAGTCGAGAGGGCTTTCGCACCCTAGGGCTTGCTTACAAATCGCTACCTGATCAAACCCAACTCGATAACACCGATGAAAACGATCTTTGTTTCTTAGGATTTTTAGTATTTTTCGACCCGCCTAAAGCAGGCTGTAATGAAACTATTCAGCAATTAAGAGAGCTAGGGGTTACGCTTAAAATCATTACAGGTGACAATCGCCTGGTTGCAGCAACCGTCGCTAAGCAACTCGGTCTGGCAGAACATGAAATACTGACGGGGCCGGAAATTCGTGCTATGAGTGATCTTGCACTTATCAACCAAGTACCTGACGTTGATCTATTTGCTGAAATTGAACCCAATCAAAAAGAACGCATTATTTTAGCGTTAAAAAAAGCCGGCTTTGTCGTAGGTTACATGGGAGACGGCATTAATGATGTCTCTGCTTTACACGCAGCCGATGTGGGTATTTCTGTTGATAGTGCTGCTGATGTCGCCAAAGAAACGGCTCAAATTGTGCTGTTGGAAAAAGATTTACGGGTCTTGGTGGAAGGCGTTAAAGAAGGCCGCATGACCTTTGCCAACACCTTAAAATACGTCTTCATGGCCACTAGCTCAAACTTTGGCAATATGTTCAGCATGGCGGGTGCCTCATTATTTTTGCCGTTTCTCCCCCTACTGCCTAAGCAAATACTGTTAACCAATCTACTGACTGATTTTCCTGAAATGACCATTGCCTCTGACAATGTTGACCCTGAAATGGTCGCACAACCTCGGCGCTGGGACATTAAGTTTATACGCAAATTTATGATCACCTTTGGCATCGTCAGTTCGCTATTTGACTATATGACCTTTGGTTTATTGCTATTGTTAGAGGTCACGCCTGAACAATTTCGTACCGCATGGTTTTTAGAATCTGTTGTCTCAGCTGCGTCGATTGTATTTGTGGTGCGTAGCAGTCATGCTTTTTTTAAAACACGACCGGGTAAGTATCTAACAGCGGCTACCTTAACTATTGTTGTCGTCACCATCAGTTTACCGTATACCCCTATCGCCCCGCTCATTGGCTTTGTACCTTTGCCATTGTCTTTAGTCGCATTGCTAGTGGGCATTGTGAGTCTATATCTAGGAACCGCAGAATTAGCCAAGCATTTTTTTTATAAATGGGTTAAAGCTTAGTGGTAGCCCATAGATGCATATTCTGATTCGTTTTGCACACCTTTGCTTCTGATACTCAATAATATTTCTGAAACTTTTGACACCATGAACAAAAAAAGAAAACTCATTACCTTCGACAACGTCTTAAACGCTATAAGCTGTTGAATTATACGACAAGCGAATCCGTAACTGTCGATTAATAAAACAAACAGCAATGCTATTAGTTGAATACTGATGACCGTACTTTCTACCAGAAACGGGATATACAGGAATCAAACAGGCTTGATAACCAGCATTTCATTACCTCCTCGCTGAAACTCGTAAAGAACCTGCTTAATCTCGACGTCGAAGCCATTATTCAAAAAATGTTTGATCACGGAATGAAGGTGAAGCGACTTATCACCATTGAGAGTAAGCAACGGAAACACACGCACCTCCTGAGACACGCGCAACATTTCCTGGAGCGCCTGAACATGAAACTCTAATGATAAATGAGCGCTGTACAAAAACAGGAAATGGGACGACAACGCAATATCAAATTGTCTGCTGGCAAAAGGCAACCAGGGCAATTCCCCTGCGATATATCGACCTGCTTGCTTTCCCGCCTCATAGTCAGCGAGGAATGTTTCCATCGCGGACATGCGAATATGTCCGAGTTGTTCTACTGATGAAATGTCGCTCCAAACATAATCGCCGTGATTTTTGTGCATTTGTTTCATCACTGTTTCATAAGTTTCAGCAATTCGGCCTCTGATTTGGTTAGAGTCAAAGGCGTAAACCGGATCTATCGAAACGACTTTTCCGCCACGTTGACTGAGTTCAGAATTGAACGCGGCCGGACCGTCACCGCAACCAAGAATCCGTAGCGCAAGTTCAGCTTCAGCAAGATCAAACATATTGACGTATTCATCATACGAACGCCCCCAAGGCACAACTTTATCGAGTGTAAATCCCATAGTTGACTGTTTCTTCTAATGTGAAATAAGGGTAGGCATACTTTTGAGCAATCTCGGTTGAGTATAGCGTCAGGTATTGTTCACCATGATGTTTGTGGGAGTATTATCAATACTGATTTGATTTTTCTCCTCCCAGTAGCCCTTCAAGCCATCATCACCCTTTTTGATAGCCCAGTCTTTTAGCAAGTTGCGATCGCTTTCGTAAGAATAATAAGGCACAGCCATTCCGCAAGAAGCCTGCACCATATCAATTGAAAGATCGAAGATTTGCCTGGCACCGGCTAACGGTTCGAACAAAGGGAAAAGCTCGTTCCACGCGACATCGTTTTTGTGAATAACCTTGGCAGTGCCATAAAGTCGAAGAATAAGCGGAGCGCCTTCAAACGCACAGAACATAATAGTCATGCGCGGGTTAAATTGAACATGAGCAGAGGTTTCATTTCCGCTACCGGTTACATTGAGCCATACCGCGCGATTATTCCCTAGAACCAGAAACGAGTCCATCCCTTTGGGCGATACATTGACCCGGCTGTCGGCGGTAGCTGTCCCTACAAAAAAAATCTTTTGCTCAGCAATGAATTGCTTATGCATCTTTGATAACTCGTTGTAACGTGTACCCATATTTTTCCTTGGTAAGGATTAGCGGAGAATTTAACAGACGATTACACAAGAGCATGCTGATGCTTTTATCCGTGTTATTGTGGAATCACTAAATAGCCTGGTTACAAAAACTGATCTTGAACTGGCTTTGACGCCCATTATAACAGATTTAGCCGTGCTTAAGGCCGACTCGACAACGCTCAAGTGGATGATGGGTGTCCTGATTGCCTGTGTGATGTCTATCGTCGTTAAGACATTTTTTTAAAGTTTGACCTCCCCGTTCCGGGGATCTTTTTTCCTACTGTTCAACTTTAACACCATTATATGACTCTGTGGTTACAACTGATCCTTCCAATTTTAATAACTGTAATAACTGGGGTCGCTGGGGTTAGAGTAAACTTAAATGCAAAGACCGGTCACGACCTATCTCTACATCTATTCATTTGCATTTAAGTTTACTCTTGATGTATGCTGAATGACTGTTAATGAGTCGTATCGCCGCCAAATACCGTGTGCAATGTGTCAGCGGTTAGAATAGCTTCACCCCACGTTTCCAGCTCTTCCTCTGCCGCGCTTTCTAACTTAGTAATCGCCCAACT
>QVQE01000149.1 GCA_003584865.1 Methylococcales bacterium
GTTTATCTTTAAAGTCACTGGCCGTTTTTTAATGGCTACGGTAGCTTGTTGTTAATTTTTTATTGACATCAAAAGTGTCAACTACTTTTAGGCCGCTATGAAGGATGCCGACAATTGATTATATTGCCGTTTAATGGGGTTCCCAAACACGGTTGGGAACCCTTTATAATCGAATTTGAGACCTTTGCGTTAACCGTTATTATTTACTCAGCATAAGCTAAAAGTACAATTTTTACTTATTTTATCAGCAATTCCCAATTTGAAATTCAAATAAAAACAATAAGATGGAAATGTATAAATTTAGTAATATACAAGCATAAAATTGACGTTTCTTCGTAAGCCAATGGTTTATGTGGCTTACAATCTTTGTAAATTTAATTATTTATTTTTAAATAGCATGGCTACCAAAATTCATAATATAACTTTTTGATAAATAATGACTTCCAAATTGGGAATTGCCTCAATAGTACCAATGGAGTTGCTTGTCATTATAACCTTGATAAAGATCTAAGTTATCAGCTTTCAGGATTTAAGGTCGCCGGATACTGCCAGTTATTTCAAGCACTGGAATTGCTATCTGAATGCTCGCTATTCAACGATAAGCTGACTTTCACTGAAAACTGGCGAATGTCTTTTGATGGTACTTAAGAGCCTTTCATTCTTGGCACCAATAAGATAGTATTTATAGAAATAGCCATTACCAGCCGCTTTGTAAACATTAATTTTTCTTGTTGTCGTTAAAATAGCACGTGACCATAATAACCAGAGGTCGCTTTCACACAAGAAAAGGTGATTGGGTTTCACTGGAACAGGCAAAAGGTTTTAACAAGAATAGACCATCAGCAGTAACTAACGTCCTAGCCACTTGGTTTCTAAAAAATTTAAGTTACTCTGACTCTTTTAGTTATATGATAGATAATCAAAAAGACAGGAAGAAACGCTCAATGAAACACACATATCATTTTAAAAGATCTATACGGGTCGGAATAGTTCTTTTATTGGCTTGCCCTTTATTTACCTGGGCAGATAACAATTGGACTTATCAGCAAAAAAGCGACAGCTTAAACAATCAGACCTACAGCACTGCTCTATCACCACTCCCTCGTCCGGGACTGTACGACGATATAACCCTGGAAATGGTTTGCAAAGACCATAAATTACAAGCCGTCATTAATGCCGATGACTTGATAGCCTCACAAAACAGTGAGTTTAAAATTGAATATCAAATAGATAAAAACCCGGCTGTTAAACTGTCGATGAAAACATTCCCGGACTCAAAGCGTAGAGGCTTTACCGAAACCGAAGCCAAACGTATCGCAGACGATTTATTATCCGGACAAGCTGTTTTTGTACGCATCAATACCATGATAAGAACCGTGCTTTCCAGCTCAATCCCTCTCGATAATATAGCCGAGCCAATTAATCAGGTATTGAAAGACTGTGGTTTTACCGCATCAACCAAAAGTACAGCGGAACTACCCTACGATCTAACAACATTTGAACAAGCGTTTAACCAGTTATCTTCAGAACAAAAACAAAACGTTCTCAACAAAATCAAAGACATTATGAAAACGTCACATTAAGTTTATTTGTTGCCTCGATGGTCAATGATATTGGCAACTACTGAAGGGTCTGCCAGCGTTGACGTATCACCTAAGTTATCAAGCTCATTAGCGGCGACTTTACGCAGTATGCGACGCATGATTTTACCTGAGCGGGTTTTTGGTAAACCCGGTGCCCATTGGATAATATCTGGATTAGCAATAGCCCCAATTTCTTTTCTAACCAAATCAACTAATTCTTTTCTTAAGGCTTCAGAGGGTTCTACGCCGACGTTGAGTGTTACATAGGCATAGATACCCTGCCCTTTTATATCATGCGGATACCCAACTACAGCCGCTTCAGCCACTAGTTCATGTAACACTAAAGCACTTTCAATTTCTGCTGTTCCCATGCGATGCCCTGATACATTGATGACATCATCGACTCGACCGGTAATCCAAAAATAACCCTCTTCATCACGACGCGCACCATCACCAGTAAAATAATAACCCGGATAATTTTTTAGATAAGTATCAATAAAGCGTTGATGATCACCATAAACCGTGCGTGCTTGACCCGGCCATGAGCGACCAATCACTAAAACGCCTTCAGCCACCCCTTCCCTTATAGTCCCTACGGTATCCATGATTTCAGGTTTTACACCAAAGAAAGGTAAGGTTGCGGAGCCTGGTTTTAAAGCCGTCACTCCAGGCAAAGGCGTAATTAAAATACCGCCTGTTTCGGTTTGCCACCAGGTATCCATGATAGGGCAACGACCCTGACCAACGACATGGTAATACCATTCCCAAGCCTCTGGATTAATGGGTTCACCCACACTGCCCAAAATGCGTAAACTGCTACGATCAGTCCGCGTAACAAATTCATCACCTTGAGCCATTAAAGCCCGGATAGCCGTCGGTGCTGTATAAAAAATATTAACGTGATGCTTATCGATAACGCGCCAAAAACGATCTGCTTCAGGATAGGTGGGTACACCTTCAAATAATAAAGTAGTGGCACCATTGCACAAGGGGCCATAAATCATATAGGTATGACCGGTAATCCAGCCGATATCGGCTGTACACCAATAAATATCGCCATCATGATAATCAAATATATACTTATGGGTCATCGCGGCAAATAACAGATAACCACCGGTGGTGTGTAACACGCCTTTAGGCTGACCTGTTGAACCCGAGGTATATAAAATAAACAATGGATCTTCGGCGCCCATGGGTTCAGGCGGACAATCCACTGAGGCCTTCAGCATTGCTTCGTGATAGTCAATATCCCGAGCCGCATCCCACGCCACCGGATTACCGGTGTTCTTGATGACCACTACTTTTTTAAGATTAGGACACGACTGAGCTGCTAAATCGACATTCGCTTTAATAGGTAAGGTTTTACCCCCCCGATAGCCTTCATCAGCACACACAACATATTGGCAATCAGAATCTAAAATACGGTCTTTTAACGCCTCAGCAGAAAAGCCACCGAAAACAATTGAATGTACCGCACCTATTCGGGTACACGCTAACATAACGGTTGCCGCTTCGCTGATCATCGGCAGATAAATGCAAACGCGATCACCTTTTTTAACGCCCAAAGATTTTAGGACATTAGAGAATTGACAGACGGATTCAAAGAGCTCTCGATAAGTAATTTTTTTATCCTGATTGGGATCATCGCCTTCCCAGATAATAGCGACTTGGTCGGCACGGGTTTCAAGATGACGATCCAGACAATTAACACTGACATTCAACTCGCCACCTTCAAACCAGCGAATATGTCCCGTAAGGTAATCGCAATTCATTACTGAATCCCAACGCTTACTCCATGTCAGGAACTGCTCTGCCTGCTCTGCCCAAAAGTGTTCAGGATCATTAATAGATTGCTGATAAAGTGTTTTATAGGCTTCTGAATCAATATGAGCTGAAGCGGCAATCTCTGGTTTTACCGGATAAACTTTACTCTCTGACATGATGCTAACCTTTGGGAATACGAATGAATTAACGAATAAATTTAAGCCAGTCAATAACTAAGCAGCAAACAACTAAACCTAATCAGGGTCCGCTAACTTACTATGATTAATTGAGTATGTAAAATAAACAATCAAACCAATCACCAACCAAACCAGAAATCGTAGCCAGGTAATACTGGGCAAAAAAGCCATCAATGCGCCGCACGATAACATCCCAAGCACAGGAAATAATGGGCTTAAAGGGGTACGAAAAGGCCGTAATAATGTAGGTTTAGTAATACGGAGCACAATGACCCCCAAACAAACCAGAACAAACGCAGCCAACGTACCAATATTAACCAGTTCAGCCAATTCACCTAAAGGTACAAAACCAGCTATCAAAGCCATGATAATGCCACAAATTATAATGACCCGAACAGGTGTTTGTGTTTTGGGATGAACCTCATTGAAGAAAGAAGATAGTAATCCATCACGGGACATCGCAAAAATAATGCGTGTCAAACCATAATACAAAACCAGCATGACGGTGGTGAGGCCCGATATAACCCCTGTTGAAATAAGCGCAGCGCCCCAATTGTAGCCAAGTAAAGTTAAGGCATGAGCAACAGGAGATGAAACATTTAACTCTGAATAATTAACCACGCCTGTTAATAGACCTGAGACAATAATATAAATAACAGTACAAAAAGCCAAAGAAGTAACAATGCCAAATGGCAAGTCACGTTGTGGGTCTTTAGCTTCTTCAGCGGCAGTAGAGACGGCATCAAATCCGACATAGGCAAAGAATACCAGGGATGCACCTGCTAAAACACCCGTCGTCTTGCCGTCAGGTAATGTTTGAAACCACCCAAAAGGCATAAAAGGCTGCCAGTTTTCTGGATGAACGTTAAACACCGCAATGCCAATAAAGATAGTAATGGTGATCAACTTAACGGCAACCATCGCATTATTGGCTTTAGCACTGTGCTTAACCCCCATGATTAATAAACCCATCAGGATCAAAATAATGGCTGCTGCGGGTAAATTGATAATCCCCCCCAGCATCGGTGCTTTAGTTAAACTATCAGGTAAAGGGATACCAATAGCCGTCAGTGCATTATTAAAATAGCCAGCCCAACCATTGGCGACTGCCGCAACAGAAATTCCATACTCAAGCAGTAAGTCCCAACCGATTATAAAAGCCATTAACTCACCAAATGCGGCATAGCTATAGCCATAAGCACTACCACACCCTCCCACGGCTGCAGACAATTCCGCATAAGAAAGAGCCGCAAAGGCACAGGCTAACCCGGCAATCACAAATGAAATAATAATAGCAGGACCCGCTTGGGTAGCAGCAGCAATACCCGTCAATACAAAAATCCCGGTTCCTATAATGGCTCCAATCCCTAGAAAAGCTAAATCCCATGCTGACAAACAACGCTTGAGCCCATGAATAGCCTCACCATGCGAAACGATGTGTTTAGTACGAAATATTTGTAGAGACATACAATAATAGCTTTTAGTTGGATGATTAATTAAAGAAGAAAAGCATGTTTAAGCGATATTACATTAATAATGAGGGGGCGTTTCATCAATGGCTTCGTTAATAGGACTACCTTCTGTTGATAAGCCCTTTATCCGCTCATATAACATTTTACAAGTCGCTTCTAATTGACTGAGCTTATGCTGTTGTTGGCTGACTATATGATTTAGATCTTGCAACAAATCATCTTGGTAGGCTACTTTTATTTCTAATTCTATTAGTCGACTGTCATCAGTCATATTATCTAAATCACTTTTGAAAATTGTTGTTGATGCTTCTGCGCTAAATACTTATCAAATACCATACACACATTTCTAATAAGTAAGCGTCCTGCGGGTAATACATGAATATCTTTATCGGATAAACTAATTAAACCGTCAACCTGCATGGGCCTTAACAGCTCAATTTCTTTGGCGAAATAGTCTGCAAAGCGTATAGCGTAAGCTTGCTCAATATCCGAAAAGTCTAATTCAAAGTGACATATCAACTGGGTAATCACTGCACTACGTAACTTATCATCTTCATCCAGCTCGACCCCTTTATAAACGGGTAACTTTTGCTGACTGATCAAACGATCATAATCGTCTAGTTCTTTTACATTCTGGCTATACGCATCACCAACCCGACCGATTGAGGTAATACCAAAACCAATCAAATCACAATCTGAATGTGTTGAATAGCCTTGAAAGTTTCGATACAACTTTCCTTGTCGTTGCGCTATTGCTAACTCATCATCCGGCTTGGCAAAATGATCCATACCAATATAGACATAACCGGCAGCGGAAAGCTTTTGCCCCACCATCTGTAGAATGTCTAATTTTACTTCAGCTGTAGGTAAATCTGCATCGTTTATCTGACGCTGGGTTTTGAAACGAGTCGGCATATGAGCATAATTGAATACCGAGAAACGATCGGGTGAGACTAACAGCACCTTATCCAGTGTATTGGCAAAACTGTCTACCGTTTGTAAAGGCAGACCGTAGATTAAATCAATATTAGTAGAACGAAAACCCTCAGCACGGGCATCCTCTAACACTTTAAAGGTTTGCTCTTCGGTTTGAATACGATTGACGGCTATTTGGACAGACGGATCAAAATCTTGTAAGCCTAGACTAATTCGATTAAACCCCAGTTCACGTAATTGCTTAATGGTATGAGAATTTGTTTCTCTAGGATCAACCTCTATAGAGTATTCCCCTGTATCATCATCTTTTAATGAAAAATGCTGGCGAGTCACCTTCATTAACTCTTGCATTTGCTCTGCACTTAAGAAAGTCGGTGTTCCTCCACCCCAGTGCAGTTGATTAACTACTCGATTGGAGTCAAACAAACTGCCTTGCAACTCAATTTCTTTATACAAGTTTTTTAAGTAAGGCTCTGCATGTTTTCGATTTTTAGTAACAATTTTATTACAGGCACAATAAAAACAAACGGTATCGCAAAAGGGAATATGAAAATACAGTGATAACGGGCCACCAACGGCATTTGATTTTAGTATGTGCTGACGATAGTGCTCATCCGTAAAGCCTTCATGTAATTCCAATGCTGTTGGGTAAGAGGTATAACGTGGCCCCGCTTTATCGTAGCGATTGATCAAGTCTATATCGAATTTAAGAGATTGATCCATCATTTATTTATGCTCGCTTATCACTATTTTATGCGTGTTTTTGTCACTCAAGTCAACCTGCTCAATAACACCTATTAAATCCTCGGGTTGAGTAATGGCATTACCAGACTTTGAGAGTCGCGCCAATAACCTGACCTGACTAAAATTTGATAACTTCATCGTAGGCATCATCGCTAAGGTGTCATCTAAACTCACTGTTATTGGCAAATCAGATACCTGCTTGCGCACGATAGCTAAAGGCATTTTGGGTCCCGATACCGCTTGAGCGTAGATAAACACAGTATCCGTTGCTTTATATTTGTTTTGTACCCCTGGGGCTAAACTGACTTCTACTTTAATAGTCGCTGTCGAATTTGCACTATCAGGCACTTTCGTAGTTTGTGTGGCCTGGGCTTGAGCTGTTGCCATTGCTTCGGGAGACTCTGAGGCCAGCCTAGACAGTAAATCCTGTATTTCTTTCTGTGAATCTGATCCGGCTGGCAACAAACCTTCCAGTTTCTTCCACAATTTCGCAGCTTCAGTCGGATCACCTTGCTGGACTTTAGCCATTCCTCCCAACCATAAGGCATTCATGTTATCGGGTTCCAAAGCCAAGGCTTTAAATACCAATTCAGCAGGCTTTCCGGTCAAATTCTTATCATTAACGTAAGCCAGTGCATCAGCATATAACAGCATCACCTCTGGCTTGTCTCCTAACAAACGATAGGCATTAGCCAAGGCCTCAACGGCTTTAGGAAACTCTTCCATAGCGGTGTAAGAACGCCCCAACATTAACCAACCTTGAGCATCATCAGGATTGTTTTGCATTTTTTCGGCTAAACGCGCTACCATCTTATTAATTTCTGCAAGCTTCAGCTTTTGTGAATCGGCTGCCATTTCAGCACTATGACTAACAGCCTGATAATTACCTAAATTAGCATAAAGCCAACTGGCCAATAAGGGAATAGTCAAAACAACGACAAAGATAACCCAACGCCCCTGATTATATACTGGGGTAACTTGGCTTTTGATATCCAGGTCGTCACTTAATGCCTGTTCCAAGTCAGCTAATTGTTCGTTATATTGCTCTTCAGTCAAATCGCCCTTAAGCTTATTGTCCTTAAGTTCTTGCAAGCGGTGTTGCGCGATTAAAATATTTCGTTGATCAATGTCATAAGCTTCCTGAACCGTTTGTTTCCGCCATAAAGGCGGTAGAACAAATAGAAATGCGATCAAAATCAGAACGCCGACGATCACAAAAAATAACATATTCAAGAGATTTCACCGTTATTCAACAAACTACGAATTTTTTTCTGCTTCTCGGTATCTCTTTGTAAAGCTCCCGCGTCAGAGGTTAATTTTTCTTTAGCCTTTTTAGATCTAATCACCAGTAATACTGCTATTAAACCTATCACTAAAAAGGCTATTGGCGCTATCCATAACAAGAGTGTTTTACCTTTAAATGCAGGCTTATACAATACAAAGTCACCGTAGCGATCCGTCATAAACTGGACAATTTCTTCCTTGGACTTACCTTGCGCTAACATTTCAGACACTTGCCTGCGTAAGTCTGAAGCCAACTCAGCATTTGAGTCCGCAATGGTTTGGTTTTGACAAACCAGACAACGCAACTCCTTAGTCAGCGTTTCATAACTTTCTTGTTGTTTAGGATCAGACAATTGACGAGAATCAACCGCATAACAACTACCTGACAGGAGTACCAACATAAATAATAAACGCTTCATTGGGGTTCGGCTTGTAATTTATCTAAAAGAGGGATCAAGGTTTTCTGTAGATCGACAACCGTAACAGGCCCTGTCTGTTTGTAACGAATTACACCTTTTTTATCGATGACAAAGGTTTCAGGAACCCCATAAACACCATAATCAATACCAATCCGACCTTCTTGATCCATGATACTGATATTATAAGGATTACCCAAAGTATCCAACCACTTTTTGGCATCAACAGGATCATCTTTATAGTTCAAACCAATGATGGTCACCGCATTAAGCCTGGCTAAATCATTAAGAACAGGATGCTCGGATCGACACGATACACACCAGGAAGCCCATACATTAAACAACCAGACTTGACCTTTTAAATCAGCGGGTGTTAACCGCTCTTGAGGCGCATTAAGCTTAGGAGCAGAGAAATTCGGCGCAGGCTTATTGATAAACGGCGACGGAATCTCGCTGGGATTAAGCGTTAATCCCAACCCGAGAAATACGGCCATGATGATGAATAATACTAAAGGAATAATGTATTTAAGCATTACGTCTGTTTCTTAGCTGAATTAAAATGTCATTAAGTTTGTTACACTATCTAAATTATGAACTTACAGTGACTTTAGCAATACGATATCGCCTATCACAAGCAGCAAACAAACCACCTAAAGCCATAAACAGAGCACCGATCCAAATCCAGCGAATAAAGGCTTTATAATAGATACGTAAACTCCAGGCACCTTGATCTCCAAGGGGTTCACCGATAGCAACAAACAAATCTCTAAACAGGCCTGCATCAATAGCTGCTTCAGTCATTGGCATGGTTTGAACTTGATAAACCCGTTTTTGTGGCTCTAATTTAGCCACTTCTTCACCTTTATAACTCACCGTCACAAAAGCTTGCTGAGCGGTATAGTTAGGGCCTTTGGTTTGTTTAACACCATGGAACTCAAACAAATAGCCCGACATATCAATCGACTCATTAATGGCTAGACGCACATCTTTTTCAACACTGTAGACAGAGGTTAAGGTAATGCCTGTCACAAATACAGCAATACCAATATGCGCAAGGGTCATTCCGTAAAAACCAGATGGTATTGTCTGAAAGCGTTGCCATGAAAAGCTTTTAGACCCAAAACGATCTACAAAAGACAATACCGAAATAGCAGTCGTCCATAACGCGAGCGTTAAACCTAACACCGCCCCCCAAGAATAAAATGGCATAGCCAGCGGTAACAACAATCCGCCACCCACACAACCGGCTATTATCCAGCGCACTCGCAATACCAACTGACTAAAGGTATCTCTTTTCCAGCGTAATAACATGCCGAAACCCACAGCAAAGGCTAAAGGTGCCATGATTGGAATAAATACCGCATTAAAGTATGGAGGACCCACAGAAATCTTACCTAATCCCAACGCATCAATCACTAAAGGATATAATGTGCCTAACAAAATACTGGCTGCGGTAACGACTAAGAGTACGTTGTTAAATAATATAACGGATTCTTTAGAGACAAATTCAAAAGTGGCACTACTTTTTACAACAGGGGCTCTAAAGGCATAAAGCAACAGTGACCCACCCACAACAACGGCTAAAAAGACTAAAATGAATAAACCCCGAGTCGGATCA
>QVQE01000050.1 GCA_003584865.1 Methylococcales bacterium
TGTAAGGTTCGATCATTTGTCAATTTTGAACAAGATTTCTTTCTCACAAAGTATAATTCTCGAACTGAACTTGCCTAAATTAATTTATGCACATTCCTTAATCATGACCAATGGCGATGTCGTCGGTATTGTAGAAGTTAAATACAAAGCCCATGAAAACGACTTGGATAGATTAGATCGTAAAATGCAGAATTTTAAGAAACTGTTTCCGATTTATCAAAATTATAAACAATATGGCGCTATTGCTTCTTTCCATATTAACGATGATGCCAAGGAAGCCGCTTTAAGCCGCGGTTATTTTGTATTACAGCGCAGCGGTGATGTGGTGCATACAGAAAGCGGTAGTCACTTAACAGTTCTATGAAAGTTAGATATTCATAATCTATAGTTGCCTGGCATAAACTCATTTGCCTCAACTGCTAGCGAGATCAAATTAAATCCTAAAATTGCTTACATACTTTTAAAACATGTCCGTATTCTTGCTTAATTAGATGGTTAGCGTTATGCTTTTTACTATTTTCTGATCGATAAAATAATAAAGTGATCATTATGAATTCAGTAAAATTATCTAGCAAATTCCAATTGGCAATTCCCAAAGCTATTCGTGATGAATTAGATCTAAAGGCTGGTCAACAGTTTACCCTTATCACCAAAGGTAATACGATTGAACTGGTGCCGATTCGCTCATTAAAGGAAGCTAGAGGTAGCTTTAAAGATTGTGACCCTAATGACTACAGAGATCTCCAGGATAGAATCTAAAACAGAGTACGGCCATGTATTATCTTTAAATACCGGACTAGCACTTTATGCAGCAGACTTGGCTTTACAATATCAATTATCGTTCGCTGATGCCATTATTTATGCATCGGCTAGGCATAGTAATGTACCGCTAATAACAGCCGATGATCATTTCCAAGACTTACCAGAGGTGATTTTCTTTTCTAAAAAAGCAGCTCTTATAAAAACATGAACTCATTGCCTTATTATTTAGGTAATGTGCTAACATATTGAAAAAATATATTTATTTATAAGTCCATGACTGATCAAGAATTAAAAGACCTCGTTGCAAGCCTTGCCATTGATAGCAAAAATCTCCATGCTGCCCAAATGGAGACCAGTGAGCAAATGAAGCGCAATGACAAAATGCTCACTGATAAATTAAACCGAATGGGTATTACTTTAGGAAATGTCACAAACAATCAAGGTGATGTTGCTGAAGAGTTCTTCTTTAATAGTTTAGCGAATGCCCCTCACTTAGGAAGTATTTATTTTGACGATATAGAAAAGAATGGGCATAAACGTCGAGGTAAAACAGAAGAAGAATACGATCTAATCATGACCAATGGTGACGTAGTGGGTATTGTAGAAGTTAAATACAAAGCCCATGAAAACGATTTGGATAGATTAGATCGCAAAATGCAGAACTTTAAGAAGCTGTTTCCTATTTACCAAAACTACAAACAATATGGAGCAATTGCAGCTTTCCATATTAATGATGATGCCAAGGAAGCCGCTTTAAGTCGCGGTTATTTTGTATTACAGCGTAGCGGTGATTTGGTGCATACCGAAAGCGGTTATCATTTAACAGTTCTGTAAAAACCGCCGGAGTAAACTTAAACTTAAACTTAAATATAACGACATCCAAGAGCAACTTAGCCTCTAATTTCTCTATCAATTCTATAGGCTCTTGAAGTAAACTCACTTAAAATCGACGCTATTGAGTAGCCAAGGATTATTTTGCGACTAGAGGGGAGCTTGGGTTTCTCCTGTTTACTAAGGAATATAGAATGTCTTTCAGTTTCTTTTCACGATTATGTAATGGTGTCTATTTGCCGCCCTTATTAGTTATTTTGGTGTCAGTGAGTTACGTGCCTTGTTATGCGGGTACGGCGGTTGCTGATACAAAACCTAACCCTGAAGCGTCAGCATTAACACTCGAATCAGCCATTACCAAAGCCTTGGCAGGTAATCCCGGTTTAGCAGAAATTAAGGCACGCGCTGAGGCGCTTGCGGCTATCCCCGAACAGGCGGGGGCTTTGCCTGATCCTACGGTCAATGTTGGCTTATTGAATGTCCCTACCAGTAGTTTTAATTTACATCAAGAAGATATGACCATGATGGAAATGGGCATTAGTCAGACCATTCCATTCCCCGGTAAACGCGCCCTGCGTGAGAAGGTCGCAGAGCATGAAGCAATGGCTTCTGCGGAATCTGTTGAAGAAGCACGCTTACGTTTGACGCGGGATGTAAAGTTGAACTGGTGGCGATTATTTTATTACGACCGCACTTTAAAATTGCTAAGCGAAGCCGAGGGATTCTTTCAACAGTTGATTGATATTGCCCAAGCAAACTATAAAGTCGGAAAGGGTGCACAGCAAGAAGTGATGATGGCTCAACTTGAGTTATCTAAACTTAAAAGTGAGACGCTTGATTTTCTGGGGCAACGCGGTGCCGAAAGTGCCAAACTCAATGCACTGTTAGATCGGGACGTGGGGACACCCTTAATCATTCCAAGTGAAACCACGTTTAAATTGCCGGAACTGGCTGGCGCTACTTTGCAGAACAAGGCCTTACAGTTAAGACCCTTATTTGCACAACACGGTAAAATGTTAGAAGCAGCAAAGACCAAAGTCGAGTTAGCCCAGAGTGATTATTATCCAGACTTTACCGTCGGTGGCGGTTATGCCTTCCGGCAGAATACCCCGACGGGACAAGGACGTAGTGATTTTGCAAGTGTGCAACTCAGTATGAATGTACCTATTTATGCAAATCATAAACAGGCTAAAGCCGTCGATCAACGGAAGAGTGAGCTGTTACAGGAACAGTATGCCTTAAAAGACGAGCATCATAAGATACAGGCTGAGATAGACGCTAAAGCCTCAGAATATCAACAGACGAGAGCAAAGCTCTTATTGCTGGAGCACGAAATACTGCCTCAGGCTCAGCAAGCGGTTAACTCCTTATTATCCGGTTATCAAGTCAGCCAAAAAGGCTTCTCTGATCTATTGCGCACTCAACTCAGTTATTTTCAATATCAAATTCAGTATTGGCAGGCGTTGACGAATACGCAGCAACTATTAGCAGAGTTATCGGCAGAGGTAGGCGAGGAGTTAAGTCATGAGTAAGTTTAAATGGCTGCCATTGCTGGTTATCTTGATGCTGGGTTTAGGGCTGGGTTTTTGGATAGGCCGACATCAGGATTTACTTGTATCTACAGAAGATACTATTAGTACTGAAAGAAAGCCTTTGTATTATCGGCATCCTATGAATCCACAAGTCACCTCTCCAACGCCCTCCAAAGATGAAATGGGCATGGATTACGTGGCTGTTTATGATGAAAGCTCAACAACGTTATCGGCACCCAAGACCGGCAAGATTTTATATTATCGTCACCCAATGGGCGCGGCTGATACGTCCTTGGTGCCGAAGAAGGATGAAATGGGTATGGACTATTTACCGGTTTATGAGGGTGAACAAAATCCGCCCGGACAGATTCAGATTAGCCCTGAGAAAGTGCAGAAACTGGGGGTAAGAACGGTCAAGGTAAGTCATCGTAATTTGAATCGAACGATTCGGGCTTTGGGGAGTATTCAGGTGGATGAAAGCCGTGTGCATACGGTGGCGCCGAAATTTGAAGGCTGGATTCAGCGCTTGCATGTCAATACCCTGGGCCAAGCCGTGAAAGTGGGTCAACCACTGTTTGATGTTTATAGTCCTGATTTATTAACTGCTCAGCAGGAATACCTTATTGCACGTGAAGGGGTGCAGGCGCTTAAAAAGGGCAGTGCGCAGGCGCTACATACGGCGGAACAGTTGGCGGCAAATGCCTTGCAGCAGTTACATTATTGGGATATTGCACCGGCACAGCTTAAGCACTTAGAGACTTTACAAAATCCCATGGACACACTGCCGTTTCTGTCACCGGTTAACGGGGTGGTCGTGGATAAGCCAGCACAAGAAGGTATTCGTTTTATGCCGGGTGAACTGCTCTTTCGGATTGCCGACTTAAGTAAAGTGTGGCTGTTAGCCGATGTGTTTGAGCTGGATGTTGCGGATGTGCAGTTGGGGCAATCGGTGCAAGTGCGTATTAATGCGTATCCTGAAAGACAGTTTACCGGCAAAGTCAGTTTTATCTATCCCACCTTAAGCACCGAAACCCGAACTGTTAAAGTACGGGTTGAGTTATTTAATCAGGAGGGGCTGTTAAAGCCGGGTTTATATGGAAACTTAACCTTAGTGACCACCGCTGCGGCGATGAATCATTTAGCGGTGCCGGATTCGGCGGTGATTGATAGTGGCACTCGTCAAGTCGTGCTATTAAGGAAAGATGAAGGGCGATTTGAACCACGAGTGGTGAAAGTCGGTTTATTGTCGGACGGTTATTATCCGGTTCAGGAGGGCCTGACTGACGGTGATGAGGTCGTGACTCATGCTAACTTTTTGATTGATGCGGAAAGTAATCTTAAGTCTGCCCTTGAAGGGATGACCGATGCCAGTCAAGAGAACGAGCCGACTTCGATAGACGAAAGTCACGGAGATCATTAGTCATGCTAACCCATGTTATTGCCTGGTCTTTGCGTAACGTGTTTTTGGTCATGCTGGCAACCCTGGCTATTATTATCGGTGGCGGCTATGCCTTATCGAAGATGCCCTTGGATGCGCTGCCTGATTTATCGGATGCTCAGGTGATTGTTTATACCGAGTATCCAGGGCAGGCGCCCCAAGTGGTTGAGGATCAAATTACTTATCCTCTGACCTCGGCCATGTTAAGTGTGCCCAGGTCAAAAGTGGTGCGTGGCTTTTCTTTTTTCGGGGCTTCGTTTGTGTACGTTATCTTTGAAGACGGCACCGATATTTATTGGGCACGTTCACGGGTTCTGGAATACCTGACCACGCTGAATGGCAGCTTACCCAGTTCGGTAACCCCTAAGTTAGGGTCGGATGCTACTGGGGTCGGCTGGGTTTATCAATATGCCTTGTTAGCAAAAGATTATTCCTTAGCGGAGTTGCGCACTTTACAAGACTGGTTTGTACGTTATCAATTAACCAAGGCCAAAGGGGTTGCCGAGGTCGCCAGTATTGGTGGCTTTGTGCAGCAATATCAAGTCACCGTTGACCCGCATAAACTACAGGCTTACGGGGTGTCTTTAAAAGTACTGAGTGATGCGATTCGTAATGGAAACCGGGATGTCGGTGGGCGGGTTATTGAGTTATCAGAAACCGAATACATGGTGCGGGGACGCGGCTATTTAAAAGGCCGCGCAGATTTAGAGCGTTTGGTATTAAAAGCTGAGCAGGGAATTCCGGTTTTAATACGTGATGTGGCCAGGGTGGAGTTAGTGCCTGATGAGCGTCGAGGCGTGACTGAATGGAATGGGGATGGGGAGGCGGTTTCAGGCATTGCTTTGGCGCGGTTTGGTCAAAATGCGCTGGAAGTGATTAGTAACGTGAAGCAGCGTTTACAAGAGATTAGCACCGGTCTGCCACCGGGTGTGCAAGTGCAAACAGTTTATGATCGCTCTGAGCTGATTCATCGGGCTATCGAGAATCTGACCTCAACTTTGTTAGAAGAAAATGCGGTGGTTGCCGGTGTTTGTGTGTTGTTCCTGTTGCATTTACGCAGTGCCTTAGTGGCTATTTTAATGTTACCGGTGGGCGTGTTGATTGCATTTATTGTGATGCAGGCGCTGGGGATGAATTCTAATATTATGAGTCTGGGCGGCATTGCGATTGCGATTGGGGCGATGGTGGATGCGGCCATTGTGATGATTGAAAATACCCACAAGCACCTCGAACGGGACTCTGGACGATTGCCCCGCGCTGAGATTTTATTGAATGCCTGCACCGAGGTCGGGCCTCCGCTGTTTTTTAGTCTGTTGATTATTACTGTGTCATTTTTACCGGTGTTTGCTTTAGAGGCACAGGAAGGCCGTTTGTTTCATCCGCTGGCATTTACTAAGACCTTTGCCATGGCAGGGGCGGCATTATTATCCGTGACATTGGTGCCGGTATTAATGTCCTTATTTGTTCGGGGCAAGATCTTGCCAGAACAGCGTAATCCTATTAACCAGTTTCTTTTATGGGTGTATCGCCCTGTGATTGCGGCGGCGTTGCGTTATAAGAAAATGACTTTGGTGCTGGCATTATTGATACTGGGGGCTTCCTGGTATCCGGCGTCAAAGTTGGGCGGTGAGTTTATGCCAACGCTTAATGAAGGCACCTTGTTATTTATGCCTCAAACCCTGCCGGGCTTATCGCCCACTAAAGCGGCTGAATTGTTGCAAACGCAAGATCGTATTATTAAGACCTTTCCTGAAGTTGAATCGGTGTTTGGTAAAGCAGGGCGGGCACTGACAGCGACCGACTCCGCACCCCTGGAAATGTCTGAAACCATTATTAATCTCAAGCCAGAAGCGACTTGGCGAGCAGGGATGACGGTTGATAAATTGATTGCTGACATGGATACGGCGTTACAAATTCCGGGTGTCAGTAATGCCTGGACGATGCCGATTAAAAACCGGATTGATATGTTGGCGACCGGGATTCGTACCCCGATTGGGATCAAGTTGTTTGGGAAGGATTTGACCGAAATGGAACGTCTGGCACAGGCGATTGAACAGGCGGTTAAAAAGGTGCCAGGGACGACCAGTGCTTATGCGGAACGACTCACTGGCGGCTTTTATCTGAATATCAATCCTGATTATGAAGCCTTATCGCGTTATGGTCTGTTAATGGGCGATATTCAGGATATTATCGCCACGGCGGTAGGTGGGGAAACGATCACCATGATGGTCGAAGGTCGTGAACGATTTGCGGTGACAGTCAGGTATCCTCGTGAGTTACGAGATAGTCCGCAAGCGATGGCTGAGCATATTCTGGTGCCAACCGCTAGCGGAGCGATGATTCCCTTGGGTCAGTTAGCGCATCTGAGTTTGACTAAAGGCTCACCTTCGATACGCACTGAAAACGCCTCGTTGTCAGCTTATATTTATGTGGATATGCGGGGGCGGGATATTGATGGCTATGTGCGTGATGCTAAACAAGCGGTGGAGCAGGCGGTTAAGTTTCCTGCGGGTTACTATATTGCCTGGAGTGGTCAGTTTGAATATATGGAGCGAGCCAAGCAGCGGTTGGAATTAGTAGTGCCGTTGACCTTGTGTATTATATTTGTGTTGCTGTATCTTAATTTCGGCCGCTTGACTGAGACATTAATTGTGATGTTGTCGGTGCCTTTTGCCTTGGTGGGCGGTATCTGGTTGGTCTGGATGCTGGACTATAACGTCAGTGTGGCGGTGGGGGTCGGGTTTATCGCTTTAGCCGGTGTGGCTGCCGAAACCGGGGTGGTGATGCTGATTTATTTAGATCAAGCGTATCAGGAGCAGCGTCGTCATTGTGTTGAAGAACAGCGGCTTTTAAGTGAGATTGATTTATATAAAGCGTTAATGACGGGGGCAGCGGAGCGGTTACGACCTAAGATAATGACCGTCACCGCGATTATGGCGGGTTTGTTACCTATCTTATGGAGGACAGGAACAGGTTCAGAAGTCATGCGTCGGATTGCAGCTCCGATGGTGGGTGGCATGGTGTCATCGACGCTGTTGACGTTGATAGTTATTCCTGCGCTTTATGCCTTGTGTAAGCAGTATGCTATGAATAGGGATGGGGTTTAGAATGACGGGGGCTATTATCGGCTACATCATTCATTAACAGTCATGATGTTAGGGTGTGCTAAACCTGTTCATATATTAACCACCACGGCAACGGTTCGACGCATTATTAATATGACAGCGTTATGCGTTTTGGATGCGAAAGAGGTTTGTTAATGCAACGATATAAAACTGATATCATTTCATGGGTGAATGAACAGGCGGCATTTATCCGGTCTGGTCAGTTTGATTTGCTTGATCTTTAACATATTGCCGATGAGATTGAAGATGTGGGAAAGAGTGAGCAACGTGAATTAGAAAGTCGTATGGCGATATTAGTAGCACATTAGTAGTAAAGAACCCTCACTAAAAAACAAGCAGGGTCTTTTTAGGGTTTGAACTGTCTTAAGATGGGGTAAGAATGGCGTAAACAAGGACTCTTTTAAAGCAAACAAGACCGTTTCTGTAACAAACAAGGTTCTGTTTACGGCAAACAAGGTTCTTCTTGTAGCAAACAAGATCACTTTTAGAGTAAACAAGATCACTTTTAGAGTAAACACGACCTTGAATGCCCTTAGGAGAGATCATTTTAGACTTATCGACTTGATGCGAGGCCGTCAGTAAGCCAGAAAAGGGGCATTCTAGGTCTTGTTTGTAGTAAAAGGAACCTTGTTTAGAGCAAACAAGACCTTGTTTGTTGCAAACTAATACTTGTTTACTCGAAACATTGACTCGTTTATTCTGAAGGTCTTTCCTCTGAGAGCATACCCGTAAGGGTTTAGAGCAAACCAGGATGGGTTAGCTGTGGTCGTGGATTGGTCTGCAGTGTTTTTACTTCTGGTTAAGTTAAATGCCAGAGACAAATTTGTTAAAAAGATATTTTAGACAATTAAGTATTACACTTATAAAAACAAATAGACACAAGGAATTCAAATGAAACAGCCACATGAATATACAAAAAGAATCCTGCTTGCTGTCAGTGGCTTATCGCCGCAAATACTCACTGAAACGCTGTATGGTCTAACGATTGCGTCTGAGACGCCCTTTATTCCTACCGAAATCCATTTAATTTCTACTCTTGAAGGAGCGCATCGAGCCAGGCTTGATTTGTTGCATTCAGACAGTGGTAAGTTTTTAGCCTTCTGTAAAGAATACCAAATGCCGACCATTCAGTTTAATGAACACAATATTCATGTGATTGCTGATCATCACGGTAATCCTCTGGATGATATTAGAAATCCTGAGCAGAATGAAGCGGCAGCCGATTTTATAACTCAGATCGTCAGTGAGTTAACTCAAGATGAAGAGGCGGCGATTCATGTATCGATAGCGGGTGGCCGGAAAACCATGGGGTATTATTTAGGCTAAGCACTTTCTTTGTTTGGCAGAACCCAAGACCGACTCTCTCATGTACTGGTTTCTGAAGGCTATGAAGGCCATCCTGATTTTTACTATCCAAGTAAAAACAGTAAAGTTATTTATACCCGCGATAACAGACCGCTTGATATACAGGCTGCGGAAATATCATTAGCCGGAATTCCGTTTGTGCGCTTAAGAAACGATATCCCGAAAAAATTATTAGATGGAAAGGCTGGTTTTTTAGAAACCATTAATTTAGCCAGAAAAGCTGAACTTCCCCCTGAACTTGTTATTGATAAGACCGCTAAAAAACTGGTGGCTAATGGTATTGAGGTGCCTTTGGAGAATATTAATTTTGTTTTTTATTGCTGGCTTATTGAGCAAACCGTTGCGTCAGAAAGCGCACTATATAAACCCAACGTGGAAGCCAATGTAGACTATGGCGAACAGTTTCTGGTGCTTTGGAAGCAAATTGTAGAGAAGGGTGATGATGAATCTAAAACAGCTATTGCTTTGAGACGGGGGATGGAGAGCGGATTTTTTTCTGAAAGAATCTCTAGGATTAATTCCAGGTTAGCACGTATCTTAGGTGATAATCTCGCGCGTGCTTATAAAATACAAAGCAGAGGAAAAAACAACTATCTGGAATACGCCACAGATTTACGAAAAGAACATTATTAATCCGGTTAAAACCGATCTGGCTGTTTTAAAATGGATGATAGGCATCTTAATTGCCGGAGTTATGTCTATAGTCATCAAGCTCTTTCTTCACTAACAATTTTGTTTGAACAGCTTTCTCGTTAAAAAAGGCGTTAAATAGACTTCTTATCTAATTGATCAGGAGTCTAGCAATGAAAATATTATTCATTGAGAAAAAAGCAATGGAGCTTCGTTACGAAAGAGCA
>QVQE01000192.1 GCA_003584865.1 Methylococcales bacterium
CAATACGTGAGCCTTTATTAAGCACTGTATGCGTTTTAACAGAAGCATTTCATTTATTAACGCCAGGTAGTAAAGCAGCGTTGGCATTAGGTGCTTTTGTTCAAAAAAAAGGCATAACTATCTATTCACTTGATGACGAAAGCTTAAAAATAGCATTGTTATTGATGGAAAAATATGCAGATAATCCTATGGATTTAGCCGATGCATCTTTAGTAGCGGTGGCACAAATGTTAGATGTTCAGCGCATTTTTACTATTGACCGTAATGATTTTTTAACTTATCGAATAGCATCTGGATATGGTTTTAAAAGCTTTGAATTGGTCAATTGATGAGGATGCTTAAGGTGTAATAACAAAATTATGCCAAAGAACTTTTATGGAACTGTTGGGGCGTTATCAAGTATCAGTTTTAAATTATCCTGCTGAAGATATCATGCAGGATTTTGAAAATGCCTAACATAATATCAAATATTCATCAAAGTTAATTAATTCCTTCTCATCCATTCGCGTTTACTCCGATTTAAAATATTTTTTTTATTTTAGGCACTTGCCTTCCACTTTCCGTCATCACTAAATCAATATATTCCCCTTTTTGCTCAGGCCCATAACTCACATGAATGGGCCTATCTTCTCCATAAAAATACAGCCGATCAAAGGGGGTGTTTTCTGCGACCCAATCTGCAACTTCTCGCATGTTTTCATCTTCAACAATAAAGTCAATGGCGGCACCTAAGCGGGGACAGATAAAGGCCTTTTTACTATTCGTTTCGTGGGCGGCATGTTGATCTAGTTTGGGCGCGACGCGACCTTTTATATGTTTACCTAAGTCATGAGAACAAAAGCCATAGGTCAGTTTAATCATGCCAAAGTAATCAATCACTGGATCTAAAACATGGGTGGCTAAGTCATATAAGGCGGTATAGCTATCCGGTTGTTTGGGGCAGTTTGATAAACCGGTTTTAGCTTGAGTTTCACCACATTCAATGATCTGTCTGTAGCTTAGATGCTGTCCACAAGGACTATCAAGATCAGGAATCGTTTGGCTTCGGCTTAAGTTAAAACCGTTTATTTCCCAACGGGCATTGTTGAGTGTGTCTCTAAAGGCTTGGGGTTTGGGGCCATGATTGTTAAAGTCGAATAAATTAAGAGCACTCAGTTGTTCATCAAAGTTTAATTGTTCGGCATAGTTCGGATGGTCTTCATTAATATAGTGTGATTTTAAGTATAGATAAGTGGGCTCATACTCATCACCGTATTGATACAGGTCGAATAATTGTTCACGCAGGTTAATTTTGACCCGTTCTATTAAGCGGGGTAAGGGAGTGTTATCAAAATCATCATAGCGCATCAAGCTCAGTTTGCCGGATTGACTGTGTATTTTGATTAAGTCAGTTTGTTCAATATCACCGTATAAGACCGTAGAGCAGCCGATATAAATACGCAATAGGGCTGGCAGTTGTTCTACTAAAGAACTGTGTAGTATTAAAGCACCTTCTGCATCTAAATAACCTAAGCCGTTTTCTGTAGCTTTTAAACAGGCGGCGCTAATTAATTCGGTATGACTGATTTGGTATAAAAGCGTGGTGGCAGAGACAAGGGCGTTTTTATAGTCGCCAAAGAAGGCTTTGATATCTTTTTGCAGGCTGGCTTCGAGTTGTTTGTAAGGTTTGCGTTTAGAAAAAGTTTGTAGTGCAAAGTAGATCTGTAAATCATCCAGATGATTTTGTCGGGCTTGTTCTAATAAAGTCTCATCAAACTGGCTCAACATAAACTGCAAGGCTTTATTGACGGTGCCAAAGCGTTGTGTGATCTCTATCAGATTTTCTAGTTCGGACTTTTCTGGCAAGCGCCCGAGTTCTAAGCTGTGTTGCCAGAGCGGATCAATTAAGTGTTGATAGGCAAGGTATTTCTTTTCGTTACGTGATAGTTTGGGTTGTTTGGGGTTAGCGGAGCGATACGTTAAGCGTAAAACATTGCGTTGGCTACGTTGTCTTTTTAATAAAAAGCGTTGTTCGGCGTCGGTATCTTTAAAGATATAAAAGATACCCGGAGCCACCGGAATGGCCTCGGTGTCGAGGGTGTCACTTAAAAAGTCTTTGAGTTCGGTTTGGGTAAAATATTTTTGAAAGGTATTGCGTTGCGTGATAATCCCGTCTTGATAGGACTGGCCTTTAAAGGCATTCTGATTCATTAACATGGCAGAGACGACTAAGACTTGGCGGGTTAAGGCGTAAGCACCTAATAGGGCTTCAAGTCGTTCTTGATAATTTTCGATGACATTAATCACAAAGCCGATGTTGACAATATCGGCTGCTTGTTTCGGTTGATCTGGCGCGTAGTGTGGGTCCCAACCGGATACGGTGATGTCATTAGCTCTTAAGTTTCTGATGTCATCGCCTTTGCCACAACCATAATCAAACACACTTAAACTGCCATCTAAATAGCCATGTCGAGCCAGACATTGCATCGGTGCAGAGAGATTGCTTCGGGAGAGTGCGGTTAAGTGTCTGGAAATTTGACTGGTGTTGGAATTGGGTTCGGCTTGTTCATTGTTAGCGTCATTATTGCCAAGCGGAACAAATTGATGATCATTCAGTTGAAAGCCTTTCTCGGCGATTAAGTTTTCCCAGGCTTGTTTAAAGCCGATATGAATGGGGTTTTCGAATAAGCCTAGTTCTTCGGCGGTTTGGGTGAGGGCTTTAAAAGGGCCACTTCGGGGATCATCGGCGCGGATAAAGAGTTCTTTGCGGTGCAGAATAGGCGGGTTAATAGAGATTTGATAACTGCGCTTTTCAACTCGTTCTGCTGCTATGTCTATTCGATAACTGGTTTCTAAGGCAGGGAATGGGTCGGTAAAAAAGTCGGGATACCAGAGCAATGACAGCATGGGACTGTTAAGGTCATATTTTACGATGTTGTAATCCACACCGGCGGTTAATTGACTTAATGCCTCTGCTTTGGCAATGCGGTGTTGTAGCTCTACTGGTTGCAAAGTAGTAAGGTCGATATGCCAGTAGAGGTTATTAAGGACTTTTTTACCAAGCATTGCTTAAAGCTCTATGGCGAGTTGTCGTAAGCGTAGCACTTCATTATAGAGGTGTTGTCCTGCGTACAGTATATCTTGTGCAGTGGTGTAGCGGCCAAAGCTGATTCGAACCGCGCCATACAGTCGATCACCTTCTATGCCAATGGCTCTAAGGACATGGGAGGCTTCAATCGTGCCGGTATTACAAGCGGAGCCGTTAGCGATAGCGAGTTGTTCTTTTAAATGAATCATCAGTGAATCTGAACCCACATCATCAAAGCTGATATTGAAAATGGAGGCTAATTTTTGTTGCTGATTACCGTTAAAATGCACGCCTTTAAGTGTGTTGAGTTGTTCGGTTAATAACTGAGCTAGGTGTTCTGCGTGTTGCTGATCTTTTTCTAATGATTGGGCGGCTAATTTAAAGGCAGTGGCCATACCAATGATTTGATGAGTAGGTAAAGTGCCGGGTCGTAGTCCGAATTCTTGTCCACCGCCGTGCATTAAGGGCATTAAATGTTGTCGCTTTCTATTACGAATATAAAGACAGCCAATGCCTTTGGGCCCATAACATTTGTGTGCTGAAACAGAGAGTAAATCAATGGGTGTTTGGCTGAGGTCTATTGCAAGTTTTCCAACACTTTGGGCTGCATCAACATGAAAGTAGAGTGTGTGGTTGGGGAAGGCCTGTTGTTTTTCTTGCAGTGCTTGGGCAATGGCTTCGATGTTTTGAATAACGCCGGTTTCATTGTTGACGTGCATTAAAGAAACTAAAAAGGTGTCTGGCGTGATGGCGTCTAAAAGGGTTTCGAGGTTAATGAGGCCATTGTGATCAGGTTTTAAGTAGGTGACGGTAAAGCCTTGGGTTTCTAAAGAGTGGCAAGTGTCTAAGATGGCTTTGTGTTCTGTAGCCGAGGTAACAATATGTTTACGGGTGTTTTGTGGACTAAAGGCCAGTCCTTTTAAGGCGAGGTTGTTGGCTTCTGTCGCGCCTGAAGTAAAGACAAGATCATTGGCTTTGCAGTTTAACAGCTCTGCGATGTCAGAACGGGCGGTTTCGACTAGGTGATAAGCGCGTTCGCCAAGGCTATGTTGTAAAGAAGCCGGGTTTGCAAAGTCACCTTCTAGAGTTAAACATTGAGCCATTGCTAAAGCGACTTCGGGTGCCATAGGTGTCGTGGCGGCGTAATCAAGATAGATCGGGTGAGTCATAAAGCGTTAATAGCAATGGCGTGCTGTTTTACCATTTCTTTTACAAACTTCCAGCGACTGTGTGTATATATTGTCATAAGTAAACGCTGAGAGTTGTGACCTAAAATTATATTTTAGCACTTAAGGGCATAGAGTTGATTTTATGTCTGTGTTACGACAAGGTGTGGCGTGTTTAAAGATATAATTGGTTTAAAAGTCGACTGACCATGTAACAAGATTTATTTGACGATTACATTTTTAGTAAGGCTTGAGTTTTGGTGTACTATATCGATTAGTTTGTTGATTCGAGGAGTATTTAATGATGAACCTAACCCCTGTAAAGCAATATGCTGACGTAGTGAATGGTGTTATACATATTCATTTGCCCGAAGGTTTTAATGCTAAGCGTGTTGAATTAACAATTGTGCCTATAGAAGATGATGTCTCGTTACACACTTCTTTTCAACAATGGAAATAATTTGTCTCGATACTAATGTAATAATTGCTCCTAACCGCAAAAAAGGCTGATAAAGATAAAACGTTTTTATATCAGTTAACCTTAAAACCTTATCAATTTTCAGTTTCAAGCATTACCGTTTATGAATTATTACGCGGTGATAATCAGGATGAAGATGCTTATTGGAAAGCAATGTTAAGCAATATGACAGCATTGAATTTTGATAGTCATTGTGCCGAATATGCGGCTACTATTTATCAAGATCTTAAAAAGAAAGGGTTGTTAATAGAAGCTGAGGATTTATTAATAGCTGCTACGGCATTGGCAAATAAAATGCCACTAGCTACCGGAAATATCAAGCATTTTGACCGTGTTGTGGGCTTGGAGTTAGTTGTTGAAAAATGAATTTGAAATCATCGCGTTACCTATTGAGCTTGTATCATCTGGATCTGTCTCTTGGGTAGAGCGCGTATCAACTGTTGCAGGAACATTAAATGATGATTTCCCTGATCAAATTGATAATTCTGATTTAAGTGATTATTTTTGCGAATTGATCCGTAAATACTAACCCACTAAAGCCGAAAAAACATCTAAGGTCGGAGTGAAGATTAAGAGATTAAAATCTGGATGGGATAATGATTATTTGCTTCGCATTCTAGGAGTGATTTAAGCGCGATTGCCCTGGTTGCCTGAGCAAGGCGGGTGTTAGAGTGCTTCTGGCTGTTGACGATTACCATACAGTCGATCACCTTCTATACCCATGGCTCTAAGAACATGGGAGGCTTCAATCGTGTCGGTATTACAAGCGGAACCGTTGGCGATAGCGAGTTGATCTTTTAAATGAATCATCAGTGAATCTGAACCCACATCATCGAAGCTGATATTAATAATACAGGCTAATTTTTGCTGTTGATCACCGTTAAAATGGGCTTTGCGTATCTCGTCCAATCCCACAACCGATATCAAGAGTGTTGCCAGTCTTGGTAAAGTAGGCTGTTATTAATGTATAGAGCCGATCAGGTGTTAAGCTGGAATGTAATTGTGCAATCCGTTCAGCCTCACGGTCATAAGTTTCGATGGTTTGTTTGTCCATGATTGGGCAGTTCAGGGATTAAATGTTGATGTGTTTTAATCAAGTAAATTAAGATGCAATGAGTAGTTTGGGTGCAGGCATAAAAAAGGCATTGATAGATTAAGGCCTTTGGTTTGTTAGATTTGCATGTTTTACTGAGCAATAAAATCTGTCATTTTAAGTATGATCAGCTAACCATGTTTCTAAGTCTGACATGGCGTTAAAGTCTAATAAGGCATCGGCTAAGTCTTCTAGTTTTTCTAAAGGATAGGTCGGGAAGCTTTGTAAGATGGTTTCAAGTTCAGGTTGTACTCCGAATTTGCGTCTTAATAAACGACTCAGTAATTTAATACATTCTTCTTGTTGCCCTTTTTGTAACCCTTTTTGTAACCCTATTTGTTCACCTTCTGCAGATACTTCTTGATAAAAGCGGGTATCTTGTAATTTTACTTCATATACAGATAGCATTTGTTTAATCTCCTCGCGGCTTAAGTGGGGTAACTTATAAACCAAAATAGTTTCAATAAGATCCAAACCTTCTACATCTACTTTATCAAGTCGCTCTGCTAAATCTTTGGCTCGACTTATTGTCTGTTCTTTATCACTGACAATCAAGCGAATAAATTCAAGTGAAGGTGATAAGTCAGTGCGGTCTTGATAATCTTCTAAGTAAATACGATGGACCTGGGGTAAGTTTAAGAAAGGTAAAAACTCAATGCTGGCTTTCTTTTCAATAGATCGACTGGGATAAATCAACAAGATTAACCAGTCTCGCTCGGGCTTTTTTAAGTACAAGTAAAGCGTGAGTTCACTAAATAAGCGACCGTAAAAATCGTTATCCACTTGATACTGTACTTCAACAAAGATAATAGGTTGTTCTGGATCGTCAGACAAGGGCTTGAACAAACCATCAATTCTAAAAGCCGTCTGTTTGATTTCTTCGGAGCAAAAGCTATAACTATCGCCTGTATAGTCTAAACCTAATAACTCTAAGGCTAGTTTCGGCTTACGCAGAAATAACCGGTAAAACAGGGTATCCGTTTTCATGATTAAAAAATCAATTAAGAGTGATGTGGCCCAAGTACCTTAACATACTTATAGTACATCAAATTATCTAATCAAATGAGTTATAAAATTTATAATCAAGTTGAGTTAATCTGGCGACATTATTATCTATATTTCCTAACTTTCCGAGTTAAGTTTCTGGAGATTTGACGGGTGTTAGTGTTGGGTTCGGTATGTTTAAGTCTTATTGGTCTTAACACACTGGTAACAATCCCACAATAACTATACTAGTCAAACGAATGTAAATCAAAATCAAGCAGTATTGAAATAACTTGAAACAATTATCAGCGTTGATTATTTTTGTATATCGCCATGACTTAATGTTGAGGGGATAAATCCTTCATGAGCTAGTGCATGAATAACACCCCGCATTAAGTAACTGTTGCTAAAGCCGATAGTATATTGTCGAGCCCCATCCTTGATGGGTTGCAACATATTTCGTTCAACCAGTTTTTTAATTTGATAAGTGCGTTGGGTTGGTGTCATTGCCGTCGCTAAGTCAGATGCCTTTGCTACGCCGATTTTAGCAGTGATATGTAATATTTTTTCTTCCATTGCCGTAATGTGCTCCCTTTCTCTGGCATAGGTAAGAGCAGGATCAAGAATTCTTGCACTAAAAAAACTAAAATCAGTCAACTTGTCTACTTTACGCAACTCGTCCAAAATACCTTGCAAGACGTAAGCACACCATTCTTCTAGGGCTTCTGGTGTGCCCTTATCTGCGTATGCCAACATCGCGTAATAACGATCCCGGTCATTACAAAACACAGCTGTCGGATTTAGCACCCGTCCACCGGCCTTAACATTAAAGCCATATTTTATAAGTAAGGCATAAGTTAACAGTCTTACCACTCGACCATTTCCATTGCCAAACGGATGTATCCAGCCAAAACGATGGTGTGCTAAAGCGACCTTGATTAAGTCATATTTGGGAGGATGATTCTCATTAATAAAACTTACCAACTCCTGCATATACTCAGGCACTTTAACAATGTCTGGTGGTAAATGGTCAGCTTGGGCAATTTGCACAAACCTAAGTCGGTAGGCACCAGGCGTGTTATCTCCTTCGCGTTCTAGGTCTTTTACGGTGATAGCATGTAATTCACGAATAAAATGCTCTGTCAGTTTGTCACCTGCATGAATACTATCTTCAATATAAGCCATAGCAGCCTCAATATTTTCCATTTCTCGCAGTTGATCAGTAGGGGCTTGCTTAGCGCCTTCTAATTTACTGTCCACATAATCAGCCAAAGTAATGTGATTACCTTCTATTCGAGCAGAACCTAAGCTTTCTAACATATGGAAAATACGTTTTAGCTGAAAAAAAACTTGAGGTGGGGTCGTGCCACCCAGTTGCAATCGACGCAAGTGTTCTAATTCGGTTAAAACATCAACCAATGGTGAATCAAACGATGGATTGAGCAAAGCTAAATCGTGATGATTAAATGTAGGCACGGCAATTATTTTCTATAATGGTATATTTACTTATCTTTAATTTAACACTTTTATTCTAAATTATTCAATTAATTAGTATCTACCTGAAATAAAATTATCTTTAAATAAAGCTAAAGACAACTCTAATTATATATGTTTATAAGTTTACGCCCCCGTATTTTTCATCAATAAGTACAATAAAATTAGTATAGAGAAGCAATATCAAAATAACGGTTCTTGTCATTTGTATCATAGTGATTATTACTATTAATTTTTTATTTTGATATTTTATCTAATGAGCCATAATCTGCTAGACCATTTTTCAGACATAAAAGATCCACGAATTGAGCGTAAGAAGTTACATCAATTGCCCGATATTATATTTTTGACTATCAGCGCAGTACTCAGTGGTGCTGATGGTTGATAACCTCAAAAACCTGAATTTCATGATTTTTAACGTATTGTTTTTAAATGTCAATATAAAAACTTGAACATCAACATCGAGTATAATACAGAATAGGGTTTCTGTTTTGTCATTAGTGGATAGTTCAATAATGTATCAAAAATAAGAAAAAGGTTGCAAAATTCTAGATACCTTGTACAATAGTCTTTCTTTGTTGGGTCGTTAGCTCAGCCGGTAGAGCACCGCACTTTTAATGCGATGGTCGCGCGTTCGAATCGCGCACGACCCACCACGAAGTATATACAAATCAAGCGCTTACGTTTAGACGATGCGCTTTTTTTATGCCTAAAATTCGTCACGTTGCAATCACGTTGCAAATGAAAATAAATCATCATAATTAACCGCATCACTTGCCGATAATTCAGGCATAAAAAAAGCCGCATGATTAGCGGTCTGATTATTTCATTGTGTCATGTAACTGTATTTTTATTTATACCGACATCAGGTAAAGCCAATATTACGAAACATAGCATTAACTTCATTTTGTACTATCGCTTTTGCCTGTATATCTTGTTTCTTTTTTCGTTCCCTTTTTGATGTAAGCATAGATAAAGGCTCTGTATAAAGTGATACCTCAAACCCTCTACGCTCCAACTCCTTAACCAGTTCATTGTCTGTGGCTAAGTGAAGATTTATTTTAGGTGGCAAGCCTAGCTTTGCATCCTCTATCATGGGTAATAATTCAATCGGTACACGCATAACAATTGATTGTTTACCGCTTGGCTTTCGTCCTGCTCCTTCTCTGATACCACCACGATTAGATTTCATAATGCCTCGCTGATTTATGTAACATAAATCAATTATATTGAATGATGTAACAATAATCAATAGTGATAATGTTAAAATTGCCGAATGATGATTGTTGATAACAGTTTTTTTGAACGATTCAACAGTTCTCATATATTGGGGTGAAAACATGACGGCTTGATTTACCCTCCGGCCAATCAACCGACTGACTTAATCGCGCTTTATACTCGCCCTCGGACTCATCGTCCCTTTTATAAACCGCGATATCTTGGCATTGATACCCAATAACCTTTCTATCGTCAGTATCAATAATCAGTCTCATGATGTGATGGTTCGTTGG
>QVQE01000170.1 GCA_003584865.1 Methylococcales bacterium
TTAGCCTTGAGGGTCAAGGCAGTACCTTCTGGTTTACGGTCTGTTTGAAACGTTGCAGCGAACTTGAACACGAGGACGATCTCATGAAACCTGAAGCACAAATTCGTATGGGTGCATGTATTTTACTGGTTGAAGATAATGAAATTAACCAGGAAATTGCATGCATGTTGCTGGAAAGTAAAGGTTTATCGGTGGATATAGCCAATCACGGTGGCGAAGCCCTTTTGATGGTTAAAGCTAATACCTACGATCTGATTCTGATGGACATGCAGATGCCGGTGATGGATGGTTTGGAGGCGACCCGTTGTATCAGGCAGTTGGATTGTGGTCAGTCTATCCCCATTGTTGCCATGACCGCCAATGCCTTCGAAGATGATCAAAGAAACTGCATTGAAGCGGGAATGAATAGTTTTTTAGCCAAACCCATTGATCCCGATGTTTTATACCGTGAGCTGGCGCACTGGCTTCCCCAAAAGAATTAAAATATAATGTAAGTTGCATTATCCTATTCTCATTGACAATGCGTATGCCAAGGTATGAACAAAAGAATTTTGATTGTTGACGATGATGAGCTCCTTCGTAATTTGTTGTCTGGTTATTTAGAAGAGCAGGGCTTTGAAACTTTGATGGCTGCAAATGCCACTGAAATGCAAAAACAAAGAGAACGTTTTCATTGTCATCTATTAGTCTTGGATATCATCATGCAAGGTGATAATGGTTTGTCGATTTGTCAAAAATTACGAGCCGATGGTGATAATATCCCTATAGTGATGTTGTCAGGAAGGGATGAAACAGTCGATCGAATTATAGGGTTGGAGTTTGGCGCCGACGATTATATAACAAAACCTGTTGAACCCCGTGAACTGGTGGCTCGTATTAGAGCGGTTTTGCGGCGAACGTCTGACCAGACTGCAAATGCTTACGAAGCCAGACTGGTGCAGTTTAAATTTGGGGATTTTGTTCTGGATGGGCGCTCTCGGAACCTGATGCGCAATGGTCAGTGTGTACCGCTGAGTTCCGATGAATTTTCACTATTGATGATTATGGTTAGTCGCCAAGGTAAAACGGTGTCACGAAATCAATTAGCCTTTCTGCTTAAAGGGGCTGACCATAAAATTGATCAACGCAATATTGATATGCTGGTGTCGCGCGTGCGTAAGCGTATTGATGATAATTCATCCCAACCTCAATACATTCAAACGGTCAGAGGGGTTGGGTATGTTTTTATCAATCCATAACTTGATTGACACACGAATAGTAGGAGTGGTTTTTCCACGAGCTTCGCGGCTATAAAACGACTCCTACATTTTGTATCTATCAGTGGTTTCCAGATGGCTTAACTGATGGATGGCTTTGTAAAGCTTAACTATCAGTGAGTTTAGTATTACACTCTTAATAAGGCTTTTTGCATTCTTTCTGATAATTGCTCTTCTACAAACTGTGGTTCATTGGGTGGATAAAGTTCTACTTCATCCAGTTCAAAGCCATAGTCTTTACCCAGAGCAATCAGCTCTCTAATTTTTTGAACTGCTAAGAGTTTTTCCTTTAATTCAGGGTCTGTTTTAGCCTGTTCAGAAAAAGCTTTAATTTGCGCAATTGACATAATGTTTACTCCTGTTGGTTAAAAATAGCTTGGCATAACCGAAGCCGTTGATGAAAATTAATTAAACTCTATAAGGCGTACTGATCCAGTCCTTAAGTATGGCGATATCCCGTTCAGGCAAGTAAGAATAGTCACCACTGATGTCTTTATAAACCGCTAGGCCGGTTTGTACAGGGATTAATTCACCTTTAACCATATAAAAAAACCAGGCAAAGGGATAACCGACCTGTCGATCAAAACGGGTTAATAGATTACTGAGTGAGACACCTTTTTTACCACTGATATCATCAAATTGGGGGACGTGTTTTTGTTGGGTGTAGCTGATTTCAACATTAATGATTTGCTCACCGAAGCGTCCCGTGTTTCTAAAAGGTCTGATAATCCAATCCTCTGAGAAGATAGCTTTTGGACTGGCGCTGCTTCTGTTCCAGTCATCCATAAAACGTTGTACAGGATGTTCTTCAAGATGATATTTATTGATTTCGCTCATAAAAATATCCACATCGGTTTTACGGCGATAAGAGTAACGAGCTGCTCCAATGTTAAAGGCATCAATACATTCTGGGTACAATGGATCGATAAACTCTTCTAAATCTTCGGGCAAGCTATGCTCATTCACCAGAAACCGATCAGACGTTTCATGGGTTTTATCAATATCAATTTGTACGAATTGTTCTGCTTTATTCCCGGTAAGTGCAACAAAATGCAGGGTGTTGCCGGTTTGCCGGGTCGCAATCAGCTTTTCATCACGCGCATGATCAATTAAGGTTTGCAGGTCTCTACCGCATTCGATATACGTTCTTTCTGTCCATTCAATAAGGTCGTCGGCAACCCGATGACCGTCTTTGTCGACAATACCCCCTAAGCGATACCATTCACTACCCGTTCTGGCTAAACGAATCGGATAGTCAGGGTTAAGCGCCTGAAGTTTGGACAGTAAAAGTTCATGGTTCTGATCAGGTATCGTTTTTTTACAAAGCGTTGTAAGATCTTGTCCATTCAGTTTAAAAGGTGGGTTAGCCATTAGCTGCATCCTATTTTATTCGTTTGCCTCTGCAGAAAAAGGGACGTTGTTTAAGCGCTCTTGTACGGCGGCTCTTACATCGGCTTCTGGATCATCGAGCAGGCAAGTTAATGTTTCTACCGGAACGCGCTGCACAGCGATATACCGAACAACCCAATCGGTGTCATTTAATAAAGTAACGGCATTTTCCGGACTCATTCTTTCTGCAACGAGGCGTCTAACTTCGGGGGCTTCGTCATGGGTCATTAATCCTAAGCTGACTTCAGGTAAGCGTTCAGCCACCACTTTTCTGACTTCTGAATCTTTATCCCGAATGAGCCGAAACAATCGACCTTTGGGAAGACGTCTGGCAACAGTTAACCTGACAATATAGTCGGGATCATTAGCGAGTGTTTCCAGTTCTTCAATTGGAATGCGATCAGCAACGGTCATCCGTACTTCACGATCCGAGTCATTAATCAACGCGGATAATTGGGTGGGTGGTAAACGATAGGCAACCGCACGCCTAACGACTTCATCGTCATCATGAATGAGTTGAGTTAATGATTTCTGGGGAGCATAACGCACCGCAATGGCGCGTCTTTCCCAGAATCTGTCATTAAGGTAGTGTTCCGCATAGCCAGGATTAATACGGAAGAAGCGATCAATCTGACGACCGCTTTCAGCCGTTATACAGGTATCTCCAGGCATACAGCGACCCATTAAGAGTGTTTTTCCACGAAACGGGCAAAAACTACAATCAGCTACCGGTACGCTAACAGGTTTTTCATTACCAGACATGCGGTGTTCCTTTTTAATCAGGATAGACTTCAGCAACGACAATACCCGTTGCATTATCATAATCTTGGGTCAGGCACAGGCAATGCTCACGACCATCGATCAAGTAGAGATTAAATTCAGCGTTCTCAAGAATCGGCGTGTTATTAGGCAGGTCATCATCCATACAGTAAGTAAAATGTATGGGTTTAAATTCCTGTCTAAGTTTTGACACGGTCTCATCACTAAGACCTAAGGTTTTAATGGCTTCGACAATGGCGTTTAGTTGATCTTTGCTAATCATCCCGTGGCCTCCTCTTCTCGCTCAAATCTGAAGCGTTGGTTTGCATCAATTCCCATGACTTTAGCGAGCCAAGGGGGAGGCGTGCCAGCAATCACTGTTTGTAACTGTTGAATGACATCAACAATACTTTCGATGCTTGAAAGCTTTAAAGGGTGTATGCCTATTTTGACAATCTTTGCTGCTGCAGGCCCACCGACAGAAGCAATATAAAGCACCTGACAATCTTTAATGAGTTCTGCTCTGTAGGTGTTTTTATCTTCTATCTCTGGGTGATTCGCTTCATCAGGTGTACGAATACCGATTAACTGCGCATCAGTTGCAGAAACCTGGTAGATCATAAATTGATTGCAGTTTCCAAAATGTCCGTCCACATGAAAATTATCATTACTGGCAAAAGCAATACGAATAGATCCAGGTAGATCACCTTCCTGGTAATCCTGAATAGTGGGTATAACGGGTTCACCCGTTTCTACATCTGTTTTAAGAATGTGTATCGCTTGACTGAGTAATGAATCATCAATTGTTGAAAGGCTGCTAACTTGCGCGTTTTTAAAAGTGTTTAGGGTGATGCCGGCAATTTTATTTTCGGTTAAAGGTAGACCGAGATTGTCGGATAATACGTTAAATAAGCTTTTGGCATCGGTATCGGGCAAAACGCGAGCGGCTAGCCCGATACGTAAAGCCAGTTCTCTTGTTATCGTGTCCTGGCTGCTCATGACGGTTATGCCTCTAATGGAAGTATGCAATTATCAATTGGACATACTTTGACGCATTGAGGCACATCAAAATCACCTTCACATTCAGTACAGGTTTTTTTGTCTATTTCAAAAACAATTTTACCTTCAGTGATAGAGTTAGTGGGACAGACGGGTTCACAGTCACCACATGAAATACAATCTGCTGCAACTATATATAAAGCCATGATTATTCTCCAGAATCTATTCGTTTTGCGCGTAGCGTAACAGGAAAGTCAGGTTGTCCATCAATGGGTTCAAAATAATACTTTGAACCATCACTGAGTAACACTTCACCACCCCATTTTTCAGGGGTATCAAACTCAACCGTTTCCGCTACTTCTTCCAAATCTTTTTTGGGTACATAGAAGACTAACTTGCCTTCAGCATTTTTCTTTAACATGACACTAGGCATAGACTTCTCCGTTAGGGGTTTTTTAACCGCCCCTGCCCACCTTAATAATAAGGAGGGCAGGGAGGTGTTTTAACGAATTAAATCGTAGTTGTAGTCTGTTGTACCCATACCTTTGGTTTCTTTATCCAATTGTTCCAGGATGGCATTAACCAGGGTAGTCAGCATATAGATAGCGCCTTCGTAACCCAGAGTGGTCATTCTATGCAAATGGTGTCTGTCAAAGATGGGGAAGCCAATGCGGATTAATGGCACTTCAAATGCCTCACCTTTATAGAAAGTGTCACGTTGAATAAATTTGCCATAAGAGTTACCGATCATAAAGTCAGGTTTATTAGTAAACACTAAAGAACGGAAATGCCATAAGTCTTTACCGGTATGAACCACAGTATTTTGGCCATAAGGAGAGTCTTTTAACAGCTTATCCATTGCTTTTGCCCAACGTTTATTTGCATGGTTACATAAAACATCAGCAGGTTCTGCACCCATTTCTAATAGGAATTTAGTCATCCCCATGACGAAGTCAGCATCACCATACAAGGAGAACTTTTTACCGTGCATCCAGGTATGAGAATCCGTCATCATGTCAACTAAACGGCCACGTTCTAGCTCTAAAGAAGCAGGAATGGGTTTGCCGGTTAATTCAGAGATTTTCATCAAGAAATCATCAGTCCATTCCAGACCCATTGGAATGTTGATAGCCGTTGCTGGTTGATGCCAAATAGTTTGCACAAACTTTTTGGTTTTTTCTAATTGCCAAGGCTGTAACAATAAAGTATCAATAGCGTTTGGTGAATCTTTTAATTCAGCCTGAGTCGTACCCCCCGCATACATGCGGAAAGTACCATCGGCTGGCGTGTCTAACACTTCAGAAGGATCGCTAAGAAGTGAGTAATCAACACCCATTTCTTTCATCATTCTGTGGATGACTCTAAAGTTACCTAAGTAAGTTTCAAAGCCAGGAACCAAGTTGATTTTACCGTTTGAGCCGACTTTTTTGTCGTCCATGTGATTTAAGGTAAAGTACTTGATCATCCCTTCAAACATGTTATCCCAGCCTGTGGTATGGCTGCCCACAAAGCTTGGCGTATGTGCGTAAGGTGTTGGATAGTCTTGCTCAACGTGACCGGCTTTTTTAGCGTTGTTGATGAACGCATTTAAGTCGTCACCGATAACTTCAGCCATACAAGTCGTTGATACTGCAATGATGTCAGGTTTATAAAGTGCTTTCGCATTTTCTAATCCGGCCATCATGTTCTTTTGACCACCAAATACCGCTGCATCTTCTGTCATGGAATCAGAAACACAGGCAACGGGCTCTTTAAAATGACGGTTAAAGTAAGTACGGAAATAAGCAACACAACCTTGAGAGCCATGTACATAAGGCATGGTTTTTTCAAAGCCTAAAGCACACAATACAGCACCCAGCGGTTGACAGGCTTTAGCAGGGTTTACGGTTAGCGCTTCACGATTAAAATTGAGTTCTTGATATTCTTTGGTTGTGGTCCATTGAAAAACTTCATCAATTTTCTCTTGAGGGTGACGCTCTTCATAGGCTTCACGTTTATTGGCTAGGTTTTCCTTGTATTCGTCTGTACGGAATAAAGGGTAACTAGGTTGAATATTATCTACATCTTGACTCATGATAAGCTCCTACGCGCCACTAATCTGTGGACGACGGTTGAAGAATGGGGTGACTTTAGCAACAATAATTGCAGCTAAAGTCATTCCTAAAAATTACGCGCCAGCGGCAACGGCTACTTTTGAAGTGTCGTCAGTTTTCCAGGGCACCTTGACCTGTTTCCAGCAAGGATTATTCAATGTCATGTCCATATCGCGGGCAAAGATGGCAAAGCCGTCATAACCATGATAAGGGCCAGAATAATCCCATGAGTGCATTTGTCTGAAAGGGATACCCATTTTTTGAAAGATATACTTTTCTTTAATACCGGAACCGATCAAATCAGGCTGTACGCGTTTAACGAATTCTTCGAATTCATAACCGGTGACATCATCATAAATCAGGGTAGCGTTACCCATTTCTTTAATAGTACGGTCGTAGTCGTCGTTATGACCAAATTCATAACCCGTACCTACCACTTCCATACCTAAATCTTCATAAGCACCGATTACGTGACGTGGGCGTAAGCCACCAACGTACAACATAACGCGTTTACCTTGTAAACGGGGTTTGTACTTCGCGATAACCGCGTCATACTCAGCTTGGTACTTAGCAATAACTTTTTCAGCACCTGCTTGAATGGTTTCATCAAATAACGCAGCAATCTTGCGTAATGATTCAGCAATTTTAGTAGGTCCAAAGAAGTTATATTCAATCCAGGGGATCTTGTATTTTTCTTCCATGTGTCGTGCAATGTAGTTCATTGAACGATAGCAATGGATTAGGTTTAATTTAACTTTTGGAGTTTTTTCCATTTCAGCAATGGTACCGTCACCAGACCATTGAGCAACAACACGTAGCCCCATTTCTTCTAACAGGGTACGTGAAGCCCAGGCGTCACCACCAATGTTATAGTCACCGATAACAGCGACATCATAAGGTGTGGTTGGGAAGCTTTCATCACCATCACGGTTTTCTAAAACCCAGTCCCGAATTGCATCGTTAGCAATATGGTGACCTAATGATTGAGACACACCACGGAAGCCTTCGCAACGCACTGGCACAACAGGTTTGCCAATTTCTTTGTTGGCTTTCTTGGCAACCGCTTCAATATCGTCACCAATTAAACCGATTGGACATTCAGACTGGATACTAATGCCTTTGTTTAATGGGAATAACTGTTCAATTTCAGTCATGATTTTGGCAAGCTTTTTATCGCCACCAAACACGATGTCTTTTTCTGTGAAGTCAGACGTAAAGTTCATGGTACCAAAGGTATTGATACCTGTGGTGCCCACGTAATAGTTACGACGACCTGCGCGAGAGTATTGTCCACAACCCACTGGACCATGAGAAATATGGATCATATCTTTAATAGGACCCCATACCACCCCTTTTGAACCCGCATAAGCACAGCCACGAATAGTCATTACACCGGGTTGTGATTTACGGTTAGAGGTAATACATTTGTTTGATTTTTCTAACGATTGATCGTTAACAGCCAAATGTTTTGCACGGTCTTTACGTGCTTGTTCTGGATAGATTTCGAGCACTTCCTGGATGAGCGCTTCGGTCTCTTCTTTAGTTAGAGCAGCCATTATATTCTCCTACTTATGTCGTGGGTAATCCCCCACAGACAGGTTTTAGGACGGGAATCTGTAGAGATAGAGATTATCTCTACAGTTGTTCGTTTGTAAAAACGCTGTCAAGCATTTCTACCGGGTTTGCTTATTAAGCGATTGCTTCTTCTGCCGCTGTTTTACCAACGATAGATTCATCAACATCATCAATGATGCCGAATTCCATCATTAATTCTTCCAATTCATCCATGGTGATCGGTGTTGGGATAACAAAGTTTTTGTTATCACGAATTTTAATAGCCAATTGGCGATATTCTTCTGCCTGCTTAGCGGCGGGTTCATATTCAATAACAGTCATACGACGAATTTCAGCACGTTGTACCACGTTGTCACGGGGTACGAAGTGAATCATGGTAGTACCGATTTTTGCAGCTAATGCAGAGATTAATTCGTCTTCACGTGCAGTTTCACGTGAGTTACAAATTAAACCCGCTAAACGAACGCTGCCAGAGTTAGCGTATTTCACGATACCTTTAGCAATGTTGTTAGCGGCATACATTGCCATCATTTCGCCCGAACAGACGATGTAAATTTCTTGCGCCTTGTTTTCACGGATTGGCATGGCAAAACCACCACACACAACATCCCCAAGTACATCATAAAAAACGAAGTCAAGTTCATCGTCATAAGCACCTTCTTCTTCTAGGAAGTTAATAGCAGTAATTACACCGCGACCCGCACAGCCAACGCCGGGCTCTGGACCACCTGACTCAACGCATTTGATGCCACGGTAACCCGCTTTTAATACATCTTCGAGTTCTAAGTCTTCAACACTACCGGCTTCAGCAGCTAAACTCATAATTGTAGTTTGTGCTTTTGCGTGTAAGATTAAACGTGTAGAATCTGCTTTAGGATCGCAACCCACGATCATTACATTGTTACCTAATTCTGCTAAGGCAGAAACCAGGTTTTGAGTCGTAGTAGATTTACCAATTCCACCTTTACCGTATATTGCACATTGACGTAATGCCATGATCTTCTCCTCGTTATTAGGACGTTGTTGTTAATGACATTTAATATAAAGCAAGCGGTGTGCCAACTTGTTATATTTATGTAACCTATTGAATTGTAATTAATAAACTTTTTTTGTAGGTGCTCTGTAACGTTGTGTTTCAAACATTTTGTTATGTTTCTGTAAGCTTGTTAACAGTGCGGTTAATGGAATATGACAAAGTGCCTACCTTAATATACGTCTTCGACAGAGTCTTTCAGAATTTAAACCTCCATAACATGAAGTTTTAGTTCACAGGGATAACAACCTAAAGGTGGAGTTAAATAGCTTTAGGGATGATGCA
>QVQE01000098.1 GCA_003584865.1 Methylococcales bacterium
GCAAGATGAACATAAACTTACGTTGTGGCTTTGCTACGCTGGACATTTGGTGCAGAATGGGTTCTATTAAGTGCATGGAGGCCTTTGGTGGGTTGGACTGTTATCGTCGTTGACTACATCTTCCCACGCTGGAGGCTTCCAGACTATTTTTTAATCAAATCAAAACTGTCCGAAGTATTGCTTTTAATTAGCATTTATATTTAAGTTTACTCTGACCCCTCAGTTCCCTGACCCCTCAGTTCCATGATACCGGGACAGTCTTATTGGCTCCGTATTAGAGGTGTTAATGGGAATGGGCTGGGCGCATGGAGTAATCTGTTGAGTATTTTTGTGAATTAGAGGTAAGTGTAGGGAATTGAGGAAATGGGCGGGGTGAGAACTCTGCTTTTTTTGTGGGTGATTGGATGGGTAGGTGGTGTTGCAAAGCTTGCTATAGGGTTTGTTGTAATATTTTGGCTAATCAGATAAGTTGGGGGTAAGATTGTCGTACATGAATGGCAAAGTTGTGCCATCAACAGACACTCGGATTTTGAATTTCCCCTATTAAAATCAAAAAATATTACTCAATAGCTGCCGTTCATTATTAAGCTTAAATGTCTAATACAGTCCTGAATAAAAACTGATTTTTAGATATTTCTGTTTTGACTTGTCGTTAATAAATATATAATTTGAGATACCCCTTAATAACTGGATTAGGAGTCTACACTAAATGCTAACTTCTCTACCTAAAGTCGAAGCCTTTCTGTCAGCGCTAACAGAACAGTGCTTCTTTAAAGATGAAAATTCCCAAGGCAGTGTTCTGTGGTACATCGCTTTCTATCAAACGCGTGCGCCAAATCGGCGTAAGGCATTCCGTGCAACCGGATTTATCCTGCTTTTTTTGAGCATCAGCCTACCCTTCTTCACCCAGTTGTCACCTCCTGAAATTAAACCGCAAGTAGCTTCTGGGATTGCATGGCTCATTGCATTGGTGGCATCAGCCAACTCGTTCTTCAACTGGCAGAAATCCTGGCAGCTTTATACTCAAACACAACTCACATTGCAGTTTGCCCTTTCGGAGTGGGAGCTACAAACCGCCGCAGCGAGAGGTGCCTCTACAGACGAAGAAGGGGTAAAGGTGCTGCAAGCTGCCTTGCAGCGGCTGACAAAGATTGTGAGCGAAGCGGTAGCCAATGAAACTGCTCAGTATTTCGAAGCTGTGAAGGTGCCCGATGTGCATTCCGCGAAGAACGCCTAACCATATTATCCGGCGCTTCAGTCACTTTGTTAGCGTACCGACTGCCCCGGGAGTTTTGGTCCAGATTGCGGTCACTCCTCGCAGCATTTATAACACAAAGGAACAAGGTGTAGGTCATGTCTCCAAGTGAAAAAACCAATAATGCGATAGCCAAAGGCGGAAATATCCATCAATTTCGGATATTCCTAGCATCCCCAGGCGATGTTCCTCTGGAGCGAAAACTAGCACGCGAAGCCATCACCCACATCAGCAGCGAACGGCGCTTTCGTGGCCGTATCAATATTGAAATTATCGCCTGGGATCAACCCGGTGCGGCAGTTGCGATGGAGGCGGGGTTAACACCCCAGGAAGCGATCGCACAAGGTCTGCCAAAACCCGAAGACTGTGATCTGGCCGTTATCATCTTGTGGTCGCGAATTGGTACGCAGCTTCCTTCCGATTTTGAATTGAAACAGGACGGTTCACCCTATCTTTCCGGCACCGAGTGGGAATATCTCAACGCCATCAAGGGTTTCCGGGCCAACCGTAAACCAGCCGTTTGGGTGTATCGCCGCAATGGAGCACCTAAACTCGACCTGGATGATCCCAACTTGGAGTCCATTCGTGAGCAATGGAACAAAGTTAAACAATTTTTTACCGTCTTTACTAACCCGGATGGCACGCTAGCTGGTGGTATCAATTCTTACGAAGCGCCGGACGATTTTCGGCAGCAGTTCGAGCAGCACCTGCGCGACCGGCTGGACAAGCTACTGGAGACGCTGTCCGCAACCAATGCATCCCAAACTGCTGAAAAGCCCATAACCACCCCGCCTCCTTGGACAGACTCGCCTTACCCCGGCCTGGAAGCGTTTACGCCGGAACAGGCCCCTATTTATTTTGGCCGTGGTAGGGAAATCGATCAGTTGCTGCAACAGTTTGCTGACCCTAAAGTGCGTTTCGTCGCGGTTGTTGGCGTGTCCGGCTCCGGCAAGTCATCGCTGGTTAAGGCGGGACTGTTGCCGAGACTGCGTACCGGTATTATCGGTAACGCGCCTTGGATCGATCTCATTTTCAAACCCGGAGAAAGAGGTGGCAACCCCTATCTGGGGCTGGCTTTTGCACTCAAATCCGAACTGGACATCTCCGGTCAGACCGAAAACGAAATCGCCCGCTCATTACAGGCTGATGCGAAAGTTACCGAAAAGCACCTGACCGGATTACTTTCCCACTATGAGCCAGCCACCGAACTGCTACTGGTTGTTGACCAATTCGAGGAGTTGTTCACACAGTGTACGGCAGATAAACGTCAAGATTTTCTGGCTTTGCTGGAACACCTCGTTACGCTGCCTCGTATTCGGGGTATTGTCACGATGCGTGCCGATTTTTATGCTCGTGCCATTCAAGAACCCACCTTGGCCAATCTGCTGCGTCAAGATCGCGGTACTTTTCCTCTGGACCCTCCGAGTGTAAGCGCTATTCATCAGATGATCATCAGGCCTGCCGAAGCCGCCGGTGTAGAGCTTGAAGATGGCTTGGCGCAACGTTTGCTCGATGATGCCGGTATTGGCCCCGGTGCCATGGCACTTATTGCATTTACATTGAATCAGCTCTATGAACAAGAGCAACAATCGAACGCCATCAGCATTGATGCCTACAACACCTTTGGCGGCGTAAAAGGGGCAGTCCAGAAACGTGCGGAAACTGCTTTGCAGGGATTAAAAATTGATCTTGATAGCGCATTGCCGAAACTGTTTGCCCACCTGGTTGAAGTCAATGAACAGGAAATAGCCGCCCGCCGCCGTGCTCCGCAATCCTTGCTGCAAGGTGACCTGAAAATTGTCGCCGAGGCGCTCACCGATGCGCGTTTGCTGGTCACCAGCGAAGGCGAAAACAACCAACCGATGATTGAAGTGGCCCACGAAACCGTACTCAGCGGCTGGGAGCGGCTGCACCAATGGATACTTGAACATGCGGTAACACTGCGCGCCCGCCGTGACCTGGAACAAGTCGCCAGCGAGTGGGATAAATCAGGCCGCCAAAGCAGTGCGCTACGCTCCGGCCCCTTGTTACAGCGTTATGTGACCGCCGCTGCACCCCGCTCCAACACTGCGGATGACTATTTAACGGCCTGCAAACGGCGCAAAAAACAATTCTGCATTGCTTATTCTTTGTTGGGCTTATTTGTAATTACCCTACTGGGCATTTTTTTTCACATCAATAAATCCGACTATCCGCCATCACTGGCAACCAAGGCGTTGTTTGTACAATTAGGCATCTGGCCGGTAACAAAACCGGCAATAGAACCAATCCCCGCCGGTGATTTCCAGATGGGCGATCTTTCCGGCCAAGGAAACCCTGATGAACGTCCCGCCCATCCCGTTAAGTTTGTAAAAGCCTTTGAAATGGGCCGATACGAAGTCACTTTCGATGAATACGACCTGTTTGCCGCAGCGACTGACCGTGAAAAACCGGGTGACCAGGGCTGGGGACGGGGCAATCGGCCCGTCATTAATGTCAGTTGGGAAGACGCCATAGCTTATACTAAATGGCTTTCGGAACGTACCGGCTTGAATTACCGCCTGCCATCGGAAGCCGAGTGGGAATACGCCGCACGGGCGACCACAAAATCAGAGCGCTACTGGCCGGAAAAAACCGAAGCTGAAAAAGACGACCCAGCCTGTACTTACGCCAATGTATTTGATACGAAAAACGCATCCGTTATTAAAAACACTTACACTGGTATAACCTGGGTGCCCTTTAATTGCGCGGATGATTTTCTCAACACGGCGCCCGTTGGACAATTTAAAGCCAATCCGTGGCAACTGCACGACATGCTGGGGAATGTCTGGGAATGGACTCAAGATTGTTACGTTGACAGCTATAAGGCTACGCCAACGGATGGTTCGGCACAAGAATCTCTCGATAACAACGCTTCTTGTCCTCTCCGTGTGTTGCGCGGTGGCTCCTGGATCAATGTTCCACTGTTCGTGCGTTCGGCCGACCGCTTCGGGATCTCGCCTGTTTACCGCTACTTCAACTTCGGTTTTCGGCTCGCCAGGACACCTTAACTTTTATCTTTTTGCTTTTTCCCTTTTGGGGGTATGGGGGCAAAGCCCCCATCGAAAAATTTTTTAAATGACCGCAAATTCTTTGCCTAAAGCCGTTCAGGACTGCCACAATCTTCTGATTTGGCTGATACCGCTGCTGGATAACTTTCCCCGTAACCGGCGGTTTACGCTCGGCGAGCGGCTGGAATCCGGCATGCTTGAAATACTCGAATTATTGGTGGAAGCAGCCTATGTTAAAAACAAGCGCGACCTATTAAAACGGGCAAATAGCCGTCTGGCGGTCATTCGGCATCTTTGGAGAATAGCGAATGAGTTGCAAACCATCCCTGCCAAGCGTTACGAACATGGTGCCAGACTGTTGGAAGATTTAGGTAAACAAGTCGGCGGCTGGTTGAAAAGCGTTGATACACCCCAATAAAAACCTCAGACCATGAAACGCTTGGGTAGAATTTGGCCTGATGTCACCCGCTTTGAGAATCTGTTCGGCGCTTACCGTAAGGCTCGTAAAGGCAAACAATCGAAACCGGCTGTCGCTGAATTTACTCTAAATTTGGAAAGTGAACTGCTACGCTTGCAGCAAGACCTTATCGATTTCAGTTATCAACCCGGCCCTTATCGGCTGTTCACCATTTACGAGCGTAAAAAACGTCAGATCGCCGCCGCGCCGTTCCGCGACCGTGTGGTACACCATGCCCTAATGAACATCATCGAACCGGCCATCGACCGGCGCTTCATCTTCGACAGCTACGCCTGCCGACAAGGCAAAGGCGTGCATGCTGCGGTGAACCGCTACCAGCTTTTGAAATAACTGGGTCAGAGCAAAGTTATATTTAAGATTTTCTAATGTTGTGTTTACTCCACTTCTCCAAACGGCCTCAAATGGGCTATGTTGTTAGTTATCTAGCATTGCATATTCTTTTAGCTGTGAAAATAGCAGGATAATAATGTTGCTGCGGATGATCCTCTCCTTCGTTGGAGTATCTATGGTTCTTATTTATGAATGATACTAAAATATGATACTATGATGACATGAAAAAGAAACATCTAAAAACACTCGAATTAATTTATAGTCGTCCTGTTTCGGCCAATATTAGCTGGCTTGATATTGAAGCATTGCTGTTGACTTTGGGGGCAAAGATAGAAGAACGCGAGTGCCCCAGTCACCGCCGCCCACATCCATCACCAATGACAGATAAAGGCGCAGTTGCAAGTCTGCGTGAATGGCTAAATGACAACGGAGTAACCCCATGATTAATCAAATGACCATTAACGGTGTTAAAGCCGTTATTAGTTATGACTCAGATATTGATTTATTTCGCGGCGAATTTATTGGACTTAACGGTGGCGCTGATTTTTATGCAAGTGATGCCGAGGGCTTAAGACGTGAAGGTGAAATATCTCTTAAGGTATTTATGGATGCCTGCATGGAAGATGGTGTAGACCCCATCAAAACTTATTCTGGTAAGTTTGTATTGCGCATCTCCCCAGATGATCATGCTGCTGCATCTATTGCCGCTACTGCATCAGGAAAAAGCCTAAATCAATGGGCTTCTGAAGTGCTAAAACAAGCTGTTCATAGGTAAAAACAGGAGGGGGTGAAATAGACAGGCCTATTCCCCCTTAGCCTCTCCTATTCACCCAAAAACATAAGCATTTCTTCTGTTCTAGTGTAATCACTGGTTTTGTATATCAAGTTTTCACTAGCATCGTAGCGTTTCAGTTGGCATGTTTACTATTGATAACGGGTTTTATCAATAGTTAGACTATTACTGGATTAAAATTTGATTGAAATGACCTTGCCTGATAAACCCACTAGCCGATTACAGAAGTATCGGTTGACTATGATTGGACAAGAATTAATAGGTGTTAATGATCGGGACGGAGGTGTTTCTTAATGCGTTAGTTCTTAATTCGCATTGTTATATTTAAGTTTACTCTGACTCCCGTTACTCCCGTTACTTTGTGACCCCCGTTACTTTGAATTAAAGCGCTTCTGCATGAAGTTTAACTCCCAGTGCACGAACAACTTTCATGATTGTTTCATAGCGAGGTTTTGCACCGGGAGATAAGGCTTTATATAAACTTTCCCTGCCTAAGCCACTATCTTTAGCCAGTTGCGTCATACCACGCGCACGGGCTACGGTCTTTACGGCAATAATAAACATATCTGGATCAGGGTCTTCAAGCGCTTCTGTTAGGTAAGCCGCAATAGTTTCTTCATTGTCTAGATAATCAGCTGCGTCAAAGTGAGTAAATTGGGTCATGGTATTAATCCTTTGGTAAGGTAAGAGCCATTGCAATGGCACGTTTGATGTCTCGTTTTTGAATTGATTTATCGCCACCTGATAGCAATAGATAAATGATTGAGTCACGTTGAGTAAAATATAAGCGGTAGCCTGGGTCATAGTGAATTCGCATCTCGTATACGCCTTCGCCAACTGGCTCGCAATCACCAAAATTACCTTTTGATGCACGCTCAATGCGTAAAGCGATCTTGGCTTTTGCTACTCTATCTTTTAGGTTAATCAGCCAGCTATTAAATTCATCAGATTTTAGGAAAATATTCATCGGCGTAATGTATTCATTTAGATACAGTTAGTCAAGCGCTCTTTTTAATTGTCAGCAAGTTTAAACGCTATTAATGAAAATGCTTCTCAGGATATACGCCTTTTCTCAAGCTATTAATAGGCCAGTTGTTTTCCTTTTTCAGATAGACTTGATCATTTTTAAATTTGCTGACTGTAGATGTCAGCCCAGTTGTAAATGATGCGAGCGGTTAAATGTCCGTAACGGGTCAGTTGGAATTCAATTTGATAGATGGCAAAGAATGCCCAACCGCCCAATATTATGCAGGGATCGTCAGTAGTGATAGCGCAGTCCTAAAGTATTCTCTACTTGCAGCTAAAGCCGCTGGAAATAACATAAGGGTTACGATCGCGGGATGCAATGCCGATAGTGGAAATGGGTGGTTTAACATCGCCGCAATCTACATTGATCAATAATCCAAAATTTATCAAGTTTCACCCACTAGCCCCTGATTATCAGCAATTCATGGTTAGTGGGATAAATGCATTTCCTGTTCAATCAACTCAATGATGAGCGTTGATAATTTACCGAGAATTTGATTTGTCCACTAATATGAGTATCGAGCACACTCATTCTGTCAGCCCCCAATCTTGGACAGATAGTGTGTTCATAACATCGCCCAACTCTTTAATACGCCCAGCAAATTGGGGTGGCGGCACCCGTTTTTTAACGGACAATATATTAGGGGAGACTTCATCAAGTGGTAATATAACAACTTCAACTCGTTGATGCTGCATAAACCTGGGTATAGAAATAAATTCTGGGGCGTCTTCATATATTTGGCGGAATGCGCTCATAAGTCTCTCCATTAATTGTATTTATTCTATGGTCCGCTATAAATAAAGTTTCTCTTAAATGATATATGTTTAATTTTAATTAATTTAAACAAATTACCGAATTAGAGTCCACGTGATGTGGTTTGATGTTTATTAGCTTTGCCTGCAGGCATTTCGTTACGCATGGATACTAGGCCTTTTAACACAACGGGTTGGCGATCAGGGAACTCGGCCACTAAGCGTAACTCACCTCCCATAGCTTTAACGTAACTGCCTAGGGTTGAGATCAATAAATCACTTCTTTTTTCAAGTCGAGAGATGCTGTCTTGTCCGACACCCAAGGTTTCAGCCATCCGTTCTTGAGTCAGAGATAATGCTAGTCGTAAGTCGCGCAGTGTTTTTTCTTCGGCAATCAATTCGACTGTCATTAGCTCTATTTGTTGCTGTCTTTCGGGTGATAATGCCGCAATTTTGTCTTTTAATGCGATAGCCATTTTTATTTCCTTGCCTGTTTAAGACTTAAAATATGTTCATCAAATCTATCATCTGCTTTTTGGATGAGTTGCCGATAAAATCGTTTTTCTCCACCGCCCGATTTGTCTCCACCAACTAAGATAATGGCTTCTCGGCTGGGGTCAAATGCAAAAGCAAACCGCCATACCCCGTTATCCGCATCAAATCGAATTTCTTTCATGTTGGCATGTCGTGAACCTTTTAATGTGTCGACTCTTGGGCGACCTAAACTGGGTCCAAATTGTTCTAATAGACCTGCATGTGCTAATAAACCGTTTTGTACGGTTTCGGGTAGTTGATCAAATTCGCCACTAAAAGCATCGTGAAACAGTATAGTCCAAGTCATGCGATCAATTATGATCTTCTAGTCATATGCCGTCAAATACATATTAATATATTTGATGGAATGCACGCACAAGTATCTCCATTAATAGTACTAATTCTATAGTCCACTATTCTGAACTGTAACGTGACCCGTCAGACTGACTCGTACCCCGGCATAAATCGTAAGAGATCGCACAGTAATAAGACCTTAGGTCATTCAGGCCTAAAGGTGAATTCAGTCTGATATCCACCGCCTTCCTCGTTTGTAATTTTACACCTTTGGAGGTTATGATGGAATTAGATGTAATCTATCGCAGTGTGGCTGCCTTGGACGTTCACCAAGTTAAATTGACGGTATGTGTCTTGTTTGAAACCGATACTGGCGAGGTTGTTAGCCAAATACGTGAATTCGGTGGTTTTAAACGAGACCGACGTGAAATGGCTACTTGGGTATCGTCTTTCAATCCTGAGTTAGTGGTCATGGAAAGCACAGGCATCTATTGGAAAAGCCCCTATTCGGCATTGGAGAAACATGGTCTGAAGTTGGCGGTGGTCATGCTTACCTCGTTAAACAAGTCCCTGGTCGAAAAACAGATATTGCTGATGCGCAATGGTTGGCCATTCTGGCGATTTGTGCAGACGATTTATACACCTCCTAACCCAGCGCCCAAGTTGTTAGTTTTGGTGCGTGACCGTCCGATTCCGCGTTGCTGCATCGAGGCTACTTATTATTTGAGGCATCCTTCATTTACCGGTTTACACTTTATGCAATTCTTGGCTTTATAAAGTCATGAAAACGGGTTTCTTTCGATGTACAAATGAACACAAACCTTCAGTTCATTGTACAATGAAGGTTT
>QVQE01000076.1 GCA_003584865.1 Methylococcales bacterium
AACTCATCGACCACCAAAAACTTTAGGGTAGTTTCAGTATTCCCCGCCCATAAAGTATGATCTTTGGCGCGGATCATTAAAAAGTCCAACATTTTATAGTTGGTTAATAAAATATCAGGGGGATAATTGCGGAGGGTTTTTTTATCAGAAATTAAATGCTCACGCGTCATATTAGTGGTGGCATGTTGTTCTTTATCACCGACATAAATACCGGCGGTTACAGTGTTTTTAAGATTAGGATTGTCGGCAATGGCTTTAGCTAAGCGTTTCGCCTGATCAGCCGCTAAAGCATTCATAGGATAAATCAGAATCGCTTTAATGCCTTTTTGACCGCGATGTTGGTAGCAGTAATCTAAAATAGGTACCTGAAAACATTCAGTCTTACCAGAACCCGTGCCTGTTGCCACTAAGGTTGATTTAAAATCTTTTCCAATACGCTGAAAGGCAATCTCTTGATGCTTATGAGGAGAAAAAGCCATCGGCACCGCTGAAAAAAAGTCTGCATTACCCTGGCCTTTTTCAAACGGTAACTTAATGGATAGATAAGGCCCTTTAGCCAAGGCCCCATCGGTATTTAAAAACCGCTCTAACAGGCCCTCAAAAAAAGGCGTCGTGGTTTCAAAACTTAACCGTAAATAATCTTTAACCGCTTGCTGTAATTGCTGTGCTAATACACTTGGATTCATTGAATAGATTTTTTTTAGTTGATACAACTACGGCAAAGGTGTTTTCACTTAAGAGCGATCCAGTCTAATAATAAAAACAGTTCAATATCTGAGACTCGATTAAAACCAGCATCATTAGTGAGCATTGCGGTACATTGATAGCTTAAAGCAGTAGCGGCATGAATAGCATCTGGAAGTTTTAATCCTGATTGAGCGCGGACATTCGCAGCAGATATTAATATTTTGTCATTAATAGGTGCGATAGTTAGATATTGATTTGATGATAACGCTTCGCGGTAAACTCGCACTAAATCATTTTTATTTTGTTTAAACGGTAATACCAAACATTCAGATAAACTTAAACTACTGGAAACAGCAGAAAATTCTTGATTTGTTAATCCTAAGAAAACATCCTCTAAGACGGTTGTCCATGGCTCAATACCTTCAAGGGAATAAATAAAAACGTTTGCATCTAAGTAAACTTTTTTACCTTGCAAAGCATTTCTTAATCCTCCCACGCATCACGCTCCGCACGAATAAAAGCATCAACTTCTGCGGCATCTTTAAAGCAGCCCTTACCTTTACCCATCAGTTCCAACAATGATCTTGGCTTATCGATGTTTTCTAATGACGCCAAAAAATCATCAGACAATAACAAATTATTGGCTTGTTTAATGGATGGGCTTGGAGACAAATCGTCTTCCAGCGGTAAAAAAGTGATTTCTACTTTTCGATGTTGCATCTCACGTGGAACAGGAATAAATGCAGGAGCATCTTCAAAAATCAATCTGGCATGGTTCATATTCACTTACTCATTTAATTTTTGTTGTAGAAGATATATAACGTTCTATCAGTATACATTATTTTATTCAAAATACTGCCACACGGTTTGGTAGTCATGTTCTCGGCTACAGAGATCAAAGGGGGCGACGTATTGGATAACGCGTTCTATGGGGCCATTGGGAACGGTGTCATCTTGAATGGTGCGTTCGACGATGGCGATATCTAGGGTTTGGATATCTTCCCAGCCGAGTGCGCCGGCCTGAGTTTCCCAATCGCTGGTATCAATCACAAATTGACCATTCTTAGGGCTGACCTGTTCTGCACACCACTCTAACCAGTGGGCTTTTATGTCTGCGGGTGGAGTTTTGATTTGATAGGCCATGTCATTTCTAAGGGCTCTGCGCGGTAAGCCAACGCCGACTAAACCTTTAGAGACGGTAAAGACGATGCGACCGGCTCTATCAAACCAGGTGTCTTGTTCGTATTGGCGCATCACGGGGAATTGCACGCGGTAGATGGTTTGTAATTCTTCTAAGGTCAGCCCCAAAGCCATTGCGGCTAAGACATCAATTTCAACGAGGGCTTGGCGACGATTGTAATCGGTGCGTAAAGCGCAGTTTCGATGCCAGTCGGGGGTTAATTGTTGGAATAAACTGTTGGGTAATCGTGGGTCGGATTTTGCCCATTGATCTTCGGTGAAAGTGGGTTGATAGCAGGATTGCCAGAGGTCAGCGTAGTGGATGGTTAGGCAGTTAGAAATTAGGCCCCTTAAAATAAACATGTGATTGGTACTTTTATTAAACTCAGGCAGAGCCATTTGGTTTAATAACTCTCCACGCATATCACTTTTCCCAGTTGTTTTTACAAAAAAATCATATAGCAAACTGTTCAAAAGTGTATTGAATTTAATAAGTAATGAATACGAAGAAAAAGTTATTGAAAAACCGCCGTCAATATGAGCTACTTTTTTTGGAATGATAGCACCACTAGCCGTTCTTTCAGAAGTTGCGCCAATAGCTCTCCTATTTATATGGCGATAATACTCCGTTACCCGTTTTTGCTCAGTTTCCCCTTCTTCTACCCAAGATACACGCGGAATACGTCGCTGGTATTCGGCGGCCTCACAGGCTGACAGATAATTACTGCGCGGTAAATAATCATCGGACAAGCTGGCTAGATCAAGAACGTCATAATCGGCGTTGAGCGTACAGACTCTACGCGGCGTTTTATAAAATGGATTGCCAACAAAAAAATGGGGGCCGGAAAGTATCCATTGCTCAGTCGATTTGGGAAATTGGGTTTGACGTTTAATCGTGCCATCTTGTTGCGCATTAGTTTCATTCCAATGCTGTGTTGAATAATACTCGCCTTGCACATCGCCCAAGCGTTTGGTTTGTTGGGAAAATTTCTCTAATACCTGAAGTAGCTGCCCGGAATGTAACGCCGGTAAACGAGATTTTAAGGCGGGAGTCCCTTCTACATCGTAAAGTTTTGCAAACAAGGCTAAGGTGTTTTTATCTACCTCAATAATCCGGCTTTTATGTCCAATAGTGTTCCATTGTCCCTCATCGGTTTTAATGCCTGGAACTGCACCAAAGCCATCATGCTCATAGCATTGGTTAATGGTCTGCGGAATAAACAGATTGGCCAAATGTTGAAAATGCGTGGTGACGTTTGCAGCGTATATATTGATGCTAAACTTGGTGGCATGATGAACTTCGGCGAACAAATCCATTTCATTATGGAACTGAAAATGAGCACGTAATCGAGGGTAGATCGCCGCACGAAAAAGCCCGCCATTTGGATCATCATAAACCCCTTCAGGATGTAAAAATCCGGCTACACCTTTTGGATTACTTGCCATCCACGCCTGCGGTAAAAAGCATTTAAACAAATTGGCTTTTTGTCCGGCTAACAACGGGTAATTGACCTGGGCATTCAGAAAGTTCTGCGTACCTTCGGACTGCTCAAACTCGGAAAAATAATCAGCTTTAAGTTTTGGGTAGTCGACAAAGCTCTGTTCCCTGAGTGTATTCAACTGACTGGCGGAAAAGTTACGCAACACAAATAACGGATTGGCATCGCCCATGATGCCCGCTTCCTGCCATTCCACTCTCAGCCAAGGCGGATTACCCAAGATCAAATCGAAGCCACCGTTATTGGCAAAGATATCGGCAAACTCTAATTCCCAATGGAAAAAATGTTGTTGCTCGGCGATTTGATTGACTAAATTCAAACGAGGATGGTCTTTAATGATCTTTTCAATATCCAACTGCCCAAACTTGTCATTAAAATCGATGCTCAGTTGTTGCGACACCGTCTCAGGAAACAAATCCCTCGACTGACCTATTTCTGAAATAGGTTCTAAAGTGCCTCCCATTAACAACCAGTTAAGATCAAAGAAATACTGATTTCTATCGGGCAATAACTCCGCTTGATTAATCGGCCAAAACCATAACGCACACCAATAATCCATCACCAGTTTTAAGCGCCGATACAGTGACGAGTTCTTCAAATTTTTTGAATAACGCTCTTGCGCCAGAATATTATCTTTTATGTCTAAACGACTGACCCTATGATTTTGATCTATTGGCTGTCCCCAGATAGTAAACGGATCGGTGGTTTTATCACGAATCCGTGCTTGCTCTTGGGTATGGGCTTGCCAAAGTTCATCAATCTTGTCAGAGAAAGTTTGCAGTTGCTTGATGTGTTCTGGGCTAAAGGCTTTTTTACAAAAGTGCGTGCGCCAGTCATTAATGGCTTTAATTTCGTCAGTGGCTAAGGCTCTAATCACTCTATCCTGATACAGAGCCATCGCTGGATCGGGCAATAAGAAATGATAAACCCGCGCACCGCGTTGGTTTAATAAAGCTTGATTATTATGATCGGTTTGCGTGCTGGTCTCTGGCAAGTTATGCGCATCGACGAGCCCTAAAGGATTTAAGCGGTTAGGCGTTTGGTTAAACCACTGCTTTGCGGCGGTGGTTTGATTTAAAGCCTCAGGGGAAAACACTTGCCGTCTGGCACCTATTAAGGAGTTACCGTTAAATAATTGCAAGCCAAACCACGGCACAAAACCACTTTTATGAATCGAGTTGAGCCATAAAGATACTTCGGCTAACTCAACGGCCACCGGGTTTAAGTCGATACCAAAGACATTGTTATCGGCAATATACAATTTAACCTTTTGTAACTCATCTGCGTAAAGTTCATGGGCTAAACGGGTACCGGTCTCTTTTTCTTTACGCAAAATATACGCCACAGCCAACTGGTTGATGGCTTCGTTAAGAAACGCTGCCGAGCCCATCGCCGGTTCTAAGACTTTTAAATTAAGAATCTCGTCAGCGGTTTTGTCTTGAAGTAATTCCTTTAAGGCGTATTTAACTTGGGTTTGGGTTAAGACTTCGGGGGTGTAATACGAGGCTGATTTTTCTCGGTCGCGCCCACTCATACGGTAAATAAAGGTGCCTTTGGGATAGCACTTAAAACCGCCCTGCTCGTTTAAGACCCGCTCTGCTTCGGTGTAGTTTTTGAGTTCTGCTTCTGGCACAAAGTAAGCTGATTCTAATTCGTTCGGTTGGCTGTCGGCTTTTTTAACCTCAAATAAATCATGCGGTGCAAAGAAGCCTTTGTAAGATAACAGAGCTTCATACACTGCGCCTAATTGGTTAATGCCTAATTGCGCATAAGAAATCCGCCCGCGTCTAGCAAACCTTCCGGTGCTGGGTTTGGATAGCGACATTAACTGAATAATGCGTTGCATTAACTGATTAGGAAACCGCACCGAATTTAAAGTGGGGGTCATTTTGGGATCAAATAAATGACTCTTGAGTGGAGTAATGCTAAAGGCATTTACATCCGCATTGCCAAATACATCGGCATTCGCAGGCGGCGTATAACCTTGATCAATTAAGGCAAACAATAATTGAATACTATCACTGATATACGTGCCCTGTTGTGCTTCTGCACTGTGCAAGGGCATCATTTCCAAGTCGCGTAACGACTCTAAGCTATAACCCTTTAGGTAATTATTGGCATTAATCGGCACATAACCTAGCTCGGGTCGGGCTTCGATATAAAACAAAAACAGCAAGCGATACATATAGCGTAAACATTCTAGGCTTAAGGTATCGGCTCTATCGAGGGTGTAGATTTTTTCTTTACGCACCTCACGCCAATACCGAATGGCTTCGTTACCTAATAATTCGACACATTCACGCAGGGCGTATTTTAAATCTTCTGACACGGCAAAGGCATGTTTATGGGCGTTCTCATCCAGACTATCCATTAAACATAAGCCTTGTTCGGGCGTTAAATGGTCTTTAAACACTAACGCAGTCATGGCTTTAAGGGTACTGTCTTCTTTACGACCAAAGATTTCTGCTAGATCAAAACTTAACAGGCGTTTCTCCGGCCATTTACTGCGATCAATTAATAACACACGGGCTTCGCTTAATACCAGTAACCAACGCGGTGCATGATCAAGGCCAAAGATTTCTTTATTGATTAAATCTTCGATGCTGAGCTTTAATAAGGCGGTTTGTTTATCGTGGTCTTGCGGATATTGTTCAATTTGTAGCGTTAAGCTCAATACATCATCATTATCTTCGGTACGGGTGTTTAAATTCAGTGCCGCGATGACCCATAAGGCGGGATTGTTACCTTGGGCGACTTCTGCAAGCACCGGTAAATCACCCGAGCCATTTAAAGGCTTTAAGGTCGGCGCCCAGTGATAGCCCAGTGCGGTTAGTAGTTTTGCGAAGAATTGCTGTTGTCTTTGTAAGCGGGAAGCGGGTTCTTTGTCTTTTTCGAGTTGGTTTTGTAATTGGAAAAAGTCTTGACCTAAGGATCTTAGTCGAATCCAGGGGGCACGGGTTTCTGCAAAGACCTCATTCTTTTCGCCCGTGATTTTAATGGCTTCACGATAGGCGTCTTCTAAGCTTTGCCATTGCGTAAACGTGTCTTTAAGGTCACCTTCAAATATCGCTGACAAATAGTGATGACTATAAAATTCGTTTTCGTTGTTTATGCCAGTTAAATCAAGAGCCATTAAATGTTAGTCCTTCAGTGTTATTGGGTTTACCCATTATGCGTGTACTAGCGCGGCGATAATCTGGATATACGGTTGATCTTCGGTGTTCATGGTTTCTTGTATCCAGTGTCTGTATTCTTCAAAGCGGCTGCGGATGGCTTCGGTTTCATCTTTGTGGCGTTTATCTTTAATCGCGGCTATCTGCATACTATTTTCATGAAACACATCCATTTGTTTAACTTGCTTCTTTTCTAAAGCTTCTAGTTTTGCTAACTGATCATTCAACTTAGGCCGGTTTTCTGTTTCAAAGGCTTTACGGTAGGCGGTCATTTGCTGTTGTGTTTGCTTGACCACTTCAGGTAAGTGCTGTTTGAGTTGGGCTAATTGCGTGGGTTCTTGACCCGAATTAGGTAGACCTTGGTTTAATCCTGTGCGTTTAAGTAGCGCCTCTAATGCTTCTATACCTACAAATTTGCCGTTGCTAAACCGAATGCCTAACCAATGTTGTATCACCGGTTGACCTTTTTGATTGGCGATTAAACTGTAGGTGATATAAATCACTTCACCGGGTTCTAAACGCGAACCCGCCACTACCACTGGCGCTTGTTGACGTTTTAAACGGCTGGCCATTTTATTATTCAGCCATTGAAACACAGGGTGCTGTTCCCAAAGGTAATGCACTAAAGGCCAACTTTGCTCCGATTGCCGACTTTCTTTAATCGCCGCATCTATCGCTGATTTTTGTGCCGATAAGATAAAGTGTTTATCAGCGGGCCAGATTTCTTTACTTAAGGATTTAAAGCGTTGCTCTAAGCTCTCGGGCGCTGTAAATGCTATGCGTTGAGTTTGGGGATTGCATTCTAATTGAGTGACCCGATCACGCGTGTCATTTTCTAATAAGCGCTGTAAGCCTTTGGCAAGATAGGCATAATCTGACTCAAATAAACTCGGTAAGCTTGCTGTTTCTTTTAATGGATCAGGCGCAGTTGGGGTGTCGGTGGCAAACCAATCTTCTGCGAATAGATCAAAGGCTGTTACGTTGGTCTCTAGTTGTTGATTAAACACACTGGCATCTCCACCCGCTTCAATCGCTCTTGCGGTGATGAGTTCTTCTTCATTGCTGTCATACACGCCCATAAAAACAGAAGGGTCACCAATATTCTTAGTGGCTTGTTCATCTTTTTGTATCAGCACTTCTAAAATACGATTGTCACCTCTAACTTGTACGCTATCACAATCGGTCATTAGATAAATGATGTGCGGCGCTTGATCTTGTCCGTAACGATCTATACGGCCATTACGTTGTTGAAAGATCATTAAAGACCAAGGTATATCAAAATGCACCATACGATGACTTAAATAATGCAAATTGATACCTTCTGACGCCACATCAGAACAAATTAATAAACGTACCGGTTTATTTTCTTGACCAAAATCTTCGACGATCTTTTGTTGTTCAATATCCGATAAGGTGCCATACAAGACTTCAACTTGATTGTCTTTAAGCTTTAAGTCGCGCGTCAGATTTTCTTGCAAGAAGCGTAAGGTTTCTATCCGCTCGGTAAAAATAACCAGCCGATCTTTAGCATCGTTGGGTTTCCACGCATTACCCGAGCTATTATCGGTGAGGGTTTTCAGTAACTTTTGATATTTAGAAAACTGGTTAAGATCAATTTTGGCTAAGAGTTGATGCAAGGTGTTGAGTTGCTCTCTATCATTCTGATAAGCGGGCTCTGTTTTTTGTTCTAAGGTCTTTAGGCGATTTTCAATACTTTTCTGACAGGCGGCGGGACTCGAAAACAAGGCTTTAATCAGGGTGGTTTTAAACAACATACCCGCAGAACGCACTTGATCAAGGGTGCTAAATTGCAGTGCCATTAAGTAATCAAACGCGGTCTGCTCTATGGCTGTCGCCTTTGATTTAATCTCTTCGGTCGTGCGTTCTTTAAATTCCGTTTTAACTTGATCGATGATGTCTTTCTTAAAGCGGCGTATCACTAAGCCTTTATCGGCATAATCTTTAGCACTGTAATGTTCTGGATCAGCAATGGCAGTCGCATCTAACATGTTTAACAAACTGGCAAAGCTTTTTGCCCGACCATCATGTGGCGTGGCGGATAACATAATTAAGGTATCGGAACGCGTCGATAATAAACGGGCTAAACGCGCGCGTTGACTACTACCGGAACGCTCTGCCACGTTATGCGCTTCGTCGATGACGATAATATCCCAATGGGCTTTTTCTAAGTAATTGCGGTATTCGACGCCTTGTTTTAAGGTATCCATCGATACTATGGCTTTATCAAAATACAAAAACGGATTGTGATTAGACGGAATCTGTTGTCTGACCCGTTGAATGCCGACCGAGTCTAAGCGGGTTAACGGAATGGTAAAGCGGTTCCAGAATTCTTTTTGAAACTGGGTGAGCATAGACTTTACCGCAACCACTAAAATACGCTTACCTTTACCGCGACGCATTAATTCTGACACCAGAATACCGGCTTCTAAAGTCTTACCTAATCCGACCGCATCGGCAATTAATATCCGTTGTCGGGGTTGGTTAAAGGCTTGTAAGGTGGGTTGTAATTGATAAGGCACGACATCCATCGCGGCTCGATGGCCTAAATAGAGTTTATGATCGGTTGGTGGCGTTTCTCTTAACAGGGCTTCGATATACAAGCGGCTGTCTATAAAGCTGTCTGAGGTATCGGCTACAAATTCGGTGTCTTCTGGTTTTAAAACATTAATGCAGGTACCAAACGCTTTGTTATTATCCAGTTCGGTTAAAAACAAGGCTTCTTTATCCCGAACTAA
>QVQE01000125.1 GCA_003584865.1 Methylococcales bacterium
GCGCTCCTGGGCTTATTCCAGCCTGTAGAAATAGGTGCTTTAGTAGGCTGTCCCTCTTTATTAGGTGGGATAGCTACCAGATACAAGCCAGCATTACATAAACTTTTAACTTGATCGTTTACCATAACAAGCCCCCGACTAAACGCGCCCACTCAGCTAATTTAAGTAACTTGTTTTTAATGGTAAAATTAACTCGGTTTAGAAAGTCATTTTTAATAACCTTGAAAAGTTCGCCGCTTTTCAAGGTTGTCTTATTAGCATGTTTAGGCATGGTTGCCCCCTTCGTATTTCTCAACGGCTTCAATAAAACGGGCTAAGCGTTCGCCCATTTCAGTTTTTAACATTGCCAATATTTCAGGTTCTATTGAATATCTGGCATAAATCGCCATACGCCCCGTTTTATCGCTTGTGGGTGCGGTTTCTTCTTTTGATTCGATTATCCAGCCGTGATGATTTCTTAAATGTTCGATGTAACCAGACAGTCTATAACTGGCGGTTTCGTTCTGAAAATCTCTATGAGTGAAATGCTGCCCTTTTAAAAGTCTCATTCCAGCGCGTGCGGCTAAAGTGTTGTATCGTGGTAATGTAGGCGTATTCATGTTAAGCCGCCTTATTTTGAGCTTGAACCCAAGCAAAGAATTTTGATTCATCAATCAAAACCTTTCGGCCAATGCGAACAATCGCCCCTGATTGAGCAAGGCCATTAGTGTGTTCATTGAATATGAGAGCGCGTAAACCTCCTAATGTAAAAGCTTGGTGGTTTGCACTGAATTGGTTTACTGTTAATAATGTAGGCATTGAATGATTCCAATAAGAAAGTTTTTGTTTCCTGTTTTTGCAGGCTTTCCACGGGTTGCCCCGTGTTGGAATCATTGTTAATTTTTTGCCAGTTCTAAAACGGTGGCGGGGTTTAAAATCCGTTATTGGGGTTTATTAGTGCTTATTGGCGGTGTATTTATTCCACCTTTTTGTAAAAGCACTTTTACTAAGTGGATTCTCAGTGGGCATGGTTAAGCAATCCTCGCCGCCTTTATCTTTGCCCGATTCAATTCCATAGTTATCAGGTGGTGTTTTATATAATCTTATCCAAGCTTGGTGTTCATTAGGTATGCAATTATTTTCTGAATAAAAAGCCCTTGTCATATCATCAATAACTCTAAACCAAATATCCTTTCTCTGTGGTTCTTTTAGTAAACCTGAATAATCTAATTCGTTGGCGTTAGGTTGGGTTGTTGTTACGACTGCCCCTGCATGACTAACTAAGCCCACATCCTCAACGGCTTCACCTTCAAGCCATTTATTAAGTAAACAATCATCTGCAAGTGGCCATTGATTAGATTTTATTAGCCAGTCTTTGAATTTATCGTGATATACAGTAAATACCACATAGTTATTGCCCAACCTGCCTTTTTCAATTTTCCTTATCCGGTTTTTATCAGTTATTTCTTGAAAACCATCATCTTTAGAGCCTTCAATTCTTTCTTCAATAATGCCTTCTAATTCGCCATTAATGATTGCATCTTCTATCTGTTTCTTATGGTTGTCGCGTATTAACCAAAATGGTTCATTTTCCTCGTAAACCTTTTCAGGAATAGTAGCCCATAATTCGGCAATACAATCACTATAAAAGTATTTAGGCGATTCAGTAAAAAGCCTGGTTAAATAATCAATATGGGAATAAGGTTTGTTATCCATCAAACACCCCCAAATATTTTAGCGTTCATACTGGCAACCACATTGCTTACATGCCCATCTGATAAATGTGAATAACGCGCAACCATCTGCATGGTTTTATGCCCCAATATTTCGGCAATTTCTGGCATGGTTGCCCCATTCATGGCTAAATATGACGCGGTTGAATGTCTTAAATCGTGCCATTTAAAATTCGTTATCTCTGCAGCTTTAAGAGCATTTGCAAACGCTTTCCTTAAATCAATCGGCTGTTGTGGGTAGCGTGTACTTGGGAATAGTAAAGGGGTATCTATGCGCCTAATCTTGGCATGTTCTTGAAGTATTGATAATGCAAGGCCCGACAATGGAACGCGCCGCGTGTCTCCGTTCTTTGTTTTATATAGGATTAGATAGCCGTCTTTTAGGTTTACATCTGACCATTTCAATTCCATTAACTCGGCTTGTCTCATACCAGTTGATAAAGCCAATACGACACAAGGGTAAAGTAAAGGGTTTGGTGATTCATTACAGGTAATTAATAACCTTTGTCTTTCTTCATCATCTAAGAATCTAATGCGCCCATCGGGTAATGAAACACCGCCTACCTTCTTAATCGGATTGTCAGTTACCCATCCCCACTGACTAACCGCGATACTAAAAGCATGGGATAAGTTTTTAATATACTTGTCAACGGTAGCCGCGCCTTGTGTCATTGCTTCCACTTGTTCAGTGATAACCATAGGCGTTACATCAGCTAAAACTAAATGCCCAATCTTCCCCGACCACCAACCAAGACGACTTGCCCTTTCTTTTTGTTCTTTAAGGCTATACGTTCTTTTTTTGTTGTTTGGTAGGTATTCAGAACAATAACGGGTTATCAATTCTGATACGGTGTGTTTTTTGGCTTCTGCGGTTTTGAAATATCGCCCTTCTCTAATAGCTGACTCGGTATCTTGAACCCATTTCTTAGCATCGGTAATACGCTTAAAGGTTGCTGTTTCTTTCGCTTTTAAAAGCCTAATTTGTGCGGTGTAGTAAGGCTTTCCGTTCGAGTCTATACGTTTGGTGATGGTTGCCATAATTGTTCCTGTAGTAGGGTAACAATCGGCTTTCTGATATGATACTTACAGCCATTGCTTAACCCTGTTTGTTAAGTGAATCGGTCAGGCCTTGTTGGTGTTGGTAGCACCTTCGAGGCCGCTTTGTTTCTAGGGTTTCATTATACACCTGCGTTGCACATACGTTGCAAATGAATATAAAAACAGGGCGTAAATGGCAATAACTGACAAGAAGACAAATAGACTAAGTTATTGATTTAAATATTATTGATTGTTGCTGATTGTTGTGGTTTTTGGAGTGCTACTCACTTTTAATGCGATGGTCGCGCGTTCGAATCGCGCACGACCCACCACAAAAGAACAAACTAAACAACCAGTTAGCTTTATAGGCAACTGGTTTTTTTATGCCTGAAATTTTCCGTGGCGCACTTCAAAATAAATCATCACAATAAAGCACAACACTTGCCTCTATTTTGGACATAAAAAAGACTGTATTAAACAGCCCTTTTTATTACTCCGAAAAATTAGCCATCATTGCATATTAATTATTCGAGTCCTCTATGAAGAACGGCAATAAGCAGTTATTCGAGACGACTTGAAATGCTTCTAATAAAGAATTTCCATGTGCGTGCTGTTTTGGTTACAGTTTCTATTGATAGTTGTCAATCAGATCCACTAGATCCAGCTGGACATCTTCTGGCATGATTCTAAGTAGAACGGTTAACTCTTTGGTGTTTTGGTATCTTTACTCGTAGGCGGCCATCAAGCTATGAGTTTTGATTATTCATTTGTCTTAATATCCAGCTTTGTCTTCTCAGTACATAACTGGATGGATGTTCTGCTTTTAGTTTTAAAGGATTAGGTAAGGTGGCTGCAAGTAGGGCCGCCTGTGAGCGGGTAATATTTTTTGCTGAAGTACCAAAATAATATTGGCTTGCGGCTTCTATACCAAATAGATGATCACCGAATTCTGCAATATTAAGGTAAATAGTTAATATTCTTTCTTTGCTCCAAAGTAACTCAATGAGTACAGTAAACCAGACCTCAAGACCTTTGCGGATGAATGTTTTAGAGGGCGTTAAAAATAAATTCTTGGCGACCTGTTGTGAGATAGTGCTAGCACCTCTGAGTCGATGTCCACCATTAATGTAAGCATTAATAGCCGTCTTTATGGCATTTAAATCAAAACCAAGGTGTTGGTAAAACAACTGGTCTTCAGAAGCAATCACAGCAGATGAGGCGTTAAGTGAGATGTTTTTTGAGCTGACCCATTGATAATCTATTGCTTTAAATGATTGATCTTCGACTAAGTCTTGATAATGTCGATAGAACATAAATGCACTGGTGGGAACTGGTAGAAAACGAAATGTCAGCACTATCATCAGTGAACACGCAACAAAATAAGCGAGGCACTTTCGAAGCAGTAAACGGAGCCATAATAATGAAGTATTAGTGTTCGACGGTTTATGATTTTCAGGGTAACGGGATTTTTTTCTCAATTTCTAAGTTTTTTCGGTGATGGGTTTTGCATATCATAAAGCCTTTGTATAAGCTTGAAAACCCAGTAAGCCGTCCACAACATATTTGTTGTTCACGAGGATTTTTGTTTTGTGGTTGGGTAACATTAGAGTAATAGGCTCCAATACTCTAGAATAGAGCCTATTACAAAATTATAGCTAAGTAAAATTATGGTATCGAAATTAACAACGTCTAGTCACCGTTCTGATATTGTTGGATTAAAGTATGTGTATCCAGTGATTTCCAGGCGTATGGGTGGTTTGTCTATTGGGATAAACTTTAATACAAATAATGCCTGCAACTGGCGTTGTATTTATTGTCAAGTACCTGAATTAAAGTTGGGTGCGGCACCAGCAATAGACTTAAAGTTATTGGAAGACGAATTAAGATATTTTCTTAAAGAGGTGCTTGAGGGTGGTTTTTATGAGCGCTTTGGTGTTGATGACGATAAGCGGATTATTAAGGATATTGCGATTGCGGGTAATGGTGAACCCACCAGCTTAAAAGAGTTTCCTGAGGCAGTGGCGTTAATAGGAGAGATAGCAACTGAATTGGGCGTTTTTCCACAGAGTCGCTACGTGTTGATAACCAACGGGAGTCTAGTGCATCAGGCAAAAGTTCAAGCGGGTTTGAAAGTGTTGGGTTCTTATGGTGGAGAGGTGTGGTTTAAGCTGGACAGCGCGACCGAAGAGGGTAGGGCTCTCATTAATAATACTGTGCAAAGCTGTCAGACCAGTGTGAATAATTTAATACTATCGACACAATGTTGTAAAACAAAATTACAAACCTGTGTAGTCGATTATGACAATCAAGGACTATCAGAGAGAGAGCAGTCTGCTTATCTTGACGTACTGGCAGAGCTTAAAAAGAGTGGGTGTCAGTTGCAGGATGTGTTGTTGTATTCATTAGCCAGACTTTCGCTGCAACCAGAGGCATCAAAACTAAAACCTTTAAGCTTTGATGTTTTAGAGTCATTTGCTTCTAAAATTAGGATGTTAGGCTTTAATGTCTCAGTGAGTAGCTAGTTTTTAAATAAATTTTTGTATGTTTAGCTTGTTATCTGTGAGCGAGTTATCTATAATTAGACGTTCTTTAAAGTGCGAATGTGGCGAAATTGGTAGACGCGCTGGATTTAGGTTCCAGTAGGTAGCCCTGTGAGAGTTCGAGTCTCTCCATTCGCACCACCCTATCCTATAATAGTAGAACGAGTTCTCGTTCTGTCTTCAGTTCCATTTAGTCCGTTATTCGGTATTCATAAAATTCTTCTATAAATTATGTGAGGTAAAGCAATGCAAGTTTCTGTTGAAAAGACATCAGAATTAAGCAGAAAAATGACTGTTATTGTGCCAGAATCTGTTGTTCAAGAGAAAATGGCAGAGCGATTAAAATTGATAGCACGTGAAACTAAGCTGGATGGCTTCCGTCCAGGTAAAGTATCTCCGCACGCCGTAAAAAAGTTGTATGGTCAGCGTATTCGTGGTGAAATTACAAACGACCTGATTAAAGATACTTATTACGTCGCTTTACAGGATCAAGCTTTAAAGCCCGTTGGTTATCCGCACATAGAACCTTTAGAGGAAACAGAAGGCTTTAAATATACTGCAGTATTTGATGTGTATCCTGAGATTTCTCTTGAAGGTGTTGATCAGCTTGAAGTTGTGCGTGCTGTCTCCAGTGTTGGAGAGAGTGACGTTGATGACATGATTGAGAAGCTAAGAGTTCAAAAGCAAACATGGCAATTAGTTGAGCGCCCTGCTCAAGACCAGGATAATGTCACTATTAATTTCTCGGGCACTTCAGAGGGTGAGAATTTTACTGAAGGTAAAGTAGCCGACTTTGGTGTTGTTCTCGGCGCTAAGAAAATGATTCTCGGCTTTGAAGATAGCTTATTGGGTTTGTCTGTAGGTGATACCAAGACGTTTAGCTTAACCTTCCCTGAAGACTACGGTAATGAAAAGCTAGCTGGAAAAGAAGCTGAATTTGAAATCGAGGTTGCTAAAGTTGAAGAGCCTGTATTCGTCGCTATTGACGAAGAATTTGTTAAAGCTTACGGTGTTAACGATGGGACTGTTGAATCCTTCCGTGCTGATGTTAGGAATAACATGGAAAGAGAGTTGGAGTTAGCTTTAAAAGAGCGATTGAAAAACTCGGTAATGGATTCACTTTATGAGAAAATTCAATTGGCTGTGCCGAATGCCTTGATAGATATTGAAATAGAATCGATGGTTAAGCCCTATCTTGAAACAGCTAAAAGTCAGAAAATGGAGCTGGAAGATTTGAATCTACCGCGAAATGTTTTTGAAGAGCAAGCAAAGCGTCGAGTAGCCTTAGGTTTAATTTTAGGTGAAATTATTGAAAAAAAGGCTATTAAATTAGACGGTAATAAAGTACGCTCTACTATTGAGGACATGGCTAGAAGCTATGAACGTCCTGAAGATGTTGTTGCTTGGTATTATTCTGACGAAACTCGTTTGAATGATGTTCGGCAAATGGTTTTAGAAGACCAGATTGTTGAACGGTTAGTTGCAGAAGCAAAGGTGTCTGAAGTGACGTTAAGTTTTAGCGATGTTATGGATAAGAACCAACGTTAAGGTATCTAAATGTATAAACAGCATGTAATAAATCAAGCAAGAGCTTTGGAAGCGGCAGGCGGTTTAGTGCCGATTGTTGTTGAGCAAACCGCTAGGGGTGAACGTTCTTTTGATATCTATTCAAGACTTTTAAAAGAAAGAGTTATTTTTTTAGTGGGTCAGGTTGAAGATTACATGGCCAATTTAGTGGTTGCGCAGTTATTGTTTTTGGAATCAGAAAATCCTGATAAAGACATTCATCTGTACATCAATTCTCCGGGTGGCTCAGTCACTGCGGGTATGTCAATTTATGACACGATGCAGTTCATTAAGCCAGACGTGAGTACTTTATGTATTGGACAAGCGGCCAGTATGGGGGCGTTATTGTTGACAGGTGGAGCAAAAAATAAACGTTTTTGTTTACCGCATTCAAGAATGATGATTCATCAACCTTTAGGTGGTTTTCAGGGTCAAGCGTCTGATTTTGACATTCATGCGAGAGAAATTCTATTAATAAGAGATAAGCTTAATAAGGTATTGTCTTTTCACACCGGTCAGCCCTTGGAAAAAGTCCAGCTAGATACTGATAGAGATAACTTTTTAAGTGCGGGTGATGCCGTGAGTTATGGGTTGATTGATAAAGTATTGACGACTAGGACTGCAGGTTCTGATTTATAAATGTGGTATCCGATAAGGGATTTTCTCTTATCGGACTGAAATACCATTTAAAGTTTGCAGGGGCTGATTTATGAGTAACGACAAACACGGTAAAGACAGTGATAAACTGCTTTACTGTTCTTTTTGCGGAAAGAGCCAGCATGAAGTAAGAAAGCTTATCGCTGGGCCTTCTGTTTATGTATGTGATGAGTGTGTCGAGTTGTGTAATGACATCATCAAAGATGAGTTGGAAGATGAGACTTCTTCTTTTAGTGGCAACAGATTACCTAAGCCAAAGGAAATAAAAGAAGAGCTTGATGGTTATGTCATTGGTCAAGAGCGAGCTAAGAAAATACTGGCAGTGGCTGTCTATAATCACTATAAGCGCTTACGAAGCAAGTCTAAAAAAGACGCTGTTGAATTAGCAAAAAGTAATATCCTATTGATAGGGCCTACAGGCTCAGGTAAGACTTTATTGGCTGAGACCTTGGCGCGATTATTGGACGTACCTTTTACTATTGCTGATGCGACCACGCTGACTGAAGCGGGTTATGTCGGCGAAGATGTAGAAAATATTATCCAGAAGATTCTCCAAAAATGTGATTATGATGTTGAGAAAGCGGAGACTGGCATTGTCTACATTGACGAAATAGATAAGATTTCCAGAAAATCTGATAATCCTTCTATTACGCGTGATGTATCGGGTGAAGGTGTTCAGCAGGCTTTACTGAAGTTAATTGAAGGAACGGTTGCGTCAGTTCCTCCACAAGGTGGTCGTAAGCATCCACAAGGCGAGTTCTTGCAAGTTAACACGGCGAATATCCTCTTTATTGTGGGTGGTGCTTTTGCAGGCTTAGATCGCGTGATTAAAGCTCGGTCTGAGAAAGGTGGCATCGGTTTTTCAGCGGATGTGAAAACAAAAGACGAGTCTAAAAATGTCGGTCAATTGTTTGCAGAGGTTGAATCTGAAGACTTGATTAAATATGGCTTGATTCCTGAGTTTGTTGGACGTTTACCTATCATAGCGACGTTGGAAGAGTTAGATGAGCAGGCTTTAGTGAAAATATTGACGGAGCCAAAAAACGCACTGACCAAACAATATAAGCATTTATTCGAAATGGAAGGTGCTGAGCTGGAGTTTAGAGACGAGTCATTGATTGCTATTGCCCGTAAGGCAATGGAAAGAAAGACCGGTGCTCGTGGCTTAAGAACGATAGTTGAGAATATTTTACTAAACACGATGTATGAACTGCCCTCGGTAGATAATATTAGTAAAGTAGTTATCGAAGAAAGTGTCATTTTAGGTCAGTCAGAACCTATTTTGGTTTATGAAACCGAAAAGAAAAAGGTTGTTGCAGAGTCCTAATGCTATGTTGATCAATCCTGTCACCCAGTGAGTGGGATTGATCAGTCTCCCTGTTTTAGCTTGTAATTCAAAAAATAATCAGCTTTAAAAGTGCTGAGTTAGTTTTTGATGTTTTGTTGTAACAATTTAGGCATCCTTCATAGCGGCCTAAAAGTAGTTGACACTTTTGATGTCAATAAAAAATTAACAACAAGCTACCGTAGCCATTAAAAAACGGCCAGTGACTTTAAAGATAAACGGCTTAGCTGTTTCTTAAATTTAAGAAATCAGTAGTAG
>QVQE01000077.1 GCA_003584865.1 Methylococcales bacterium
CACCCACCAAAGGAAATATATTAATCACAGTTGCAGGGCAAGAGAAATATTTACAATTATGCGTTGAAGATTCTGGGCCAGGAATCTCTCCTGATCAATATGAAAAATCTTTAGAACGTTTTCATCGCTGCGTTGAAACGGCAAATACGGCTAAAGGGACAGGATTAGGGTTTTCAATTGTTCAGCGTATTGCCGCAATTCATAATGCTGACTTAATACTAGGGGTTTCCCAATTTGGAGGGCTCAAAGTGTCAGTGTTGTTTCCTCTGCCGGTCAGGCCAGTTGACAAAACATGGCAAAAGAAACTAAGTTTCTTTCATTTGAGGAAAAGTGCTTAGTCCATTTTCTACTAATAGCTATATCGCCCTGTAAGCATGGTGTATTTCTTAATATAGTTCTGTAGTATCAGGTTCATTAATCACAGAATTGGTTAATTCACCTATTCCTTCAATTTCAATTTTAACGGTTTGTCCGACTTTTAAATATCCACGTGGCTGCATTTTTACTCCGACTCCACTAGGTGTGCCAGTAGTAATTACATCCCCAGGTTCGAGTGTCATTGCCTGAGACAAATAAGCGATCATTTCATAGCAATTGAAAATCATTTGATTGGTATTGGCATTTTGTCTCAATTCTTTATCAACCCAGGTTTTAATTCCCAGGTTATGCGGATTACTAATTTCATCAGGTGTAACTAGCCAAGGCCCTAGAGGGCCACAGGTATCGAAGGATTTACCTATCATCATAGTAGGTGAGTGCATTTGCCAATCGCGAACAGACACATCATTAGCGATAGTGAAGCCTGCAATGACTTGATGAGCTTTTTCTAAAGGAACATGACGACAACGTTTTCCGATCACAAAGGCTAGTTCTCCCTCATAATCTAACTTATCAGAGACTTTGGGTTTATGGATAGCATCACCATAACCAATAATGCAGCTACTTTGTTTAGTAAAAAAACTAGGGTAGTTAGGTTGATCGCGGCCAGTTTCGGCTATGTGATCAGCATAGTTAAGGCTGAGTCCCAAATATTTTTGTGGGTTAGCTATGGGCGCGTTAAGCTTTACCTCACTGAGTGCAATTTGTGCGCGGTGAGTATCGATAAGAGTTTTCAATTCGTCCAAAGAGCGCGTTCCTCCCTGAAGAAAATCTATCATAGTTGTTGGGATATTTTTCCTGCCTTTGCTATCAACAACGAAGTCATTAACTACAGCACCGACTCGAGTCACATTGTTATGTGTAAATGTCACTAGTTTCATTAATTGGGTTTCCTGTTATGATGGCAATCCTGTTGTTTTATAGCAAGATCAACGGATAAAAAAAAGATATAATAAACAATTTTACACAGAGGAACAGAATATGAACGAAAATTGGATTGCTCCTTCCATTCTTTCAGCCAATTTCGCTAAATTAGGTGAAGAAGTTGATAACGTTTTAGCGGCAGGTGCAGATGTGGTGCATTTTGATGTGATGGATAATCATTTCGTGCCTAATCTGACAATTGGCCCTTTAGTTTGTGAAGCCCTAAGAAAACACGGTGTTACTGCTCCTATTGATGTCCATTTAATGGTTGAGCCAGTCGATCGTTTAATTCCTGATTTTGCAAAAGCCGGTGCAAGTATTATTACTTTCCATCCAGAAGCGTCAACGCACATTGATCGCACTTTGCAATTGATTAAAGATAATGGCTGTCAAGCAGGTTTAGTATTTAACCCAGGCACACCCTTACATTTTTTAGATTATGTAATGGATAAATTAGATATTATTTTATTAATGTCAGTTAACCCAGGTTTTGGTGGTCAATCATTTATTCCTTCCGCTTTAGACAAATTACGTCAAGTTAGAAGCAGAATTGATGACAGTGGTTTAAACATTCGTCTAGAAATCGATGGTGGTGTTAAGACTGACAATATCCGAGCTATTAAAGCAGCGGGTGCAGATACATTTGTCGCTGGCTCAGCTATTTTCAATCAACCAGACTATAAAAAAGTCATTGATGAGATGCGTGCGGAATTAGCTTTAGCAGTTTAATTTAGCAGAGTGCGCATAATTACTTTTTTGATTGGTTGGTAAATTAAAATAGCTTATTAAGCTGGGTTAGCGTTAGTTAATCCAGCTTTTAAGGCTTCGATGTGTTGGGTTGAGCTATTGCAAGCTCTATCTACGTTCTAATTGATTAACTACGTTGAATAACAAAACCACCATGACCCCAGATCAATTTAATCTCTATGCCCAGCAGGGCTTTAACCGTATCCCGGTTGTTCGCGAAGTTTTGGCCGACTTGGATACGCCATTGAGTGCTTATCTAAAACTCGCAGATGGCGCGTATTCTTATTTATTTGAATCTGTTCATGGTGGTGAACAATGGGGACGTTATTCCATCATTGGTCTACCTTGTAAAACCGTTGTTAAAATATACGGCAATCAAATTCACTTAGAAGTTAATGGGCAGTTGCTTGAAACAGTGACGCATGAAAACCCGCTAGAGTGGATTGAGAGTTTTAAAACGAGTTATAAAGTACCTGATATTGCCGATTTGCCTCGCTTCAATGGTGGCTTAGTGGGCTATTTTGGTTACGAAACCATACATTATATAGAACCCCGTTTACGTGGTTCAGAAAAGCCAGACCCATTAGGATGTCCTGACATTCTTTTAATGGTGTCTGAAGAAATATTAGTTTTTGATAACCTGTCAGGCAAAGTATTGTTGCTAACTCATGCTGATCCAGGTGAAAGTGATGCCTATAATCGTGCTGTGGCAAGAGTGTCAGACTTGGCAAATAAACTGCGTGAGCTCCACGCTAAGCCAGAGAAGCATTCTAAACCTTGTAAAGTTGAAGAATCCGATTTTGTCTCTGGATTTACACAGCAGGGTTTTGAGGCCGCAGTATTAAAAGCTAAAGAATACATTACCGATGGCGATATCATGCAGGTGGTGTTATCTCAGCGTCTTTCGATTCCCTATACTGCTTCACCACTCAATTTATATCGTTCCTTACGTTGTCTGAATCCATCTCCCTATATGTTTTATTTAAATCTGGGTGATTTTCATATCGTGGGATCATCTCCAGAGATATTAGTCAGGCTGGAAGATAATACAGTCACTGTTCGTCCGATTGCTGGAACACGTCGACGAGGCGCAACGCCAGAACAGGATATTGCCCTTGAACATGAATTATTGGCAGATCCAAAGGAGTTGGCCGAACATTTAATGCTGATTGATTTGGGGCGTAATGACACAGGACGTGTTGCAGTGTGTGGTTCAGTCCAATTGACTGACAAGATGATTGTTGAGCGCTATTCGCATGTTATGCACATTGTGTCTAATGTTACTGGAACCCTTCAGCCAGGTAAAAACGCATTTGACGTGTTGGCTGCAACCTTTCCCGCTGGAACGGTCAGTGGCGCGCCCAAAATTCGAGCAATGGAAATTATTGATGAATTAGAGCCTGTTAAGCGCGGGGTTTATTCTGGAGCTGTTGGTTATATTGCGTGGTCAGGTAATCTGGATACAGCAATTGCCATTAGAACAGCGGTCATTAAAGGCAACCATCTTTACATTCAAGCTGGAGCAGGTATTGTTTATGATTCGATACCCACTAGTGAATGGGATGAGACCATGAATAAAGGGCGTGCGATATTCCGAGCGGTAAGTATGGCCGAAGCAGGGTTGGAAGGAGAGCAGGTATGAGCGTAGTAAAAGTAGTGATGGTTGATAATTATGATTCATTTACCTATAACCTTGTGCAGTATTTTGGTGAATTAGGGGCGGACGTCACTGTTGTGCGTAATGACCAGGTGACGATTGCTGATATTGAAGCGCTGTCACCCGACAAGATCGTTATTTCTCCGGGGCCTTGTACACCCAAAGAAGCTGGTGTTTCAGTTGAAGCGATTTTAAAGTTTGCAGGTAAATATCCTATCCTGGGTGTTTGTCTTGGGCATCAAAGTATAGGGTATGCTTTTGGTGGGCAGGTTATCCATGCTAAAAGTATTATGCATGGTAAAACATCCCAAATTCATCATCATGATAGTGGCGTATTTAAAGGGCTGAGTAACCCCTTTACAGCTACTCGCTATCATTCTTTAGTTATTGAACAAGCCACTTTACCGGATTGTTTAGAAGTCACCGCTTGGACGCAAGATGAAAAAGGACAACTCGATGAAATCATGGGTGTTCGTCATAAAGCGTTAGATATTGAAGGCGTGCAATTTCACCCAGAATCAATTCTAACCGAACATGGACACGACTTATTAAGAAACTTCTTAGAGCGATAAACATAAGATCGGTTTGCCGGGTTTTTGCTACTACTCAATTATGAATATACAACACGTTTTACAACAGTTGCTGGATAAGCAGGCGCTCACCTTTGAAGAAATGCGTGACGTGATGCATTTTATTATGTCAGGCTCGGCAACTGATGCGCAGATTGGTGGCTTCTTAATTGCCTTACACTGTAAAGGTGAAACGATCGATGAAATCGCCGCCGCTGTTGAAGTCATGCGAGAACTGGCTAATAAAGTGACCGTTAACGGGGCGCATATTATTGATACCTGTGGCACAGGGGGTGATGGCGCCAGTACCTTTAATATTTCTACGACGTGTGCGTTTGTGGTTGCAGCGGCGGGTGGTCAGGTCGCAAAACATGGCAATCGTTCGGTTTCAAGTCGCTGCGGTAGTGCAGATCTATTAGAAATTGCTGGAGTTAATCTAAACTTAAACACCCAGCAAGTTGAACAGTGTGTGAACGATTTAGGCGTTGGATTTTTATTTGCGCCCAAACATCATGGTGCTATGAAACATACGATTCATGTGCGCAAGGAAATGGGGGTCAGAACTTTATTTAATCTATTAGGTCCATTATCCAATCCTGCCGGCGCTCCTAATCAATTAATTGGCGTCTTTGCCAAAGAATGGATCGAACCTTTAGCACAAGTTCTTAAAAAAATGGGTAGCCAGCATGTTTTAGTGGTCAATGCTGAAGATGGCTTAGATGAAATTAGTATTGCATCAGCCACTTCTGTGGCAGAACTTAAAGATGGACAAGTGACCACTTACACTATCACCCCTGAACAATTTGGTTTTAACCGGGCCTCCTTAGCTGAGTTAGCAGTTGATAATGCTGAGACGAGTTTAGTCATGGTAAAATCGGTATTGGATAATAAAGACGGTGCGGCAAAAGACATCGTCTTGTTAAATGCTGGGGCAGCGATTTATGCAGCAAATCTGACGGATACATTGGCAGCAGGTATAGAAAAAGCACATCAAGTTATCGCAAGCGGTGAGGCAAAAGCAAAGCTAAATGCCCTGATCGCTTATTCACAAAAATTTTAATTACTTTAAGAAAGCATGACTAATACGCCTGATATTTTGAAAACCATTTTAGCTAAAAAAGCCGAAGAAGTCGCAAGACGTAAGACAGGGATGCCTATCTCTAATTTAGAAGAAATTGCCTCGGGTGTAGAGCGTCCACGTGGTTTTTATAATATGTTGCAATCTAAAGCTTCAGCCAAGAAACCGGCTATTATTGCAGAAATTAAGAAAGCGTCTCCGAGTCAGGGAGTTATTAGGGAAAACTTTCAGCCGGTTACGATCGGTCAAGATTACGCTATGAACGGAGCAACTTGTTTATCGGTTTTAACGGATAAAGAGTTCTTTCAGGGCTCTGAAGCCTATTTACAAATGGTCAGAGAGCGTTGCCCTTTGCCTGTTTTAAGAAAAGATTTCATGATAGACACCTATCAAATCTATGAGGCGCGTGCATTAGGCGCGGATTGTATTTTGTTGATTGTCGCGGCCTTAGAAGATTCTCTTATGCATGAACTCTCTGATACAGCCACTAAATTAGGTATGGATGTATTAGTGGAAGTGCATGATGCAGAAGAGTTACAAAGAGCCTTAACGTTAGATACTAAATTGATTGGTGTTAATAACCGTAACTTACGCACGTTTGAAACTTCATTGCAAACCACCTTAGATTTAAAGCAAGAAATCCCGAATGATCGTTTGGTGATTACAGAAAGCGGTATTCATACGCAGGAAGATGTTCAATTGATGCTGGATAACGATGTTTATGCGTTTTTAGTGGGTGAAGCGTTTATGAGGGCTGAAAGCCCAGGAAGAAAAATGCGTGAATTGTTTGTATTATAAGAAAGACTTTTTGCGTAATTATTGAAGCCCCTCGCTTTGCTATCCTCCTTTTAAAAAGGTGAATGAGGGGAGGATTTATTTAACAAAATCTCCCCTAACCCCTCTTTTTCAAAGAGAGGGGGACTGAATGATTACCCTTATGCTGTTTATTCGTTTTTATTAATCATGAGCAAGACTAAATTAAATGCCCTGCTTGCACAAATCAGGCAAGCGGAAATAGCGTATCACCGAGCTCCTTTGTCAGTGCAATTGTTAGCCGTCAGCAAAACCAAGACGGCTAACGATATTGCTCAATTATACACTGCCGGACAGCGACATTTCGGGGAGAACTATTGTCAGGAAGCCCTAAAGAAACAGCAAGAGCTAGGGGCTTACGATATTACCTGGCATTTTATTGGGCCGATTCAATCTAATAAAACCAAGGCGATTGCGACACACTTTTCTTGGGTGCATAGTGTTGATAGTTTAAAAGTAGCCAGGCGTTTTAGTGAGCAACGTCCGGTCTATTTACCTCCTTTAAATATTTGTCTTCAAGTTAATATCAGTAGTGAATCAAGTAAATCGGGTATTACCCTGGATGAACTCCCTGATCTTTTTGAACAGGTAGCCGAGTTACCCAATATCAAGTTACGGGGTGTTATGGCTATTCCTGAGCCAGAAGAGACTTTTGAAAAGCAGCGCCAGCCATTTAAAACACTCTATCAGGCAGTCGAAAAATTATACACTTCAATACCATTAGATACCTTTTCTTTTGGAATGAGTGGAGATTTAGAGGCTGCAATTGCTGAGGGTGCCACTATCGTCAGAATTGGCACGGCGTTATTTGGTGCCAGGTAATAAAGCGACTCTCAAGCTTTGTAATTATGACGGGGAATAATGGTTAAAGGTTAAGTCAGGTAATGATGGAAACTAACGGCTGGTTTGATAAGAATATGCATTCTGATGAATAACAGGTTGAAGGATTGGCCAATCAGGGTGATTGGGTAAACGATTTGATTAAAATAGTCTTTGACAAAATAAGACGAGCAGTCATATTATTCTTGGATGAGTGGGTTTTATGGCGTAACTCGATCAGAAAAACGTAAATAATTTCCACACATATTAAAAATAATAATCCATTATATTGACTATAAATCAGGAGACATAAGCATGCCAAAATACATTATAGAACGTGAAATCCCAGGTGCTGGTGCTTTAACGGCTGAAGATCTTCAAGGTATATCGCAAAAATCTTGTGGTGTTTTAAGCGAGATGGGTACAAAAATTCAGTGGGTTGAAAGCTATGTAACTGACGATAAAGTCTATTGTGTTTATATAGCACCGGACGAGGCGACTGTTAGAGCGCATGCAGAACAAGGTGGATTTCCTGCGAATCGCATATCTCAAATAAAAGGCATGATTGACCCAACTACAGCAGAAGCCTAGTCGGTATTTAGCAAGCTTTTAACCCATACGCTACATAGATAGTTATTACAATGATTAGTCAATTCTTGGTAATTATTTAAAGAGCAAGGAAAATACATGATTGGACATATTGAAAGTTATGACTCAACCGCTCAAACTGGGGTCGTAATAAGTGAAGAAAAAAGTTATACGTTTCATTTAGATGACTGGGTTGCACAAGTACCTCCAGATGTAGGTGATGACGTAAACTTTGAAGTAGAACAGACTATTGCACGCAAGATTAATTTGGTGGGTGCCTATTTGGAGCCTCCTAAAGCGGTTAAATATAAATATGTTGCCTCTGCTTTGGCATTGTTTTTTGGCTTTGCAGGATTACATAGATTCTACTTGGGCTTCTATTGGTTAGGCCTTGGTCAGTTAGCTTTAACAGCAGCAACGGTGGGTTATGGTGCTCTATGGGGATTTATAGAATTTGTTCTATTGCTGTCTGGGCATATCAATAAGGATGCTAAAGGTAGACCTTTAAAATAGATCTATATTGATAAACAGATGATTCAATAAAAAAGCTCTTGTTGATTAACAAGAGCTTTTCTGACGCTGAAAGAGTTATCGCTTATTTTGGATAAACATTAACGGCAGTCAAGCCTTTTGGTCCAGATTCGATGTCAAAAGTCACGGTTTGGCCTTCAGTTAAAGTTTTAAAGCCTTCTCCCTGAATAACTGAGTGATGAACGAAAACATCTTCACCGCCATCAGAAGGTGCTATAAACCCAAAACCTTTAGTGTTGTTAAACCACTTTACAGTGCCTGTTGCCATTTTGAAAAACTCCTAAAATAAATACTTACGGTTAACACAGAACTACAACATTGATAACCGGGACATCCTCGTTCAATATCTTTACTCTGCTAGTGTAAATTGTACTTCTATTTTCGATAGGATGCTATTTATTGAAAGGTTTTATATAATCCATCAAGAACTAATGAGTTGGGACTTACCATCCCAATGACTTTTTTATTTTCTAGAACAGGGGCTCTAACCAGGTTATAGTTGGCGAAAAGGCGTGAGCAATAGCGGATATCCATATCGGGATGAACGGAGATGACGGGCTTACTCATGATCTCGTAGACATTAACCCGATCAGGCGCACGGTCTCTTGCGAGAACATGACGAGCTATGTCGCCAGAAGTAACCATGCCATACTCATCGTTTTCATTTCGTTTATTAACAATAAGCACAGCGGTTTTAAGAGACTTCATTTTTATTAAAGCGTCGGCTACTGTTGCAATACCATCAATGGTGCCGAAGTCGGTTTTCATGACA
>QVQE01000116.1 GCA_003584865.1 Methylococcales bacterium
AGGTGCTGCATGGCTGTCGTCAGCTCGTGCCGTGAGGTGTTGGGTTAAGTCCCGCAACGAGCGCAACCCCTATTTTCAGTTGCCAGCACGTAATGGTGGGAACTCTGAAGAAACTGCCGCCGTAAGGCGTGAGGAAGGAGGGGATGATGTCAAGTCATCATGGCCTTTATGCCCAGGGCTACACACGTGCTACAATGGGGAGGACAAAGGGACGCTACCTGGTGACAGGACGCAAATCTCAAAAACCTCTTCTCAGTTCAGATTGTAGTCTGCAACTCGACTACATGAAGCTGGAATCGCTAGTAATCGCGCATCAGCAATGGCGCGGTGAATACGTTCCCGGACCTTGTACACACCGCCCGTCAAGCCATGGAAGCCGGGTGTACCTAAAGTCGGTAACCGCAAGGAGCCGCCTAGGGTAAAACTGGTAACTGGGGCTAAGTCGTAACAAGGTAGCCGTACCGGAAGGTGCGGCTGGAATACCTCCTTTTTAGAGCTCTGATTCTGCGCTGTTGTTTTTTTCCCTTTCTTTTAAATTTTTTCCCAGTTCTTTGTATACTGCTCTATTGCCGAAGGGCGCAACGAGGCTGAGATGTTTTGACCAAGCGAAGCCCCTTCAGGGGTTTGGGGTTACAGTCTCTTAGCTCAGCTGGTTAGAGCGCTACACTGATAATGTAGAGGTCTCCGGTTCAAATCCGGGAGGGACTACTTTTTTGAGTTCTTAAATAGATATGGTTGGAGCGTCCCGATAATAATCGGGAAGGTCTCCGGTTCAAATCCGGGAGGGACTACTTTTTTAAGTTCTTAAATTGATATGGTTGGAGCGTCCCGATGATAATCGGGAAGGTCTCCGGTTCAAATCCGGGAGGGACTACTTTTAAATTTAGTCGTAAGTCTTTAGTCGTAAGTAGTAAGTCTGCAAACGAAATTGATGAGCGAAACAAGTTCTTAAAATATTGATCATTACAGCGGACTGGCGCAAGCTAACTGCCAACTGTAATCTGCCATTAAAAAAGGGGGGTTAGCTCAGCTGGCTAGAGCATCTGCCTTGCACGCAGAGGGTCATCGGTTCGACTCCGATATCCTCCACTTTTTTAAATTTGACAATTGGTCAATGAGACAATTGGACAATGAAGATGGCAGAAGTAATGAATAAAAGATGTGCCAGTCAGGCTGGCAAGTGGTTCAAGTCCACACATATCACTATCTCCTTGTCAAAATGGCTAATTGCCGGATTGACAAATTGAGAAAAGTTCTTTGACATATTGGGAAAGCAATTTTTGTCTGTTGTAGAGACGCATTGAATGCGTGTGTATAACGAGGCAAGTAGTAAGGTAATAATTAAGCAAAACCTGCCATTCACCCGAATGGTAAGGATGTAAAATACAATATTTAAAGCGAATAAGGGCGTATGGTGGATGCCTAGGCACTAGAAGGCGATGAAGGACGTGGTAAGCTGCGATAAGCTTCGGGTAGGTGCATACAACCGACAATCCGAAGATTTCCGAATGGGACAACCTGGTACGCTGAAGGCGTATCACCCGAAAGGGAGCCAACCCGGAGAACTGAAACATCTAAGTAACCGGAGGAAAAGAAAATAAACTAATGATTCCCCAAGTAGTGGCGAGCGAACAGGGAAGAGCCCAAACTTTCGGAGCGTGCTCCGAGAGGGTTATAGGACCTCATTTAGAAAGTGCACTCAAACTGAATTACCTGGAAAGGTAAGCGACACAAGGTGAAAGCCCTGTAGGTAGCAATGTGCATGGACGAGAGGAATCCTGAGTAGCGCGGGACCGGAGAAATCCTGCGTGAATTTGCCGGCACCATCCGGTAAGGCTAAATACTAACTAGTGACCGATAGTGAACCAGTACCGTAAGGGAAAGGTGAAAAGTACTGCGAACAGCAGAGTGAAATAGTTCCTGAAACCGTACGCCTACAAGCGGTCGGAGCCTGTTAAAGGGTGACGGCGTGCCTTTTGCATAATGATCCTACGAGTTGCTACTCACTGGCGAGGTTAAGTTCATAATTAACGGAGCCGCAGCGAAAGCGAGTCCGAACAGGGCGACTAGTCAGTGGGTGCAGACGCGAAACTTTGTGATCTATCCATGGGCAGGATGAAGGTGTGGTAACACACACTGGAGGTCCGAACTCATTAGCGTTGAAAAGCTATGGGATGACCTGTGGATAGGGGTGAAAGGCCAATCAAACTGAGAGATAGCTCGTTCTCCCCGAAATGTTTTTAGGAACAGCGTCGTATTAAAGAAGTATCACAGAGGTAGAGCTACTGATTGGGCTAGGGGGCTTCACCGCCTACCAAACCCTGACAAACTCCGAATGCTGTGATATATCTGCGGCAGTGAGGCTGTGGGCGCTAAGGTCCATGGCCGAGAGGGAAATAACCCAGACTATCAATTAAGGCCCCTAAGTACATGTTAAGTTGAACAAACGAAGTTTGAATCCTATGACAGCCAGGATGTTGGCTTGGAAGCAGCCATTCATTTAAAGAGTGCGTAACAGCTCACTGGTCGAGGGTTCGGGCACGGAAAATGATCGGGCATCAAACATGTCGCCGAAATTATAGATTACGTCGAAAGACGAAATGGTAGGGGAGCATTCCGGCCAGCGTCGAAGGTGTACTGTGAGGTATGCTGGAGCGGCCGGAAAAGAAAATGTAGGAATGAGTAACGATAAATATTGTGAAAAACAATATCGCCGAAAGACTAAGGGTTCCTGATCAACGTTAATCGGATCAGGGTTAGTCGGGTCCTTAGGCAAACCCGAAAGGGGCAGCTGATGGAAAGACTGTTAATATTCAGTCACTTGTAATAACTTCGATGGAGTGACGGAGAAGTGAAAGGTCCGCGGGAGAACGGAAGTTCCCGTTAAAGCGAGTAGATATATCTCATATAGGCAAATCCGTATGGGATGTCGAACGTGATAGTACGCAGAGGCTTCGGCCAAAGTGATAGCGACCCTAATCATGCTCACGAGAAAACCTTCTAAGTTATGGTTATTACAACCCGTACCGGAAACCGACACAGGTAGTCGAGAAGAGTATTCTAAGGCGCTCGGGTGAGCCACGGAGAAGGAACTAGGCAAATTGTAGCTGTAACTTCGGGATAAAGCTATCCGGCGTAAGCCGGATTCAATGAAATGGTTCAACCAACTGTTTAGCAAAAACACAGGGCCCTGCAAATTCGAAAGAAGACGTATAGAGCCTGATACCTGCCCGGTGCCGGAAGGTTAAGGAAGCTTGTCAGGAGCAATCCAAAGCTTGCGACCGAAGCCCCGGTAAACGGCGGCCGTAACTATAACGGTCCTAAGGTAGCGAAATTCCTTGTCGGGTAAGTTCCGACCTGCACGAATGGTCTAATGAGTTGAACGCTGTCTCCTCCGTGAGCCCGGTGAAATTGTAGTATCGGTGAAGATGCCGGTTACCCGCCACGGGACGAAAAGACCCCGTGAACCTTCACTACAACTTTGCATTGATTTTGAGTAACAGATGTGTAGTATAGTTGGGAGACTATGAATCAGGGGCGCCAGCTCTTGTGGAGTCAACGTTGAAATACCAACCTTCTGTTACTTAGAGTCTAATCCGCGCAAGCGGAGACATTGCATGGTGGGTAGTTTGACTGGGGTGGTCGCCTCCTAAAGAGTAACGGAGGCTCGCAAAGGTACCCTCAGTACGGTTGGTAATCGTACGCAGAGCGCATTAGTATAAGGGTGCTTGACTGTGAGACTGACCAGTCGATCAGGTGCGAAAGCAGGCTAAAGTGATCCGGTGGTTTCCGCATGGAAGGGCCATCGCTCAAAGGATAAAAGGTACTCCGGGGATAACAGGCTGATCTCACCCAAGAGCTCATATCGACGGTGAGGTTTGGCACCTCGATGTCGGTTCGTCACATCCTGGGGCTGGAGAAGGTCCCAAGGGTTCGGCTGTTCGCCGATTAAAGTGGCACGTGAACTGGGTTCAGAACGTCGCAAGACAGTTCGGTCTCTATCTGTGGTGGGCGTTAGTAAATTGAGAGGACATGCTCTTAGTACGAGAGGACCGGAGCGTATGTACCGCTGGTGTATCTGTTGTTCCGCCAGGGGCAGTGCAGAGTAGCTATGTACAGACAGGATAAGCGCTGAAAGCATCTAAGCGCGAAACCTTCCTCAAGATGAGTTTACTTTTAAGTGCCGTGGGAGACTACCACGTTGATAGGCTACAGGTGTAAAGGTGGTAACATCAAAGCCGAGTAGTACTAATTGCACGTAAGCTTTAATCTTTTTTTCAGTCGCAAGTCGTGAGTCTAAAGTCGTACGACCTCATAACACTTCTGATCTTTTACCTTACAATACTAATTAAATTGCTGACCCAATATGTCTCGATATTTTAGTCGTAAGTCTAAAGTGGAAAGTCTAAAGTCGTAAACTTTGTAAAATAACAGGTTTTAACTACCGACTGAATACTAAAGACAAACAACTGAGAACCATCTTATGGTGGTATTGCCGGCGGTGTTCACCTCTTCCCTTTCCGAACAGAGAAGTTAAGCCCGCCATGGCCGATGGTACTGCACAACAATGCGGGAGAGTAGGTAGCTGCCATATTCTTTTAAAAGTCCCTTCCTTTATTGGTTGGGACTTTTTTTATGTCAGGAACTGAGATGTTTTACCTTTATGAGCTTGCAGGAAGTGTCGTTGTGGGTGACTATGCTGGTGTCTCAGTGGAAAATCCCTAAATAATCAGTATACCAAGTGGTTTTAAATAAAAGTGAGGGCACCTATCCCTCACCTTATTACCTGTTTATTTTCCCTTATTTTTTACTATCTGCGATACCCGTGTCTGTAACCCCTGTATTCATGCTCATGATAGTACCTTGGTGCGCAATATCCCTGACCATAGTAACCCACAGCTACCGGAGGTACATATACACTAACCGGAGGACAATATCTAACTACAGGGCGGCAATATCCATGCCTCCAAGGGGCGGCATTTGCGTTGGTATTCAATCCTGCTGTAATTAAAATTACCAGCAACGCGCTTAAAATGATTCTGTGTTTCATAACCTTGTTTTTGATGGTTACTGATACCAGTTCAATTTGCCTGCCATACTATGCTAAAGAAATGCAAAACCGATTTCTTAACGTTCTTTAACTGTCAGGTCAATTCATCAGAATTTTCTGCCTTCAATCTGTTCTACTTTTTGTCTGAATGATTCCGGTACAGGAAGCTTCGCTTTTTGCTCAAAATCATAGGTCACTATCACATCATGAGCCTCTGCTGCAATTTCGTTTTTATCATTTACTATCCGGTGATGAATACCGAAGCTTGTATTTTTAATAAATTCCACCCGGGATTCTACAATAATGTTTCCCGGATACATCAACGGTATTATAAACTGGCAGGATGTGGAAAGTAATATAGGCCCGAATTTCATTCCGCCATTCAGGTTTTGCAGCCCGCTCATTTCCCAGTAATTCACCCTGGAGGCCTGTATGTATCTGAAATAAGCCACATTATTTACATGGCCAAAGAGGTCCATGTCGCTCCAGTCAATTCGCAGTGGCATTTTTACAAAAAAATCATTCATCATGTAAAAGTACTTTTGATTATTTTATTCAGTAACTTGCAGTAGCTAAAAAACTATACTTATGAAATACTTTCTGATTCTGGTACTATGTCTTTTAACAATAAGTCCTTCCTGTAAAAAAAGTAGTGGTTCGATGACTTATATGAATACCGCTACAATTACAGGTCAGGATCTGACTATGACCCCATGCAGTGGTGGTTATTTTATTTCAATTGATGGTATTTCTGCGATAAGCAGATTTTATACATTGCCAGCCGCAAGTAATATAGACCTTACAACTGCAACCTTCCCGATAAATGTAAAACTCAACTGGCATCACCCCGCCGGTGATCCCAGCCCCTGCAATGTTATTATTGTAGATGCAATAGTGAAAAACTAATCAAGAGACCTTTATTTTACCAAATACATCAATCTCACAACCCATAGATTATTATATTGTTGAGCCCTTGCATAATCGGGAGGAGGCAACTGGGTGCGTATCGGAATTATAGAATACTGAAACCGTACATTCAAAAACCATCCTTTCCATAAATGCAACTCTGCGCCTGCAACTATATCAAATGCTTCTTTTTTAAAAGGATAGGCAGTATTGAAATTAAGGGTTTTTATTTTCCCGTTGCTATCTACCTGGATATGTTCGTTGCTGCTTACCAGCCTGCCATAAGATACTCCAATACCGCAATGACTTTTGCGCTTATCAAAATAATTGATCATTACCGGAATTTCGGCATAGTTTACATTAATGCCATACTTCATAATGTAAACAGCAGTGTTATTCGGTGATATTTCTCCCAGGTTACTGTTGCTTCCTTTTTGTGAGTAAAGTAATTCAAGACTAAGAGCAACATGTTTTGCAAGTTGGGCATAAACAATAGCTCCACCGTTAAAACCAACTTTGTGATAGCCTGCAAAATAGTCGCCATCTACCTGTGCGAAATTAGCACCGGCAATCAACCCGCCATAAAACACTCTTTTCTCTGGCAGATAAAGCCCGTGGGGTTCATCTTCATCCTCGTCTTGTGCCAGAAGTCTGGCCGAAAATGAACATAAAATAACTGGTATGAGTATAAGTGCGGCGAATTTTCTACTTTTATTCATCGGAACAGCATTTGATCCATACCCTATAGACGATAAAACAACAGTAAATCTTTGGTAGTACCCCGATAACATTTTTAAACAGAACTAATGAGTTTCAAATATACGCCAAACACACTTAAAAAACTGGAAGGCCTCTTTGATGAGGCCCGGTATATAATAAGATATGAAAAAGGCCATTTCAACAGCGGATACTGCATACTTGAAGAAAGAAGGGTAGTAGTGATCAATAAATTCTTCAGTATTGAGGGCCGTATCAATGCCTTACTGGAGATATTACCAACAATAAAAATAAATGAGGAAGAACTGAGCGGCGAAATGCAGAAATGGTATAAACAATTGATTTCTGAAACCACACCTGGATCCGATGATTCTGTACAAACCCAAATGGATATATAATCGTGAAAGTGACTTTTATAGGTACAGGTACATCGCAGGGCATACCATTCATAGGTTGTCCATGCCCGGTTTGTACATCATCAAACAGAAAGGATAACCGCTTGCGGTCGGCCATATGGATAGAAACGGCCGATGCCAGTATAGTAATAGACAGCGGCCCTGATTTCAGGTACCAGATGCTGCGGGCCAATGTGCGCAAACTGGATGCAATAGTTTTTACCCATGGCCATAAAGACCACATAGCTGGTCTTGATGATATACGGCCTTACAACTATTTTACCAACCGGCCGGTAGCCGTATATGCTACCGGAGAAACGCAGGAAGCGCTGAAAAGGGAGTATAGCTATATATTTACCTACCCTACCTACCCCGGCATTCCGCAGATCAATATGAATACCATCTATGCTGATGAGCCATTCGAAGTTTGCGGATTAACCTTTACGCCCATAAGGGTGCTCCACTACAAGCTGGAAGTACTGGGTTTCAGGATAGGGGATTTTACCTACATCACTGATGCCAACTATATTGCCCCAGAGGAACTGGACAAGGTAAGGGGCAGCAAGGCAATGGTGCTGAATGCGCTGCGCCATGAACCGCATATTTCCCATTACACATTGAAGGAAGCCATAGAGGTTGCAACAGATGTAGGTGCCAACGACAGCTATTTTACCCACATCAGTCATCAGTTGGGTTTGCATGATGTTGTGGATAGTGGCCTGCCTGCGGGAATGCACCTGGCTTATGACGGGCTGGTGCTGGAGTTTTAAGGGCTACCTTGTCAGTAATCAATCCATTTCATCTGACTGCTGGCAGTGGGCTTTAGTTTTGTACTTTTACAAATTGTGATTGTTGAATTTTTATTTTTGAATTTTATGGAATACGATTTTAAGAAAATAGAGGCTGAGTGGAAAAAATACTGGAATGATAACCATGTTTATAAAGTAAGCAACGAGAATGATAAACCCAAGTGTTATGTGCTGGATATGTTTCCCTACCCCAGTGGGGCAGGACTGCATGTAGGGCATCCGCTGGGGTATATCGCTTCTGATATTTATGCCCGGTATAAAAGGCTGAAAGGATTCAATGTGCTGCACCCGATGGGTTTTGATGCCTTCGGGCTGCCTGCCGAGCAATATGCTATTGAGACCGGACAACATCCTGCTGTAACAACTGAAAAAAATATTGCCCGCTACCGGGAGCAACTGGATAATATAGGCTTCTGCTACGACTGGAGCCGTGAAGTGCGCACCAGCGACCCTAAATACTATAAATGGACGCAATGGATCTTCCTGCAGTTGTTTCATAGCTGGTATGATCATAAAGCAGATAAGGCACAGCCTGTAAGTGAGCTGATTGCCCTATTTGAAAAAGAAGGGAATCAAAATGTTGCCTGCCCTGGCGATGAAACGCTGCATTTTGATGCTTTAAAATGGAATGATTTTTCGGAGAAAGAAAAACGCGAGGCATTGATGCAATACCGCCTGGCCTACCAGGGCTATGCCCAGGTGTGGTGGTGCGAAGCGCTGGGTACTGTGCTTGCCAATGATGAAGTAGTAAATGGCGTGAGTGAGCGCGGCGGCCACCCGGTGGAGCGCAAAAATATGCGACAGTGGTTTCTGAGGATAACTGAATATGCCGAACGCCTGCTCGCCAGCCTGGATAACCTGGACTGGACCGAACCCATGAAGGAAATGCAACGCAACTGGATAGGGAAGAGTGTAGGGGCGGAAGTGCGGTTTGGC
>QVQE01000155.1 GCA_003584865.1 Methylococcales bacterium
CGCTCTTTGCGGATGGCTTTCAGTTCCTTCATTAAGTCAAAACCGGAGGTCTGCATGTTCATATAACCCACTTCAGGTACAGGAACCCAAGAGAACTCGGCGCTGGTCGCATTAGCTGCGTTCCATACCTGATTGCACTCAAACGCCATACGATTCAAAACATCGGCATGTTTATCGCGGATTCTGACTTTTAAGGTTTTAGTTTGAATGCTCATAGTGATATGATAGACTATTTAAGTTGGTCTATCAATATAATTATGGAACTTAGAACCGGAAGGCATTGCGTTTTCATGCTACACGCTCACTTGGTATTTATTACAAAGTATCGCAAAAAGGTATTTACTAATGAGATGCTTGTTTCAATGAAAGAGTACATGGAAAAAGTATGTGGCGATTTTGAAACGACTTTGGTTGAATTTAACGGCGAAACAAACCATGTCCATTTGTTGATTAACTATCCTCCTAAGGTGAGTATTTCAAAATTGGTTAATAGTCTTAAAGGGGTATCTAGCAGAAGGCTACGGGTTGATTATGCAGATGCAATTGACAAAATATACTGGAAAGGTGTTTTATGGAGTCCAAGTTATTTTGCCGGTTCAGTTGGTGGCGCACCGCTCTCAATACTAAAGCAATATATTGAGCAGCAAGAAAGACCTGTTTAGATACAATCAAAAGCACCCTTATATCCCCCACCTGAAAGAAGGGGCTTTACGGGTTTTTTGGGTAAAAGGCGTAGTAACAGGTGAAGCTAAACTCTTAAAAAAACTGCTTGAAAAACGTTTTGGTGCTTTACCGAGTTGGGCGATTACTAAGTTAGAAAGTGCAGCAGAGGAAGAACTGGAAACTTGGGGTGAATCTATTTTAACCGGCGACACCACTCATTAACATGATGGCTGATTAGCCGAATCTAGAAATTGATCCGGCGCGGGGGGATTATAGCGGGTATTGTTTTAAAGCCCAATGAAGATATATGACAAAGGGCTTTATGGGTGTAGCGGTCTTACCTTCAAGAAACCGTCTTATCCTTATTAATCAGGAAATAAACTACCGGAATAACCAGTAATGAAAACAAGGTCGAGGCAAAAATACCAAAGATAAAACTCCAGGCTAATCCTGAAAAGATAGGGTCCAGGATAATCACAAAAGCGCCAAACATAGCTGCCCCAGCCGTTAAAAATATAGGGCGTAACCGAATGGCACCGGCTTCAATTAAAGCTTCTTCTAAAGTAACATTGGCTTGCGTCCTGATACGTTCGATAAAATCAATTAAGATAATCGAATTACGTACCACAATCCCTGCCAGAGCAATCATGCCTATCATGGCTGTGGCAGTAAAGTAGATTGGATTAGGGTAGCCCGCAATCGGTGTAGCCATCAGCTGATTCAGTATCCAGAAGCCTGGCATAATACCTATCACCGTGAGTGGTATCGCTATCATCATCACCAGCGGCACCGTTAATGAGCCGGTTTGCCCCACCAATAACACATAAATCATAACCAATGCTGCGGCAAAAGCCAGTCCAAGATCCCGAAATACATCAACGGTAATTTTCCACTCACCTTCACCGGCTAATTCAGCTTTATAACCCGCTGGTAACGGCTGTTCCGCTAAACTGTCATTCAAATCGAAAACAGCTTCTACTGGACTACGCCCCGCCATGCTAGCCACCACGTAATTAAGGCGTTGCAGGTTTTTATGAAAAATGGGTTGATCGTCAGTCTCTAGTCTAGCAGACCCTATTTCACTTAAAGGAATCAATTCACCTGTTTCAGTTTTTACTCGCAATGCCAATAAATCAGCGACTGATGAACGGGTGGCACGAGGTAATTGTAAAGTAATTTCCAGCGGTAGACGCTCACTGTCTATATGCACAATACCAACAGATTGACCCGTGGAAGCAATGCGCAAGGTATCGGTGACTTGGGCAACACTCACCCCAGATAAAGCCGCTTTTTCTCGATTTAAATCAAAATGTACTTTGTCATGAGCCGCTTCTGAAAAGTCATCGACATCGACGACACCGTCAGTCTTTTCCATATCGGCTCTAACGCGTTTGGAAACACTGATCAAATCGGCAATACTGGCTTCTGGTGGGCCATAGACTTCGGCGACCAAATCAGAAAGTACCGGAGGCCCCGGTGGAATTTCTACAATCTTAAGGTTTGCTCCGTATTGTTTACCTATCTTTTCTATATCAGGACGAATACGTAACGCAATTTCATGAGACTGCTGTTCTCGCTTATCTTTAGGCAATAAATTAATTCTAACTTCACCGACATAACCACCACTGCGTAAATAATAATGCCGAACCATCCCATTAAAGTCCATCGGTGCTGCCAAGCCGGTATAGGTTTGGTAGTCGGTGACTTCATTAACGGTTGCCAGATAACTCCCTAAAGCACGCGCGACTTGATCGGTAGCTTCTAAGGTGGAACCACGTGGCATATCAATCATGATTTGCAATTCGTTTTTATTATCGAAAGGCAAAAGTTTAAGCGGTACAGCACGGGTAATCGCTAACATCGTCGAACCTAAAAAGGCGATCAGCACAATCAGCAAAAACAATTTAGCACGACCAGAAGTTGCCAATAAAGGCCCTAAAGCACCCCGATACAGCTTATAAATAAGCGTTTGTTTTAACTCAATAGGCGCTTCATCGCTGTGTTTGTGATATTCACTTTGCAATAATTTAAAGCTCGCCCAAGGGGTCACAGTAAAAGCCACGATTAACGAAACAATCATCGCTATAGGGACATTAAAAGCCATGGGTGCCATATAAGGCCCCATCATCCCAGTGATAAAAAACATCGGCAAGAAGGATACAATCACGGTAAATGTCGCCAGAATAGTCGGTGGTCTAACTTCATCAACAGCCGTTAATAACGCTTGTAAGGGGGACTCTTTCCGTAACTTATAATGTCGATGAATATTCTCTACATCCACAATAGGATCATCGACTAACAGGCCAAGAGACAAAATCAAAGCAAATAAGGTGACCCGATTAATGGTGTAACCCGAAATATAGTCCAGCAATAAGGTCAGAGCCAAAGTCATTGGTACGGCAATAGAAACAATAAAAGATTCTTTCAAGCCTAAAGAAAAAGCTAACAATACGACGATAATGACAATAGCAAAACTTAAGTGTTTAACCAATTCGTTAACTTTGTGATTAGCCGTTTCACCGTAATCGCGCGTGACGGTGAGTAGCACGTCTTCTGGAACTAAAGTACCGTGCAATTTTTCTGCGGTCGCAATCACCGCTTCAGCCACTTGCACGGCGTTACTGCCTTTACGTTTAGCAATGGCTAGGGTTGCCATTTGACGTTCTTGCCCGATTTGTGGCTTATCACCCGTGGCTGTGCCAATGGTGGGCATTTCATCGACAGCAGGGCCAAAACCAATACGGGTGTAATGATCCACATCGGCTGGACCGTCTTCAATTCGGGCAATATCACGCAGATAGACAGGACGCCCTGCGATACTTTTTATAACGGTTGCACCGACTTCTGCTGAAGAACTAAAGTGCGGCCCCGCTTCCAATAAAATCTCACGATTATTACGTTCAAAACTGCCCGCTTGCACATTGACATTCGCATTAGCCAACGCTTGAGTAATATCCAGTAAGGTGATGCCGTGTGCCGCTAAACTGGCGGTATTCGCATAGATAGAGACTTGACGTTGTTCGCCACCGACGACCCAACTCTTGCCGACATCAGGCACGCTTCGGAGAGCCGTAATTAATTCATCGGCAATCCGTCGTAATGCCATGGAATCATACTGCTTATTTTGTGCAGATAATGTCATTAAGACGATAGGGACATTATCAATTTCTACCGGCGACACTTTCCAGTGACTGACGCCGGCAGGAATAAGATGTTGATTAGACATCAATCTATCCCAGGTTTTAACGAGACTGTCTTCGAAACTTTGACCGACAAAATAACGGACTGTGACCATTGCCGCGCCAGGCTTAGAAACGGAATAAACGTATTCCACGCCTTCAATCTGTTTTAATAGAACCTCTAAGGGGGTTGCTACCAACTTTTCTACTTCTTCACTCGAAGCCCCGGGATATTCAATCATTACATCCATGACAGGAACAACAATCTGAGGATCTTCTTCGCGGGGAGTGAGGGTTAGCGCAGCTGCACCCGCCAGCAAGGAGATAATCAGAAATAAAATAGATAGCTGTGAGGTGGTAAAAACTTCAACAATCTTAGTCGTCAAGCCACGTCTTGGCTTTTGGTTTTCCTGTTCAGTCATTACTGCGCCTGCTCTGCATTAAGGATAAGAGTCTCACCCGCCTGCAAACCAGAAATAACTTCAATCTGATCACCGAAGGTTTTGGCAGTTCTAATATGACGCATCAACGGATGACCAGCTGATAAAATCTTAACCACTTCCAGTTGGCCAATATGTTGTACAGCACTCTTAGGAATTAATAATGTCTCGTGTTGATCACAGGCTTGTTCCAACCAGCCAAAATAACCCGGTTGCAAGCCATCCATTACAGGTAGTGCAATTTTGATCAGTTGGGTTCGAGTTTGCGGGTCAACATCAGGGCTAATTTCATCAATTTGAGCCAATACGGTTTTTGATAACGTATCAATACGTACCTTAACAGCCATTCCGGTATGGTAGCGTCCTGCACAAGAGGTGGGGACATCCGCTTCAAGTCTTAAGCCTTGTGATGTTTGCAGGGTAACAACGGGGACGCCTGGTAAGCCCATATCTCCCGGTTCTTTAAGACGTTTAACAACAACCCCATCAAACGGTGCTAATAATAAGGTGTCTGATAAATGTGCTCTCATTTCGCTGACTTGACTACTTGCCTGACTCACACTCGCTTGTGCTTCTTTGGCTTTGGCAACGATGGCATCATAGTTTTCACGGGTGGCGGCTTCTTTATGATACAAGCCCTCAATACGCTGTTCATCCGCTTTCGCCCGATTCGCTTGTGCAGTTACACCCGCCAGCGCTGCTAACACGGATTGCTCTTCAGCCTTAATATCGCGCTCGTCTAAACGGGCAATCAGGTCACCTTTTTTAACCTTATCACTCACATGAACTTTTATATCTAAAATTCGTGCCGTTATCTTCGGAGCAATATTAGCGACGGTTCTTGATTTGACAGTACCCGGCCAGGTTAGAATATCGTCAACCTGTTTTTTCTCAACAACGGCTGTTTGATTCTCAGGCACTTTTGCTTCGCTATTCAGCGGACTTAATCCCGGAGAAACTTTGCTAACAAAACTGCCTTGCATATAAAGCAATAGAAGAATCAAGGCTAAAGCAGCGCCCCCGATAGACAGTATTTTACTAACGTTTGAGTGTTCACTTTGTGACATAAGACTTCCTTTATTTCCAATCGCCGATGGCTTTTTTTAAAGCCGCTTCGGCACTCAGTGCATCGTAATGTGCTGCGATGGTATTAGATTGTGCTTTATTTCGGGCAACTTCGGCTTCAATATAACGGGTGACAGTGACTATTTCGGCATGTCTTTCTTCATTGACTAATCGTAAGGCTTCATCAGCGGCAGACACCGAAACATCGGTAACATGTAAACGGGCCAAGCCTTCTTCAAGCTTTAGATAAGCAGTCTTTACTTCTTGTTCAATCGCTAATCTGGTTTTACGCTCTGTTTCACGCACTTCTGCAAGCTTTTGTTCTGCTGCACGAACTCGTTGTTGGGTATTAAACCCAGAAAACATATCCATTTCGACAGTGATACCCGCAGTCACATTATCTTTACTGGTTGAAAATCCGGGAGATTGACTATTTTGCCCATAACTCACATAAGCGTCGGCCTTAGGTAAATAAGCCCCTTGCTCACTTTTTAATTTACGAAGGCTAATTTCAACCTGATTTGCCGCCGCCTTAATTTCGGGTCGCTGAGATAATGCGAGCTCTAGTAACTCGTTAAACGATGAGGTCAATTTCGGCGATGCTAATATAGAAGCCGATGGCGCAATATTAAAGGGTTGATGACTCGGTAAGCCTAACAGGTTGGCTAGATTGGTTTTTGATAACTCGATACCATTAGCTGTTCTAATTTGGGCGTCTTGAGCTTCAGCCAATTTAACTTCTAATGATAAAACATCCGATTTAAGAACCGTGCCAGCCTTGTATTTTAATTCGGTTTGATGCAGTTCACTGGTAATCGCTGTAATCGAATCTTGCGCTACTTTCTGTGCTTCTACCGAAGCCAAATAGGCATAATAGGTGGCTGTTATGGCCTGAATTAATGCATTATGAACAGTTGATCGTTCATATTCAGCCGCATCTAGTCCTAATTCTGCCGCCTTACTGTTTTGATAATCCTGCCCCCCACGAAAGAGAGAGAGCTTGCCGATAACCTCAGGACGAAAATTCTGCCTATAACCCGGGTTATTAATATTAGCCATAGAGCCAGAATTAAAATCCCGTTGCGATACAATCATTGCAAAGACTTGGGCAGGGTTATTAGACGTTTCATATCCCACTCGTGCTGATATTTGTGGATAAAACGCAGATAAAGCAATACCTAACTGGGCGTCAGCCTGATCAACCCGATCGATAGCAATTTGTAGATCAGGGTTATTAGCTATTGCGTAATCAATCGCCTGATCTAGAGTAAAAGATTGGCTATTTAATTGTTCAGGTAGCGCTTTATCTGGCACTTTATTAACGATAGGGACTGCAGAAACTGAAGCGTTGGCTAGCAGTAATGTTGAGACTAACGTTAATACAGCACTTTTTTTCATTTTTTTTAGCATCATCTTTCCATGCAATCTTATCAAAAAGCACAACCCGACTTGATACCCAGTTTTTTAAGGATTATTGCCATAGGACAAAAACCAGTAAAGGCGGATTGAAACAAATTAGCACCCACGAATGCAGTAAACCATAACCACAATTCAGAATGATAATGTGCAAGTAACAAACTCATTAGGATAAAGCTGCCAGCAACGGCAAAGACTATTCTATCGACATTCATGTTAATGCCCCTTGACACGAACGACACCCATCAGTTTAAGCATGAGTCTTTCATAATAGGGTTCGCTAATGCCTTTTCTTACTTTACGCATAAAGTATTTTTCAAAACCAATTTTAGCTAGATGGACCCATTTACCTTGTGCGGACCAAGTTACATTCCGGGGTGGAATTTGAGGCATTGCTAAAAAGGCAACTCCAGAATCACCAAAGTCGGCTAAACATAAGGCATTCAAGGTAGCATGATGTGAAGGCTCTTTACCCTCAAGTTGCTCAGCAATATTATGCGCGGTTGTGGTGACCATCGATTCGATCATATAACCTGTTTTGGGTGTACCCACGGGCAAGGGTGTTTTTTCAACTGGAGGCAGTGCGACACAGACCCCTACAGAGTAGATGTTTTTAAAAGTTGGATTGCGTTGATGTTCATCAATCAATACAAAGCCTCTTGGATTAACCAAGCCTTCTGCAGCTTCATGACGCACCGCATCGATACCGGTAAAAGCAGGTAACATCATCGAATGCTTAAAGGGTAGTTCGTGTTTTTTCTTATCTTTGCCTTCGTCATCGACTTCGGTGACAAACATCATGCCTTCTTCAATTTTATCGACTTTGGCATTGGTAATCCATTTAATGTGCTTATCTCGCAGAGCACTTTCCATTAAACCTTTAGTGTCACCCACTCCGCCGAGTCCTAAATGACCTATATAGGGTTCTGCGGTAACAAATGTCATGGGAACTTTATCGCGAACTTTACGATTGCGTAATTCTGTTTCAAGAATCATTAAGTATTCGTAGGCAGGTCCATAACAGGAGGCACCTTGCACAGCACCAATCACAATGGGGCCTGGATTTTCCATAAACTTATCCCAATCTTGCGCGGCAACGGCAGCATGATCGACGTGACAAACAGATGAGGTGTAACCATCAGGTCCTAAACCAGGTATTTCGTCAAAAGCTAAACGAGGACCAGTGGCAATAATTAAAAAATCATAAGCAACCGCAGAGCCATCATCCAGCAATACCTGGTTATTATTGGGTTCTATCTTGACTGCTGCTTTTTGAATAAACTCGATGCCTTTCTTTTTCATCACCGGAGCCAGTTCAATTTTTAAGTCTTCCGGTTTACGCCATTTGGGTGGAACCCAAGGGTTTGATGGGACAAAGTGAAAGGTTGGACTATCGGAAATGACAATAACTTCATGTTTCTTTCCTACGGTTTCTTTCATTTCATAAGCCATTGGTACGCCGCCAATGCCAGCACCTAAAACCACGATACGCGCCATGCTACTCTCCTGAATATTAATTATTAGTTATTAGTTATTAGTTAATTGACCGCTCAAATTAGCTGTGTAATAGTTAGCCAATGTGAATGAAGTCATCTGAAAAAGTCATCGCATAGTCATAAAAATGATATTAATCAGTTAGAAAAGGCATCAAACAGATTCAGTCTTTTTAATACTGTTAGACAGTACCATGCAATGATCTTATTATATATCGTAATTTTAGATATATATATCTTATTATTAGATAGTTGCTTATAAGGAGATATTTTATTAAGATTAGACTGCTTTATTTATTCGATGCATCGGTTTTATGGGTACACGGTGTCATTTATTTCAGACCCTTATTGACAGGGTTTAAACTCCACAAGGGGAACAT
>QVQE01000058.1 GCA_003584865.1 Methylococcales bacterium
CTACAAAAGCAGGATTAAAAGTCTTTGTCTGTATTTTTAACAGGATTTATGAGACGGGCAGAAAAGTTATGGAGGGGTTTAAAGAATCAATGCGAATTGTATTTGATAAGCATCTCGGGCAATGGAATTACACTGCCATTCCTGAAGTGATAATTCCTGAAGTTGCCTAAGTTATTTAATGCACGTTCCTAAGCTGACTTAATTCTTGGGGTCTTTTATTTTTGATTGTGGAAATCTGATGGAAATCTTTACCTGTATCAGGATAGAAAGAAGTGTTAACAGGTTGACTGGTAGAGGCTAGCTTTAGGTACATTAGCAGAATAAATCCCTTGTTTTTTGTGTTATGCAGCTTTGGAATACTGTATTTTTAATGCTACGAGCCTCGGTAATCATTGTCCACAAATCCTCATCTTTAATAGGAATATGCTCAGTACGAAATACATCAATATCAAGAAGTAGGGATATATGATTTACTAATATTGGTTGAAGCGTTGCTGAAGTTATAGTAGCAGACCACATTTCATTTACCTGTTGAGTTACCTTTATTAGATATTCAGCTATAGGAAGGTTACTTAGATCAGGGGATTCTGGGTAAAATGTTAAATAATCTCTAAGCTCTATTTTGTTTGCATCCGTCAAAGGAATATCAATTCTGTTTATATATCGAACACCGATTCTCGAAATCGGCTGTATTTTAGCAATTGCTTTCCATGCTTTCCATACATTAACAAACTTATCATATAAAGATACCCCTCCTTGATAAGGTGCAAGTCGGGCCACCGTTACTGAGCTTTGTGAGATGATTGCTACATCTAATTGATCATTAGATCGAAGTTGAAATCCATGTTGAATTCCATTGTTGGCATTCAAAGAAGCTATACCATTATCAAACGATTGTTGGATGATGTTAATTGATGGTAGCTTGTTAGGATAATTTTTAAGTAATTTATTTGCAATTTTTTCAGTAAGTCCTATAGATATTTCTTTATTTACTCTTACTTCAATAACCGCTTCGGTAATTGGTGGATGTAAATAGTTTGATAAATTCAAATTGCTCACTTAAATAGTCCTTAAATTTTATTCAGATGATTATAACTTATCCTTACCACAACCGTCACAACCAGAATCTTTTTCCTGTACTGTTGCCCCATTTACATATTAATTAATAATTCGATTTTGATCCTAAAGCCCAGTTGGATTGTACTGCAAATTATCTAAGCCAAAATAAATAACTCTAAATTGCGATAGTCTCGATAGAGTAGATAGACTCTGTACGGGAATAACCCAGGTGAAGTTTATTTTGAGATTGGCTACATTCCTCAAGCGACTGAATATCTAGTGCTTTATTCGCCTACCCCTGCCCCAGCTGACGATGCAGAATGGTACTTCACCTTATTCTCTAGCACCAAAGGCACTCTGTCACATTTAAAAAGCGGAACCCAATACGTGTTTAAAGTGACGGCTACCCGTCCAGAAGCCAATAAGATGAACACATATAATTTCTCTAATCCGGTTGAGAAGTTTGTTCCATAAGATCTAAGATTGTTACCTCGTCTATTCATCACGTAATGCCTGCAATATTAACCTACACTTGATTATACTTATAAAATACTTATAATTAGTCAAATGAACGACATTAACTGGAAACCTAAAGCCTTAAAACAAATTGAGAAAATCAAAGAGCCTTCAACCCGTAAAAAGATTTATGTCGAAGCTCAAGCGTTAATTGATTTCCCTAATTGCCAGGGCATTAAAAAGCTAACTAACCATGACTACAGCTATCGCTTACGGGTAGGAAGTTATCGAGTGTTTTTTGAGTTCGACGGCAACGTGCACATTATTGACATTGAAGAGGTGAAAAAACGCGATGAGCATACTTACTAACTATCAAACTATTCTTGGCAATGATGGTAAGCCAGCATTTGTGGTAGTGCCTTATGCTGATTTTATTAAAATACCCAATGTTGTTCGCCCTGGTATGATTCCTAATGCAGTTGCTGGCAAACACATTATGGATGAGGTCAGTATGTTACAGGCATGGCGTGAATACTTGATGTTAACTCAAGCTGACATGGCTGAACGAATGGGGATTAGCCAAGCGGGTTACGCGCAGATCGAGTCCGCTAAACGACCACGCAAGGCAACACTAATCAAAGCGGCAGAAGCGTTAGGAATTACATTAGATCAGTTAGCCTATTGATGACCAGCTAAACATTAAAAATCACTTGAGCGGCTGTGAAAGTATAATGCTGTCATGAGGCTTCTGCTTAGATCCTGTTGCCATTATAGCTGAAAAGCGCCTTCTCAACTTTTGCTATAAAACGAAAAACTTGATTTGTAGTTATTAATAACTATAGTCACTCAAGCAACACTCAGCTTAATCAGTTTGTTGCAGGGAGTTTGATTTGGATTTCAACTCATCGCGTTCGTTTTACGAACACATTCGAGGGATTTATGAAAGCACAAAAAGTTTTGATCCACTGTGGTGACGTTAGAGACAATGATTTAGCGAGCTATGCTCAGAAGATTGTTCAAAGAATGACTAACAATCCTCACTTTACTGATCCTCAACCGGATTTGGCAACACTACAAGCGGCTATTTCTGTTTATACAGCAGCCTTAATCACCAATAAGGATAGCACTAAAGAAAACACGGCGAGTAAGAATGCCGCTCGCTTAGTGGTAGAGAATCTGTAACATTTAAAAAGCGGAACCCACTACGTGTTTAAAGTGACGGCTACCCGTCCAGAAGCCATTAAGATGAACACTTATAATTTCTCTAATCCGGTTGAGAAGTTTGTTCCGTAAGGTCTAAGATTGTTACCTCGCTCATTCATCGCGAACCGTAACGCCTGTTGAAGTTGTAACTGGTCAGTAAAATAATACGTTCCCATTATAATTGTTGACCCTGTGTAACCTATAAGTTACAGTGCCTCCATGTTTGAAATTTTGGAATATATCACAGAAGACGGTAAAAAACCTTTTGCTATCTGGCTGTTAAATCTTAAGGATAAAAAGGCACAGGTGAAAATCCGTGCCCGTATCGCTCGTGCTAGTCTTGGCAACTTTGGAGACTGGAAAAGCCTTGATGATGCAAATGGCATTTATGAAATGCGCGAACATTATGGTGCGGGTTTTCGTGTTTTTTACAAACTAATAGGAAATAAAATAGTTTTACTTTTGGCTGGTTCAACAAAAAAAGACCAGAACAGCACCATTGCCAAAGCAAAAGAATATCTTGCAGATTATGAAAGGAGAATGAACGATGGTTAACAACCAAGCTAGCGTGTCTTTTGATGAAACCAGCAAAGAGCTACTTTCAGATCCTGAATGTGCTGCGTTGTATCTTGAGGAATGCTTAGAAGACGGAGACATCGAACTATTCAAACTTGCTTTAAAACATGTTGCAGACGCACAAGTAGGTGGGATGACAAAACTATCACAAACGACAGACTTAACCCGTGAAGCTCTTTATCGTTCTCTGTCTAAGCAAGGAAATCCGAGACTAGACACACTTACAAAAGTTTTAGATGCTTTTGGCTTGAGAATTGGTATCAGCGTCAAAAGTCACTCTACCCCAGACATACACGCTAATTAATCAATGCCAATTTTACTGATCCTCAACCGGATTTGGCAACACTGCAAGCAGCCATTTCTCTTTATACAGCCGCCTTAATCGCCGCTAAGGATAGCACTAAAGAAAACACGGCGAGTAAGAATGCCGCTCGCTTAGTGGTAGAGAATTTGTCACATTTAAAAAGTGGAACCCAATACGTGTTTAAAGTGACGGCTACCAGTCCAGAAGCCAATAAGATGAACACGTATAATTTCTCCAATCCGGTTGAGAAGTTTGTTCCATGAGGTCATTTATTAATGCATGATCAGAACTTTAAAAACCTTATTCTTGATTATCCTCGTGAGGCTTTAGCCTTTTTTGCCAAAGATGAAGCCATTGCCGATTTAAGTGAAGCTCGCATCATTCCCATAAGACAGGAACAACTTAAAGACCGCTTAGGCGATCGGTTTAGAGAACTGGATGTCCCTTTATTAGTTGAATGGCCCGACGGCAATCGTGAGGCCATTCTTTTTGTTCTTGAAGAGGAAACGCAAACCAACCGGTTTTCAATCTATCGTTTAGCGCATTATTGCCTTGATTTAGCAGAGTTAATGGAAACAGATCGGGTGATACCGATTGTCATTTTCTTGAATACAGGCACCAGAAAAGATAGATTACGATTAGGCGGTGACAACAACACCTACTTAGAGTTTAATTATCTTTCATGTGATTTAAAACGCTTATCCGCTCATGATTTTAAAGACAGTGATAACATTATTGCCCGGCTTAATCTCCCCAATATGCACTATCAAAAACATGAGCGCTTACCAATTTACTTTGCAGCACAATTGGGTTTATTAACCATTGAATCCAATCCTAACAAACAACGTAAATATATTGACTTTATTGATTTCTATGCCAATCTAAGCGAAGAAGAAATGACTGAGTTTCGTACAAACTATCTAAACAAAGCAGGTGAGATGATGGGGCTAGCGCAAATACTTAAACAGGAAGGTCTTGAGGAGGGTGTTGAAAAAGGTAGACAAGAAGAAGCGTCTAAGCTTTTCTTGTTATTACTAAAATCCAAATTTGGCTCAATCAATCAACAATTACAGGATAAAGTGCGTACTGCAAACGCTGAACTGATTGAATCATGGACTAAACAAATTTTTGATGCAACTACAGCAGAAGAGTTATTAGATGGTTAGTTAGTTCTTGGTACACTGGGCATTTACCTACAGCAAGTTATGATTCCTAATGCGGTTGCTGGCAAGCACATCATGGATGAGGTCAGTATGTTACAGGCATGGCGTGAATATCTGGTGCTTTATTCATGTCTGAATTTAAAAGCGTTGAGAGTTCTTTTGTTAGGTGATAAATCTAAAGACATTTATAGAAGATTGAAGTCAGGAACTCGTTTTGCTTCTAAAGTGTAGTACTTTGAGATCAAAGTCTGAACATGCTGATAAAGACTTTGTGTATTAAACAGGTATAAGATTTTAAATTCTTCAAAGCGCTTGTGTGTGATTGCCGCCTTAAGGCATAAAACTATGGTCTTCCCAGTACCCGCTAGGCCTCTAATACGCTGGGGGCCTGGTGGTAACTGCATCGAAGCAAGGCGTTGGGCATCATCCTGTTTAAATGTTGTTCGTAGTGATTTTTGAATGTAGTCGTTGATAGTAACTAACTTATCTTCATCTATGATAGGGTTTTTATTTTCGTAAATGAAAGTCCCTTCAATGAGGCCATATAGTTTGTCCAGATCCTGCATAGTACAGTTGTATACATAAGGTAAGCCTCTAAGCCAAGCATCCAATTGATCTAATGTAAGCTCGGTAATCTCGAATTCTTCTGGTGATACATAATTCTCGGTTGCTTGATTAGAGCAATAGACTACTACGCTTAAAATAGGCGTCTTTGCACGTCTTGTTTTTCTATCATAAAGTGTGAGATCATTTTTCAGTCTGCTTTGAACTTCTTCCTGATAAAGGTCAAGCACCAAACTTCGGGCCAGACGAATTTCTCCCGACTCCGATCTCCAATATTCGGCACCGTTTGACTCAATCTTTTCAATAATCCGTTCTTCAACGACATCAATTAAAATAATTCCATGTTCTCTCGTCACTATTAAAAATGAGGGAACATCCTCATCTGATGCTCGTCCAAGCCTAGTCAATTTATAACCAACATAGCCATGACAAGAAGAAAACGCTGATTGAATTACATCAGCAATTTTAAAATGGAACGGTCGATTTTCAAGTGCAAGCGAACCAGGAAGGAATAAAAAGCTTGATGACATTATATGATCTTTATTGGTTTGTTGACTGCGCAAGTAATTTGTCCTGAACAGTGAGATTACGATACTTTTGACTTTAAGTATACAGTCTTAGCACGCGGAAAGAATAACAATTTTGATCTGTAAAAGCGCCTCATTATTAATGTAATTGCTCTCCAAGTCTAACTCCAAAAGGCGACAAGGTTATCTCTGTAATATTCTCATTTTTAGCGAGTTACCATAAAACCCAGAAACTCTTCGACATTCACTAAATCCAATAAGTTACGCTGCTTCAATGAGTTAATATTTAGACCAAAACGCTGTTTTGCGTTTATGAGTCTTCTGTAAGTTAGCCCGATAGGTATCATGAGTTATCCAACTCTGCCAATCAGTCACTCGTGGAGCGAGTTGACCAACAATAATAATTGACGCTCATGTGACCTAAAGCTTCCGGTATCATCAGGAATCAACTGCAATTTGATTAATGCCGTTTGAGGGTCTCCACAGGCCAGATAAACCCTTGCAATATCAAACCAAGGCACATCAGTAGGACGTACATGTACCAGCCTCGCTTTTTCGAACAATGGCGCATCCCGCAATTGCTTTGCTATCTCTTGAATTGCCTTGAGCCAACGGTCTGCTTTATAAGCGGTATCTGTCTTTGACGCTCTTATCCAAAGCTCATCAATCAGGGTTCGAAGAGTCGCTTCTGGTAAATATTCGCCAGCACGATTAAACAAGTTATCTCGAAGATCATAGTCATTATCTTCATTAAGCTTAATCAACCGATCAGCGATGACCTGTTTATTGTTACATTGACTCGCAAACGAAACGAAAAGGTCAGTTGCCGAAGAAAGAAATAGATCGGTTGCTGATCCACCTGAATCGTCACAACGATGAACAATGACTTTATCTATTTCGAAAAACTGGGCGAGCAAGTCAACGCCTTCACAAGGATCCTTTACGCCCCTTTCCAAATCATTTAATACTTGCTGTAATTCAAATGCAAAATCATCTAATTCGTGCCAGGATACAAAGTCTTCACACTGTTTAAGATCCGCCAACTTGGCTTTATAACGTTCAATGTTTTCATCCGGTGTCGCTAATAATCCCTCGATGACTTCAGCGGCAGCTGGATATCTTTCAGATAACTTCAATAGTGCATCCGCTAATTGTTCAGGGCCAAGTTCAATTAATTGAGTGCGCAGAGATTTAGTCATAGGTGAATATTTTGATGATTGAAAAGCTTTGATTTCAACGTGTAGACATGACTAAACAATAATAACCTCAAGTTCTTTAATCGCTGATAATTTTTTATCGCCCGTTAGGAATTGATCAGCATGAGCGGACTGTTCCCATTCATCTCTTAATGCCTGAAACTGGGTATTAATATCAGCATCTGTGCGTTGACCTAAGAGCAACGTTTGCATAAATTCCAGTACATCATTAGTTTCTGCTTCATTGGATGAAATCCCAGTCGGCTGTAAATTTGTGTTTGTTGTTGGCTTTAAGTTGGGGAGCACTACCCGTTCTGCTTTGTTCCAATCAAGGTAAGCCGTAGAGTTATGTTGTTCCCAAAACTCACGCTCTTCGTTTTCGTTGCTGAACTTTGGTAAGGTTTTAATTGGCTTGCTCATAAATCTGGTATAGATTCAGTTTGTCTAAGAATTTATTCCGTTCTTTAGGCATACATTAACTTTCCTCGTGGCTCTGGAATGTTTCGCCCTAACATGTGTGCGGTTTCGATCCATTCAGCAATGACTTTCTCAGCATTTAAAACCGCTTCAGTATACGTTTTACCATCTGCCATACAACCTGAAAGCTCAGGTACTTCAACTAAAAAACAGTTATCATCATGGCTCCAGTAAATAATCAGTTCATATTTATTCGTCAACATCTAAGCTCCCTAATTTATATTTCAAAATGATTTGGCGGACTTGTTTAACTTGATAAGGTTTTGTTAAATTCCCCAAGGATTGTAAATTGATAATTTCATCAACACCATCTCGCGAAAAAATAAAGTGACCACCTTTTATACGTTGATCGAAACCCAATCTGATTAATAATCTGCATAAACTCTCAAAAGCGATATTGTTATCAGAGCTACCTGATAAAATTGATGCTAATAGCTTTGTGTATTTCCCCATTTTAGTCTAAGGTCGCCTTAATTAATCGCATTATCCGTCATGGATTACTGGTTAAGGTAATCGCACCTTGAGGTACAGTCGGTTGAATCGCGACTGTGTACATTTCTCCCCTTTATTCACTGGTGATTAAAAAACTAGGTATACTCTACACAAAAATAGACTTAAGTTCTCGACTTAATTAATATTTAGACCAAAACGCTGTTTTGCGTTTATGATTCTTCTGTAAGTCAGCCCGATAGGTATCATGAGTTATCCAACTTTGCCAATCGGTCACTCGTGGAGCGAGTTGACCAACAATAATAATTGACGCTCATGTGACCTAAAGCTTCCGGTATCATCAGGAATCAACTGCAATTTGATTAATGCCGTTTGAGGGTCTCCACAGGCCAGATAAACCCTTGCAATATCAAACCAAGGCACATCAGTAGGACGCACATGTACCAGCCTCGCTTTTTCGAACAATGGCGCATCCCGCAATTGCTTTGCTATCTCTTGAATTGCCTTGAGCCAACGGTCTGCTTTATAAGCGGTATCTGTCTTTGACGCTCTTATCCAAAGCTCATCAATCAGGGTTCGAAGAGTCGCTTCTGGTAAATATTCGCCAGCACGATTAAACAAGTTATCTCGAAG
>QVQE01000193.1 GCA_003584865.1 Methylococcales bacterium
TTTATTTTTAAATTTTTTAAAAATATATTACTGTCATTCCGAATATTTCACTCGACTCAACCCCCTTGGACGTAGTTATTGGGTGCTGTTTTTTGAAGTTATAGTTGCTCATACAGAGATTGATATTCTTTAGCACTTCTAAGCCAAGAATAATCCTTCTGCATCCCGTTAAGTTGTAATTGAGACCATAGCTCTGAAAAACCATAAACAAGCACTGAGCGCTTAATAGCTTCCATTAAAGCGCCTGCTGTTGCGTCATTAAAAACAAATCCCGTCGCCGTCTTATTGGTGAATGTTTTGGGTAACGCATCGCAAACAGTATCCGCCAAACCGCCCGTTTTTCTAACGATGGGTACAGTACCATAACGTTGACTGTATAACTGGTTTAAACCGCAAGGCTCAAACCGTGAGGGCATTAAAAAAACATCTGCACCCGCTTCCAGTTGATGAGCGAGAACTTCATCATAACCTAAAGTAACCGCCATTTTTTCTGGATTCTGTTTGGCAAAATCAGTCAGCTGTTGTTCAAATGCCTTATCGCCACTACCCAATAATATAAATTGCACTGGCAAGGTCAACATCTCCGGCAAACAATCTAGAATCAAGTCTATTCCTTTTTGCTCGACCAAACGGCTAATCAGTGTAAAAACAGGCACCTTATTATCAATAGGTAAAGCCATTCTAGCTTGTAAAGCAGACTTGCTTAACTGCTTTTTAGACAACGTTGAGCTATCGTAAGGTGCAACGATGTGAGTATCCGTTTTTGGATTCCAGTGTTCCGCATCTATCCCGTTGATAATACCTATTAAATCTTCTTTTCGATGACTTAATAAACCTTCCAGTCCATAGCCAAATTCAGCTGTCTGGATTTCATCGGCATAAGTGGGACTCACAGTAGTAATACGATCCGCATAAGCCAACCCACCTTTAATGAATGAAAAAAATCCATTAAACTCAAGCCCGTTCAAATGCCAAAGCTCTCTGGGTATATTAAGTAAGCCACTGGTTTCTTTAGAAAATAAACCTTGATAAGCCATATTATGAATAGTAAATACGGTGGCAGGCCGCCGATGCGTCTCTAAAGACAAAAAGGCTGGAATTAACCCTGTTTGCCAATCGTTACAATGCACAATATCAGGCTCCCAATCCAGATATCCCCGATTCATAGCCACCTCAACCGCAACCCGGCACAACAGCGCAAATCGTTCTGCACTATTGAGCCATGGCTCACCTTTTTCATCGATATACGGGTTACCCGGAAAATCAAAAAACATCGGATAATCCACCAGCCAAACCACAACTTGGGTTCCAGGCAGCCGTGTTTCCAATATATTGACATCCATCCTATTCACCTGAATAGTGCTTTTATAATAAATGTCTTCCGTCGTTTTTATCGATTGATAATTAGGCATAAGCAAATGCACATCCGTGCCCAGCTCCTGCAAAGCAGGGGGCAAGCTACCACTGACATCGGCAAGCCCACCGGTTTTAATAAGAGGATAGATTTCACTACTAACAAACAATACTTTTTTCATCACTCACCAGGGATCGCTATAATTTTAATTGTGAAACAAATAATACTCAGGTATTAAGATAACTTGCAAAAAATAAAATACCATCTTTAGAATTGTTGGCTTATTATTGCGTCTTACCTAATGTAAAACAAATTTAAGTCCAATGAGTAATAAAATAGTAGCTAATACCGAGCGTAAATATTTTTCAGGGGTCTTTGCACTCTGATGGCAGATCGTTATTACAGTACCTACACCATTATTGCGCTCCTACAGGCTCGAGGAATTCCAGCGCTATTACCAATAAATGCCAAGAAAAAAACGAATTTCAGGTCAGGCGCCCACTTAGGTACGGGATCACCTAATTGACTGGATGAAACCTAAACCGAAACCGGTGTGAATGTCTAATAATATCACCCAATCCACTTGTTTTTAAGAGTAGAATAACCCGACTAAACTTTAGTCGCTCATTGGACAATAATAATGAAAAAAATGAATTTAGCAGCACTATCCTTAGTGCTAGCGGCTTTTGGTTCGGCTGTCTCTGCGGATATTACCTTACAAAATAAAGAAGAAGTACAAGGTACGTGGAAATTACAGCTCACCAAGAATTCTTTAACGGACAAACAAGCCATCGATAGAGAAGATACCTGGGTCTTCAAAGATGGAAAAGTCACCGTCTTACATATCCCTCGTGAAGGCACTTATTATGATCAACCACCGGTTGCTTATGAAGTAGAAGACGGAAAATTAAAGGTAGCAATTATTGGTAGTAGTCGTTTTGATCTTTTTACGGTAATCGATAAGGCTGATACCAGTATGACTTTAAAAGGTAAATACGGCGGTTATTATTATTTTATCAAAAAATAAACCTTAGTTTGATGCTCTTACCCTCTGCATTACTTTTTTAATGTAGTCCAAATCGTTATAATGTTCCCCAAGGGTGTTGATTAAAGACTTTAATCCACCCTTTCAACACGATCCTATCTTGCTTTGTCAGCATCACTCTATTGGGTTTTAAAGTTTTACATGGGACAGTCATAATGTTAAACGTACTAAAATTTAACGCCAGAATCTGGTTCTTCTTAGGCTTCCTGGCTTGTGCTGGTTTGTTAGGCATGGGTGCTTATTTTCAAATGGTTGAGGGTTTACAACCTTGTCCTTTATGTATTTCACAACGTCTGGCGATTCTCTTAACCGGCATTGTATTTTTAACTGCAGGCTTGCATAACCCAGGGCCAGTGGGTATCAAGCGTTATGCGCTGCTAGGAACATTATCCGCTTTATTAGGCGCATCTATCTCAATGCGTCATGTGTGGCTACAACACTTACCTCCTGATAAAGTGCCTGAGTGTGGCCCTGAGCTGGCTTATATGTTCCAGTACTTCCCCTTGTTTGATACGCTCAAACTGATGTTAACCGGTACCGGTGATTGTGCTAAAGTCGATTGGACTTTGCTAGGTTTTAGTATGCCTGTCTGGACATTGTTGGCGTTCTTGATATTAGCGACCCTAAGCTTTTTACAACAATGGAACACTGGCAAATAGTACTAATAAATAATAGCTTATGTACTGATAGTGTGTATTGTCTCTTACCCGCAGTGCATCGTTATTTAGATTTATTTGAAGAACTCGCCCAAGCCGAACGGTTTGATGTCACTCAAGCGGGCGACTTGGCGATAAAAGAGTAGAGCAAATCGGGTGCGGGTACCCCAAAGATTGCCGTGAAGTGCGTTAGCCAGGGCTACTCATTAGTGTTTGGCGCTTGGAACTAGGGCGGGCACGGGTACAGGCACGGGAACCGGGTCATGAATAGTTGTTTCAGCCGTTGGCTGTATCGCTACTTTCTCAAGTTTCTCACGTCTCAGACCTTCTCCATACAGCGTTGCTGAGATCATGAACAATAGCATAGATATAGCAAGGATCATGAATCGGGTGGGATTTTTGATGAAAAATAATGGCCATTTTGGTTTATACATGCCTAGAAAGAAAATAAGCACTGTCCATATAAATAAATTAATAGCTCCGGTTATCATTGTATTGACCTAATTAAACTGTTATCTAAATGCTACATTATTATTATATATACGACAGATTGCAAGTTTTGCAAGGATAATTCATTAAACAGCCTATACACGTTTTTCTCTCCTGATTTAAGAGCTGTTTTCTCAAACAGTCCCATCGTGTATCATGTGCTGATAAAAAATGCGTACCAAGGCGTGACAGAGATGCCATTACCTCAATGAGTACCCTACTCTATAAAATACTGATTATTTATGAAGATACTCACCATTCATTTTAAAAACATTAATTCCTTAGAAGGCGAGAACGTAATTGATTTTCAGCAAGCGCCTTTTTCTGAAACAGGCGTTTTTGCAATTACAGGGCCTAATGGATCAGGCAAATCGAGTATTCTAGATGTTATTACCTTAGGCTTATATGGGGAAACCTTTCGTTTTGATAGGCCTTCCGATTATGTAATGACAAGGCATACTGCCGATTGTTTTGCGGTGGTTGAGTTTTCTGTAGACGGAGAAAAGTATAAATCAAGCTGGCATGTGCAACGTGCTGACAGTGAGTCTACCCATGAGTTATTGCCGCCTCAAATGCGTCTGGTTCGATTATCAAATGGTGATGTGCTAGCGGATACGCCGCAATTGGTTTGTAACCGAATCACTGAAATTACCGGGATGAACTTCCGTAATTTCACTCGCTCGATTATGTTGGCTCAAGGCGATTTTTCGGCTTTCTTAAATGCGCTTGATAATGAGCGGATGGATATATTAGAGAAAATTATTAGCACTGATATCTATGCAGATTATAAAAAAGAAGCGCTTGATAATGCTGAAACTGCTCAGCAGCAACTAAAGGCATTAAAACAGAAGTTAAGCTCTATTCAGATTATGGCACCTGAAAAGCAGGAGGCTTCTGAGCAAGATTTAATTGATTTTAAAGATCAGCTAGTCGAGTTAAAAAGCCATAAAAAAACTTTATCGCAGCAACATGAATTGTTGCAGACGATTGCGATCTTAAAAAAGCAGATTACTGAACAGGAAAATGGCTTGGACAAGTTGCAGAAGCAAGTGACTGAAAGCCAAACTATATTGAATCGAATTGATGGTTCTAAAGAGGTGTTACTCCTTAAGGATGATATCGATGCTATCAAGGATAAGCAGCAGCTTATTAGTCAAAGTAAATCAATGTTAGCTGATTTACAAAACGAGCTGGGCTATTTAAAAAATCAGTTGGTTAATGTTGATGTGGCTTCATTAAATTTGCCCAATCGGACTTTTTCAGAGCAGCAAGAAAAACTGGAAGACATCAAGGATAAATTGAACCAGTTTATTCATCATCAGCAGTTAGACACGGATTACGGGCAAACCCTTACTGTTCAGTATGCTGAAAAAGAATCGGCGTTTATTGCGGTTTCGGGTTGGTTAGAAGAACATAAATTTGATGAAGTTTTATTAACGGATTTACCTGAAATAGGTAAGCTAAAGAAATTGCGCTTAGATGTTGCCGACTTAAGTGTAAAGCAGAAGTCATTTTCCAGGCAATCAAAAAAAATCATCACAACGCTCAAGAATAATGCCGCTGTTCTTGCAAAAGAACAGAGCCAGCAGATAGATTTGGCACGTCAGTTAGAAACCGATGAAAAAGAGCTGGCAGAATTGTCTCAGGGTAACACGCTAGAGTATCTTGAAAGCTTAAGAGTAGAACAGCAAGAACGGGTCAACGGTTTTCAGTCGCTTTATAATCTGGCTCAAAAGCATGAAAATCTGGTAGGAGGGACGGGATTCTTTTCATGGTTTAAACCTAAAGGACAAGCTGATTACGATGTAGAATCTTTGACTCTTGAGCTTGAAAAATTAAATCTCAGTATGAAAAGTGAAGAGAATATACGCCTGACTCTTCAACAAGCCGTTAATTATGAAGGGCTCTTGAAGAAAATGACCCCGGATCGTGTCCATCTTGTGCTGGGTAAGCCCTGTGCGTTATGCGGTGCTTTACAGCATCCCTATGCAAAGTTTCCGCCTGTAGTCAGTAATTCAAAACAAGCGTTGATTGATCAAAAAGCCAAAATAAGACAGGTCAAGGAAAAGATCGCTAATGTGAGTGCTAATATAACTCAAGCAGAAAAGAATTCTGAAAGAAATAAGACCAAGAAAACTCAATTAGCTCAATTGAGAGGTCAATGGCAAAGTTTATGTAATCGACTCAATACAGTCAGTTATGATCTTGATATTAACAAGTTGAGTTTGATGAAGGAGTTGATCAAGAAAGAGAACGATGAACTTTCTGAGATTCTGACTTTAATGGTAAAGATACGTGCTAAAAAAACCAGCATCGAGAAAAACAAGACCTTAATTGCTAAGGGCTTAGTGACTATTGAACAATTGCAGGCTAATACAGAGCAGTTGAATACCAATACTCAGGGCGTTTCTCAGGAACAGCTTGATTTTGAAGATGCTTTAGCCCGTCTTCAGAAACAGGAAAAAGAATTGGCCGATAAGATAGAGATTCAATTAACGGCATTGGGTGAGAAAATGCCCACTAAAGGTCAAGAGGATGCCCTTTTTGATAAGATCAACAGTCGTCGTCAGGATTATCATGGCTACAACTTTCGGTATAAATCATTGACTGAAGAGCTGGCTAACATAGAGACAAAACAATTGGCGTGCCAGAATGAAATCAAACATTCTGTGGAGCAGATAGAAATCTTTACTAACCTGCTTAAAAAAGAAGAGGTGCTTGGTTTACATTTAGGGTTAATTGAAAAGCAAAAATTAATTGCTGAGAAAGAACAGTACTTAGTGCATTTAGATCGTGAAGTGACCCATTTACAAAAATCCATACAAGAGAAAATGGTAGGAACCCCATTTACGAACGTACAAGAGATTAGCAGGTTCCTGGAATTTATAGAGAATCAGACAGAACTTGAGCGTCAACAAGCGGCGTTAATAAATGAGATTGGGGCTAAAACACTTGAACTCAGCTCAAACCAAAAGCGGTTAGACAAAGCGTATGCGGCCTCATCAGACACCCTTCTTGACAGGTTAGAAATTGAAGAGCAATTAAAGGGCATTTCCGAAAAAATCACTATAACTGCCATGGAGGTTGACTATTTAGAGCGGTTATTGGATGAACAACAGCAACTCCAATTGACACACAGTGACCTTTTGCTAAAACTACAGCAGCAAGAGCAGGATGCTCAGCGTTATTTTGCAGAAGTCGCATTGATTACAGAAGAAAGTGGTATGTCGTTTCGTAGACGGGTTCAAGGTCAATTGGCCGATAAGTTATTGTCTCAAACCAATGCTATCCTGGAAAAAATCAGTGGTCGTTATTATTTGCGTCAGGCGCACAGTGAACAAGGCCTGGCGTTGGAAGTTGAAGATACTTATCAAACCAATGTGCGTCGTTTACCTAAGACGTTATCGGGTGGCGAAAGCTTTATAGTCAGTTTGGCTTTAGCTTTAGGTTTATCAGAGTTGGCAAATAACGGACGCTCAGTGGATTCATTATTTTTGGATGAAGGGTTTGGTAATCTGGACGCAGATTCACTTTATACGGTTATCAGTACTCTGGAAAATCTGCATACGCATGGTAAAACTGTCGGCGTAATATCTCATGTTGATGCAGTCCAAAGGCGCTTTAAAGCACAACTCCAAGTGGTTAAAAAACCGAATGGCTTAGGCGAGTTAAGAAAAGCTTCTTGATAATAGGGTATTCAAAATAAGTAACTTATGTGCAGTTTATTGAAATGGTTGATCACAGTAAAGCAGTACTTAATTCCCCCTTTGGCAGAATGAAGCACCTGTTAGTTTTAATGCTACTTCTCTTCTTTATCCCTTTCAACACCCATGCAAAAGGGAAAGGTAAGGCCAAAATTAAGTTGCGCACCAATCCAAACCAGATTGAGGACGTCTGGACAGTCAGTAATGAACTCAACTATTACCACGAACCTAATCAGCCTTACCAGAATACCTTGTACGAAAATATTACCTTAGACTACTCAGCTAGTAATGGCTGGGATTTTCAGCTCGCTTCTTACAATATTCCTCTGGTCGGAGGAGGAGCCCAAAACTATCAGGCTGATACCTATTTCAATATTTCTAAGACCTTCATTATTAGCCAAGACTTTCAGGCAGTTCTAGGTACTCAAAGTGGTACTACTCTGCTCCATTCCGCCAACTCCAGACAACTCCATAACGCAGACTATGCGCTTGTCGTCTACCAACCCTCCAGACAAGTCAATCTCCATGCAGGATCTTATTGGGTCAATAAATCCCTCTCTACTACCACAGACTATCTTGGCTACACAGGGGGCTTTAACATTGAAGTGTTAGACAACCTACTAACGCTTCAAGCGGACTATTTTAGTGGCAACAACAACCTCTCGGGCGCCGTATTCAATACCTGGATACGTGTTCACCCGAAAGCACAAGTTTACTTTGGCGTGGGAGTACCAGAAACTAACTCTGGCAATGAATTTTATGGTACGGTGGGGTTCTCTGTAGCTGGAACTAGTGGGTGACTAAGATGTTGATGCGGTGAGGATTTACTGTTTTTTTCACAATGAAATCCTGGAGATCCCTACGGCTTTACGTAATTCTTTGATAAACGGTACACTAACCGCTCTTGCTTTAAGCGCACCTTCCTGTAACTGCTGTTCTATATGCTCTGGCGCTTGCATTAATGCCTCATAGCGCTCTCTTGCTGGCGTTATGTGATCATTAATATGCTCAAATAAAACCCGTTTCATTTCCCCCCAGGCAATACCCTCGACATAGCGTTGACGTATTTCAAGCACTTGATCTGTCGTTGCAAACGATTTATAGATACTAAAGAGTGTGCAATCATCTGGATTTTTAGGCTCGCCCGGCTCTAAGGAATTAGTTTTAATCTTATTAATCAGTTTCTTTAATTTCTTCTCAGGCTCAAAGAGAGGAATCGTATTGTTATAACTCTTGCTCATCTTCCGGCCATCTGAACCCAGCAAGGTCGCACCGTGTTCA
>QVQE01000078.1 GCA_003584865.1 Methylococcales bacterium
ATGTGAGGTGGTTTTATGGATAGTATTTATCTTCTATTGATGCTGGGTTTTTTTGCCGCCAGTATCGCGCTGGTTTATGCCTGTGAAAACTTAAGGGGGCAACCATGAGCTGGGTTTATCTATTAAGTGGTGTGCTGGCGCTGGCTATCTTTATTTATCTGGTTGCCGCGCTGTTTTATCCGGAGAAATTTTAATGACTAGTAACAGTTATTTTCAAATTATAGTTTATATAGTGACTTTACTCGCGTTGGCTAAGCCGTTAGGATGGTATATGGCTAGAGTCTATGAGGGTGAGTCAGTCGGATTGAATCGATTATTGGCACCTATAGAGACACTGATCTATCGACTAAGTGGTGTGAATCCAAACGAAGAGATGCGCTGGACCGATTATGCCGTCAGCTTTCTCATCTTTAACTTACTGGGTGTATTGGCTGTTTTTGCCTTGCAACGCTTACAAGCCTATTTGCCTTTTAATCCACAGAGTTTACCGGGCGTTAGTTCAGATTCGGCCTTTAACACCGCTGTTAGTTTTGCCACCAATACCAATTGGCAAGGTTATAGTGGTGAAGTTACGATGAGTTATCTGACCCAGATGCTCGGCCTTACTGTACAGAACTTTGTTTCTGCAGCGGCAGGGATGGCAACACTGGTTGCCTTAATTCGAGGGTTTACTCGTCGAAATACCGATACTATTGGTAATTTCTGGGTAGACCTTACCCGAAGCACCCTGTATATCCTGATGCCGCTATCACTGATTCTTGCTTTGGTATTGGTCGGGCAGGGCGTCGTTCAAACTTTTAGTCCTTATCGCTCTGTCCCATTAATTGAAACAGTTAGTTATGAACAACCTAAATTAGGTGCAGATGGCGTAGCGTTACAAGACGCAGCCGGTAAGCCGATCATGGAATCGGTTGAGGCCAAAGAACAAGTTATAGCTGTAGGCCCTGCCGCCTCCCAGATTGCTATCAAACAGTTGGGTACTAACGGGGGCGGTTTTTTTAATGTCAACTCGGCACATCCGTTGGAAAATCCAACACCTTTGAGTAATTTTCTGGAAATGTTGTCCATTCTGCTTATTCCAGCCGCATTGTGTTATACCTTTGGCATGATGGTGGGGGATACCCGACAAGGCTGGGCGATTCTAGCGGCCATGACATTGATTTTAGTTGCGTTAATTTTTGTTGAAGTACCGTTAGAGCAGATCGGTAATCCAGCATTGGCTTCCTTAAGTGTTGATCAATCAGCAACCGTAAGTCAGTCGGGTGGCAATATGGAAGGAAAGGAAACCCGGTTCGGAATTACCAACTCTGCACTGTGGGCGATAGTCACTACGGCTGCTTCCAACGGATCAGTCAATGCAATGCATGATTCATTTACTCCTATTGGCGGCATGATACCCATGTGGTTGATGCAATTGGGTGAAGTGATCTTCGGCGGTGTTGGTTCTGGGCTGTATGGGATGATAATGTTTGCGATCGTTGCAGTATTTGTGTCTGGGCTTATGATTGGTCGAACGCCTGAATATCTGGGTAAAAAAATCGAAGCCTATGAGATGAAAATGGCTGCTATCACCATATTGATTCCACCACTGGTCGTATTAGGTGGTACTGCACTTGCAGTCATGATCGATGTTGGTAAGGCCTCTGTCTTCAACCCAGGGGCTCATGGTTTTAGTGAAGTCTTGTACGCTTTCTCATCCGCTGGTAATAACAATGGCAGCGCATTTGGTGGGCTTTCGGCTAATACCCCGTTTTATAACTCGCTATTAGGCGTGGCTATGCTGTTTTCACGTTACTGGCTTGCAATACCCGTACTTGCTATCGCCGGTTCACTGGCAGCAAAGAAGATTGTACCGGTTGGCCTAGGCACATTACCAACACATACCCCGTTGTTTGTTGCGTTACTGATTGGCACTGTACTTATGGTCGGTGCACTGACCTTTGTTCCGGCGTTGGCTCTCGGGCCGGTGGTTGAACATCTTCAGATGATCGGCGCTAAATAATCATAAATCAAGCTATTAAGAGTGGGCAGGTTTATCTGTCCATTGAATGTCAGTGAATTGGAGAACTTCATGAGTAAAGAACTTGTTTCGACGTCGTTGTTCGATCGGGAAATTCTTGGGGCAGCCATAGTGGATTCATTCCGAAAGCTTGCTCCGCAGCAGCAATGGAAAAATCCCGTTATGTTTGTTGTTTTTATAGGCAGTATCTTGACGACAATACTTTGGATACAGGCTGTTACAGGTAAAGGAGATGAACCCGCCGGATTTATTTTAACCGTGGCTCTATGGTTGTGGTTTACCGTTCTTTTCGCCAATTTTGCCGAGGCGATTGCAGAAGGCCGAAGCAAGGCGCAAGCGGCATTTCTGCGCAGTGCCAAACGTGATATTGCGGCAAAAAAACTGGATGAGCCGCGTTACGGCGTTAATTATTCCAAAGTATCAGGCTCCAGTTTACGTCGCGGCGATGTGGTTTTAATCGAAGCAGGAGATTTTGTACCGGGTGATGGTGAAGTCATTGAAGGGGTTGCATCAGTGGATGAAAGTGCGATCACCGGTGAAAGTGCCCCGGTGATTCGCGAGTCGGGTGGCGATTTTAGTTCGGTGACGGGTGGTACACGTGTGCTGTCGGACTGGTTGGTCGTGCGCATTACGGCTAATCCAGGCGAAGCTTTCCTGGATCGTATGATTTCTATGGTTGAAAGTGCCAAGCGTCAAAAAACACCCAATGAAATTGCTTTGACTATTCTACTTGTTGCGTTGACGTTGATCTTTTTGATGGTTACCGTTACGCTGCTACCGTATTCAATTTATAGTGTAGAAGTTGCTAAATCGGGTACACCTATTTCTATTACGGTATTGGTGGCGCTGCTGGTTTGTTTGATTCCAACGACTATTGGTGGTTTATTGTCTGCCATCGGTGTGGCCGGTATCGGACGGATGATGCAAAAAAATGTGATTGCCACTTCTGGACGAGCCGTAGAAGCGGCAGGCGATATTGACGTATTGTTATTGGACAAAACCGGCACAATTACCTTAGGTAATCGTCAGGCTTCCGCTTTTATTCCCGTTAAAGGTGTCTCAGAAAAAGAACTGGCTGATGCCGCGCAATTGGCTTCATTGGCTGACGAAACGCCAGAAGGTCGTAGTGTGGTGGTTTTGGCTAAGCAAAAATACGGGTTCAGAGAGCGAGATGTGCAGTCTCTGGGAGCTACGTTTGTCCACTTCACCGCTCAAACCCGGATGAGTGGCGTAAATATTGATGGGCGCCAAATTCGAAAGGGTGCCGCCGATGCAATTCGTATTCATGTTGAAAGACTGGGTGGGGTTGGCAGTAAATTTCCAGCCGAGTTTCAGAAACTGGTCGATGATGTAGCACGTCGAGGAAGTACTCCGCTGGTGGTTGCAGAAGGCGCACGCGTACTGGGTGTGATCGAGCTAAAAGATATAGTTAAAGGCGGTATCAAAGAACGTTTTGCCGAGTTGAGGCAGATGGGTATCAAGACTATTATGATTACGGGTGATAACCGTTTAACGGCTGCTGCTATTGCTGCTGAAGCTGGAGTCGATGACTTCCTTGCTGAAGCGACCCCAGAGGAGAAGTTAAAGTTAATCAGGCAATACCAAGCGGACGGGCGTTTAGTTGCGATGACAGGGGATGGGACAAACGACGCACCGGCATTGGCTCAAGCGGATGTTGCCGTAGCGATGAACAGTGGTACCCAGGCGGCTAAAGAAGCGGGTAATATGGTGGATCTTGATTCGAACCCGACCAAATTAATCGAGATTGTCGAGACCGGGAAACAGATGTTAATGACGCGCGGCGCGTTGACTACTTTTAGTATTGCCAACGACGTTGCTAAATATTTCGCGATTATTCCGGCAGCGTTCTCAATCACCTATCCAGCCTTGAATGTGTTAAACATTATGCAACTTGCCACACCGGCAAGTGCTATTCTCTCAGCAGTGATCTTCAATGCCTTGATAATTGTAGTATTGATTCCGTTGGCTTTAAAAGGTATCAAGTACAAGCCGGTCGGAGCGGCCAAATTGTTGCAAAATAATTTGCTTATTTACGGTGTAGGTGGGTTGATCGTTCCATTTATCGCCATAAAAGCGATTGATCTAATTTTGGTCACGCTGGGTTTAGTTTAAAGGAGTTGGTAATGATTAAAAGTTTAAAAGCAGCGATTGTTCTATTCATTCTATTAAGTGTGTTGACGGGTGTTATTTATCCGGCTGTAGTAACCGGTCTGGCTCAGCTTCTGTTTTCCCAGCAAGCTAATGGCAGTCTGATAAATGACAGTAGTGGAAAGGTGACTGGCTCCCGTTTAATAGGACAGTCTTTCAGCAGTCCTGGCCATTTTTGGGGACGACCTTCGGCGACAGGTCCTTTCCCATATAATGCTGGTGCTTCCAGTGGTTCAAACCTGGGGCCGACTAACCCTGCACTGATAGAGGCTGTAAAAACGCGTATACAGGCGCTAAAGGATGCAGACCCCGATAATCAAGCCCCAATACCAGTTGATCTGATTACTTCATCAGGTAGTGGTTTGGACCCGCATATTAGTCCAGCGGCTGCTGAATATCAAATCAGTCGAGTAGCTAAGGCTCATGACGTAAAACCAGAAATACTCCGTGCTCTGATCGATGCAAATACTGAAGATCGTCAATGGGGCTTTATAGGAGAGCCAAGGGTCAATGTGCTGACCTTAAATTTAGCTGTGGATGCTCTTCACTAGGCGAAAAATATGGACACCGAACGCCCAGATCCCGATCAATTACTGGCGCGTGTTGAGCGCGATATAGCCAAGGCTCAGAGAGGCCGTTTAAAAATATTTTTTGGCGCTGTTGCAGGGGTAGGTAAGACATATGCTATGTTGCAGGCCGCCAAGGAAAGACGAGCTGAAAATATTGATATTATTATTGGTCTGGTGGAAACGCATGGTCGCAAGGAAACTGCTGCGCTGATTGAAGGCTTGGAAGTGTTATCACCCAAACTGATTGAATATCGCGGAACAACTCTGCGAGAGTTCGACCTCGATGCTGCCCTTAAGCGCAAACCCTCTATTATTCTGGTTGATGAACTGGCACATACAAATGCTCAGGGGTGCAGGCATCCCAAGCGTTGGCAGGATATCGAAGAGCTATTAGATGCTGGTATTGATGTGTATACGGCACTTAATGTGCAGCATTTGGAAAGCCTTAATGACGATATCGGCCAGATTTCCGGGGTGCGGGTTTGGGAAACAGTGCCGGATACTGTGTTTGACCAGGCTAATGAAATAGAACTGGTTGATTTACCGCCCGACGAGCTTTTGAATAGGCTCAGGGATGGCAAAGTCTATTTACCCCAACAAGCTCAGGAAGCCATCAAAAATTTTTTCCGTAAAGGTAATCTCATTGCGTTACGGGAATTGGCATTGCGCCAAACTGCTAATCGGGTCGATGCCCAGATGCTGGATTATCGGGAAGTTAATGCGATTCGAGAAGTCTGGCAGGTTAATGAGCGCATTATGGTCTGTATTGGTCCAAATGCCTTGTCGGAGCGTTTAGTCAGAGCTGGCAAACGTTTTGCTAACAGTCTACGAGCCGAATGGCTCGTGGTTTATGTTGAGACACCGGAATTGCAACGCTTGTCTGCAGAAAAGCGTGATGGTGTACTCCGTATTTTAAGGCTTGCAGAGCAGTTAGGTGCTGAGACAGTAACCTTAAATGCGCCGGACATGAGCTCTGCCATCATTAAATTTTCCAATGAAAGAAATGTGACCAAGATCGTCATGGGAAAACCCACCCGTCGCGGCTGGAAGCGCTTGTTACTGGGGTCGGTGGTAGATGTGCTGATTAGCGATGCACACAATATTAACCTCTATCTGTTGGGTAGTCCCAGACATGAGAAAGGCGGCAACGTAGATAAGGTAGAGTCTTCCTTGTATCGGAGAAATCCATTGCCAGGGCTCAGTCGGAAACTAGCATTGCGAAAGAAAAATCGTTCAATAGGTTACGCATGGTCTTTGGCTGTGACAGTGGCTAGTACTGTGTTGGCCTATTTGATGTTTGGCCGGTTTGAGCTGGCCAATATGATTATGATTTTCTTGCTCGGTGTGGTATTCATTGCAACACGTTTTGGTCGTGGCCCTTCTATTTTTGCTTCTTTTTTAGGTGCTGCAATATTTGATTTCTTGTTTGTAAAACCTTATCTCAGTTTTACTGTCGCTGATAGTCAATACTTAGTGACGCTCTCGGCGATGTTGATTGTGGGGGTGTTAATTAGCAATTTGATGGCAAATGTGCGTTCCCAGGCTAAAGTGGCGGGGCACAGGGAACGGAGAGCAACGGTACTCTATGCGATGAGTAAAGATCTGACCGCCAGTCAGAGTGAGGATGAGATTGTACGCACGGCAGTGCGTCATTTAAATTCAGAGTTCGGTAGCCGTAATGTTATATTATTCCCTGATCCTGATGGTCGTATTGTTTACCCAAAAGCGCCAGGTTTAAGGGAATCGCTTCATGCTGCAGATTTAAGTGTTGCTCAGTGGGTATTTGATCATAACGAGATTGCGGGTCAGGGAACTAATACCTTACCGGGTGCTGAGTCTATTTATTTTCCACTGAGTAATAAGGAAACCGTGATGGGGGTTTTGGTATTATTGCCAGTCAACTTGCGTCGGATATTTTTACCAGAACAACAAAAGTTGTTGGAAACCTTTCTTGGGCAGATAGCTCAAGCGGTTATGAGAGTCCGGTTAGCTGAACAAGCCAGAACAACGCAAGTGAGTATGGAAGCAGAACGGTTACGTAATTCACTGCTCAGTTCCATTTCCCATGATTTGCGTACCCCTCTTGCGACTATTGTAGGATCAGCGAGTGCTTTGGTTGAAGATGTTAATACACTTCGGGTAGAAGACAAGCTTGAACTGAGCCGTGCTATTTATGATGAAGCCCAGCGTATGTCCAGTTTGGTCAATAATATTTTAGATATGGCTAGACTTGATGCGGGCACTATCGAGCTTAATAAGCAGTGGTATCCGCTTGAGGAAATTATTGGTTCCGTATTAACACGTTTGCAGAAACGTTTCCAAGGTCGTCGACTAACCGTTGACTTGCCGGAGGGGACACCGATGATTTATGTAGATACTGTTATGATTGAACAGGTTTTAATTAATCTGCTGGAAAATAGCCTGCGTTATACACCGGATAAAAGTCCTGTTGAAATCAGGGCGGAAGTTTCTGCATTTGCCGTAAAAATATCGGTAGCCGATCACGGACCCGGTATCCCCGAGGGGCTTGAAAACCAGTTGTTTGAAAAGTTTTATCGAGTTCGCCACGAAGCTGCGCAAAGCGGAGTTGGTTTGGGGCTTGCAATATGCCGCTCTATCATTGAAGCGCATGGAGGAAAGATTCAGGCGCAAAACCATCCAGAAGGTGGCGCAATATTTTCATTTGTAATTCCTCTTGATCAGGCGCAACCTGTGCTGGGACAGGAAGATTAACTACTAACGTTGACTAACCACCTATGACTCTTAGCAGTCCTGTTATTGTTGTTATAGAAGACGATCCTGCGATACGTCTTTTTTTGCGCACCAGTTTAGGTGCTCATGGTTTCAAGGTGTTTGAAGCGGATCGAGGCCAACAAGGTATTGTAGAAGCAGGGATACGTAAACCTGATCTTATCATTCTTGATCTGGGATTGCCTGATATGGAGGGGGTTGATGTTATTAAGGCTATACGTGAATGGTCTGTCGTACCTATTATAATTTTATCTGCACGCAGCACCGAGCAGCATAAAATCGAGGCATTGGATGCGGGTGCTGATGATTATCTGACCAAACCGTTTGGTCTAGGTGAGTTATTGGCCAGGATTCGAGTAGAACTGCGGCATTCGGTAAGCAGTCCATTACAGGATCAGAAAGGTATTTTTACCACAGGCATGTTGAAAGTTGATTTACTGAGCCGTAGGGTTTTTGTTGACGATAATGAGGTTCACTTAACGCCGATTCAATATCGACTGTTTTCTGTGCTGGTTAAAAATGCTGGCAAAGTGTTGACGCATCAATACCTGCTTAAGGAAGCATGGGGGCCATCCTATAAGGATAACTCGCATTATTTAAGGATATATATGAGTCAACTCAGGCACAAGTTGGAAGAAGATCCCACGCAACCCCGGTATTTATTGACAGAATCCGGTGTAGGCTACCGGCTTAAAGTTTAACAAATAGTGGTTTGAAGCCGTTCATGTTAAAGCCCCGCTCTAGTCACTGAAGTATCTTTGGAGTCGGAGTCAGGTTCCAGTCACATAATCATTGCTATTACTTCAAAATTGATTACTATAGCTGCTGTATAGTCAATAAAGCTTAGGAGCGTGCATTAAATAACTTAGGCAACTTCAGGAATTATCACTTCAGGAATGGCAGTGTAATTCCATTGCCCGAGATGCTTATCAAATACAATTCGCATTGATTCTTTAAACCCCTCCATAACTTTTCT
>QVQE01000090.1 GCA_003584865.1 Methylococcales bacterium
GACGCCCATGGAAATTCTAACGGGAACAGAGCAAACCCAGGATTGGCTTGAGATTCTGCTGAATATCGTCAGAGAGAAAAAGCCAGAACTACTACTGATTTCTTAAATTTAAGAAACAGCTAAGCCGTTTATCTTTAAAGTCACTGGCCGTTTTTTAATGGCTACGGTAGCTTGTTGTTAATTTTTTATTGACATCAAAAGTGTCAACTACTTTTAGGCCGCTATGAAGGATGCCAAGAACTCGCTATAACTCAGGCTGAACGAATTTTTCTTGAAGGTGCTTTAAAGCAGCATCAGGGCGACGTGAAAAAAGTAGCTGAAGACATGGGAATTATAACACGTGCGGTTTATACAAAACTGAAAAAATATATGCTTTATTCAGTGAATTATCGGAGTAATTAGCCTGATTTACCCTTGCCCTCCTGTTTTTTGCTATCAAAGTCATTATCTTCCGGGCAACCATAGTTCTTTCCTATATAAGATAAGATCAATATAGCAACACTCAGTAGGGCAATAGCGACCGTAATACTGAGCAGCAAATAAAGATGAAAACTGTCTGCCACTTTCTGCACATCAATCACTAAATGCCGAGATAACGCAGTGATAGCAATGTAAATTAAAAACTGTACAGGTAATCGACGTGTCTTAAAATAAGTACCGACCATGGCTCCCAATTCAAGATAAATAAATAATAACAATATCTCTTCCAGGTTGGCATGACCTGATTTCATCATTTCTATATAGTCATGAATTGCCGACCAAACGATAGTAGCTCCAATAACAAATAACGCGAGATAATGAAAAGTATCCACCAGGATATCGCCTATTTTGTGAACTAGAATGGTTTTATTATTCATGATGATATATAGATTTAAGAAAGGTTGAGCCTAATTTAGGGCTATTTACTGTGTATTTAGGGATCAAATCAGAATAGTCTGTGTGTGATCCATTTTGCTCTAAACGTAATCCCCATCATTATATACGCCTAACCAAGTGATGGTATAGATAAGGAATCCATTAATGAAACAATTAACTTTAGTATCTATTTTATTCGCTATCCTGGTATCGCTGCCCATTCATGCAGTGGAGAAAGCCAACGAACAACGACTTGATGAAGTCGTCCAACGCGGCTCAAAGGTTATGCCTTTTAATTTAGAACAAACCACTCATGTTTTTTCTAAAACTACAAATGGAGGCATACAACAGGTCCTTGTTAAGGATGCAGGCAACGTAGATCAAATTAAATTAATTCGTGAGCATTTAACCAAAATTGCCCATGAATTTCATCAAGGTGATTTCTCTAATCCTGCAAAAATTCATGGTTACACCATGCCAGGCCTGGATGAATTACGCAAGGCGAAGCCCAATCAAATTGAAATCGTGTATAAAGAGCTACCTAACGGTGCAGAAATCAATTACTCAAGTGATATACCTGAACTGATCAAGGCGATTCATCAATGGTTTGATGCTCAATTAAGTGATCATGCACGGCACGCTGTTTCGGGACATTCAAATCATCAGATGCATAAATAATAATTTTTGTTCGGTTAAATCCACCCGAGGCGTTTACAAGCGCCATAAACAAGATATACGCCAAGACAGCACACAAAAATACCAAAGATAAGTCGAAGTTGTGGCCCTGGTATTTGGTTTGCGAAATAGGCCCCAACCCATGTTCCAAGGAACATAGTCACGGCCAGAATAAGTGCTGCTCGCACGTCTACATTTCCGTGCCGATAATATTCTAATGCAGCAGCGAGTCCGATAGGAGGAAGAAGTACAGCAATGGATGTTCCCGTTGCCATGTGTTGGGAGAAACCTGCTCCGTATATCAGTGCAGGCACAATAAGTATGCCACCACCGATACCGAAGAAGCCCGCCGATATCCCGCCGATGATACCGATAATAACGAAAATACACCATTGTGGCATTTGGACTCCTTTTCAAATATAAGATAGTTGCGAGAACTTTACTTATGTTATCGTAATATAAAATTTTTCGATCACGTTATCGCTAAATCTCTTGAGAGTATATACCCTAAGACAATAGAGTTAGGATGGGGAATGCTAGCAACGATTTTTTTCTGATACTGAATATCCAAAGCAAGTGATCGACAAAAAGTCGTTCAAAGACGACTATTATAATAATGAACCTATATTAGGTCGAGGAGAGGAAATGAACAAATCAATTAATCTATCCCGTCGCCGTTTTTTTAAGAAGACGGGTGCCGGACTTTTAGTTGGGGCAGGATTACCCAGCTGGTTACAGGCTATGGAAGGCATGAGTGAGCTGCCTAAAAGGGCGCCCAATAAAGCGTCACCCAACTTTCATCCTGATGTGGAAATCGATTTACTAACCAAACCATCAACTATTTCTATATTGCCAGGTCAACCGACACAAGTTCTGCAATACGTTGCAAAGCTGATTAAGGGCCCGGCTAATACCGTGACTGAGATACCGGGTTCCTACTTAGGTCCAATACTACGTTTTGAAAAAGGCCAAAAAATCCGTATCAATCTGCGCAGCGAGCTCAATGAGCCTACCATCACCCATTGGCACGGCTTACATGTTCCCGCATTAATGGACGGTCATCCACTTTACGCGATCGATAAAGGCCAGGTCTTTGTTTATGAGTTTGAGATGCTTAATCGTGCCAGTATGAGCATTTATCACCCACACCCTCACAATATGACCGCCAGTCAGGTTTATCATGGGCTGGCAGGTGCCTTATTGGTCACTGATCCAGAAGAGCAGCGATTAGGTTTGCCGAATGGCGAGTATGAAATTCCCCTTGTGATTCAGGATCGTCGTTTTGATGATAACAATCAATTGGTTTATGCAAGTCACATGCGTGACCGTATGATGGGCTTTTACGGGGATAGAATACTCATTAACGGTCGTCCTGATTTTAATCTTGACGTGGCCAGTCGGGCTTATCGATTCAGAATACTTAACGGTTCAACCGCCCGTATTTATAAATTGGCTTGGGATGATAATTCACCGATTACGGTGATTGGCACTGATGGGGGTTGTTGGAGTCTCCGCTTCATAAACCTTATGTGATGTTGGCTCCCGGTGAGCGCCTGGATGTATGGGCTGATTTTAGTGGCCGAAATGTGGGGTCTCAACTGGTCTTACGTAGCAGCTCCTTTTCGGGTGTGTTACCAAAAATGGCCGAGCGCATGATGGGACATGCGGGGCGTATGCATCAAATGGGCTAGCCGGTTGGTAGTGATTATCCTCTTTTGACTGTTAAAGTGACGCGGCAGGTGAGCGATAGTCCTGCATTACCCAATTCCCTGTCTACTTATCATCATTATCAGATCAGTGATACAGTGAACCCCAATAAACCGGTACCCATTGCCATCTCAGAAGGGCCGATGTCTATGTTGTTGAATGGGCGGCCTTATGCCTATAACGATGCTTTACCCAGCGAGCGTATTCCTGTTAATACCATACAACTGATGGAAATTTTCCATGCACATGGCGGCAGTGGCGGTCATGGGGATGATAAATCGAAAGAACAAGGGCAGGGCATGCAACATGGAAATGAAAAGCCGCAAGCAGAAGGACATAAAATGGGGGGTATGGGTATGATGGGCGGTGAAGGAATGGCGGGGATGGGCACTATGATGTCAATGGCGCATCCGATTCATCTGCATGGTCAGTCATTCCAGATTCTGAGTCGATCTATTGGTGCAGCCGAAAGTGAAGATTATGCGACTGTAAAAGATGGTTTTATAGAGGGGGGCTTTAAAGATACGGTTCTCGTTATGCCCGGTGAGCGAGTTAAAATCATTAAGCCGTTCCAGGACTTCAAAGGTCTGTTCATGTATCACTGTCATAACCTTGAGCATGAGGATATGGGTATGATGAGAGAGTTTTCAGTGGAATAAGTGTCAAATCTCTGACAAGTTAAACGCGGCTTTCGAAGGATCGCCGCGTTTTTATCTGACGTGTCAAAGGGTACTTGCAAACATTACCAGCTAGCCCATTGGTTTTTTAGGCGCTTTATCAATGAGGGTAAGACCCATAATCAAAACGAGTGTCCCCAGGATTAAATAGCACGGACCAAAAAACCATAATATGATGGGTAAACCAAAAAAGAAGGTGCGTGTACCCATTGAATAATATCTACCAGCCTTATTTAAATAGATACAAGTTTGTTTATATAGACTTTTTTCTATCGAAGTTTCACAGGGTAAATTAATCATGTAACCGACATGATTAAAAAAACGTATTGCCATAGCAAAATGGAAAAAGGCAATGGCAAAACTCAATAGTAATATCCCTAGTTTAATTTGCCATAACTCATTTGATGTTTTACAAATAAAAATCAAAGGAGACACATTGTTAGACCATTCCCCAATCTTTTCTCCCAGATTTAAGACGCCGATTACCAATAACATGGCAGTTGTGGCCATAAAACTGGCTGCCATAACAGAGTTCCGTAACGTTTGAATAGCAAGAACATCCATCTTGCTATTACTCATTATCATTAGGACCCAGCGCTCTCTAATCATCGCATTGACTGCCTGTACGCTCGAATCGGGGGTTCGACGAGTTCGTCTGCTTAAATAGATATAATAAACCAGCATCAATAGACAACTGATAGTAAAAGCGATAAGATCGCAAGGCATTAGGTTTTTCCTCTGTTTAAGAATCTAGTAGATCGCTATTCAAGCGGACACAATATCAGTCTTCGTTAACAAACTTTTCTGCGTATTTGGATAGGTGTGGAATATCAAAACGATATCCCTTTAACATTAGATGCCAATACATCCAGGGAAAAATGGATGTTTTACCTAACCACCAAATCCAGCGACTTTTTCTAGGATCTACAAAAGGAAAAGACGGGGTGATTTTTCCACCATAAGCAAATTCTGCCAATATGACCCCGTTTAATGAGGTCGTTAATGGACATGAACCATAACCATCATAACCTTCGCGTAACTCGGTTTGCTTAATCACGCTAGTCAGATTATCCACTAAAACAGGGACTTGTTTACGGACAGCTGCAGCCGTTTTTGCATTACCGGTTGAGGCCACATCGCCTAAGCCAAACACATTAGGGTATTGAGTGTGTTGCAAGGTCTTATCATGAACATCAACCCAACCCGCAGCATTGGCTAAGGGACTGTTTTTAATGAAATCGGGTGCAGATTGCGGTGGTGTCACATGAATCATGTCAAAAGCTTTATCAATACGCGTTTTGTTACCCTCGCCATCGGTGACCTCAAAGGTCGCTGTTTTATTAGGGCCATCAATGGCCACTAAATTAGTATTAAAATTAGACTTAATACCATAACCTACGGCAACTTTGGCTAAGGCTTTAGCGAAAAAAGGAATGCCAAAGATTGCGGGGCCTGCGGTACAAAATTCAATATTAAACTTCTCTAGTATGCCTTTTTTACGGAATCTATCTGCCGCTAAATACATAATTTTTTGTGGTGCGCCCGCGCATTTTATTGGCATAGGGGGCTGCGTAAATAACGCAGTACCTGAACCTTTAGCGATCATTTCTTTAATGGATTGCCAGGTATATTCCACTGTGTCAGGTGAATAGTTACTACAAACATTATTTTTACCGATGGTTTCTTGCAAGCCTTCGACCTTATGCCAATCTAATTGCAAGCCAGGGCAAACAACCAAATAGTCATAACTGACCACTTCACCCGAACGCAACGTCACTGTATTGGCTTCTGGTTGAAAACTCTCAGCATACTCTTTAATCCAGGTAACCGAGGGGTGGATTAAATCGGCTTCATTTTTAGTAGTTTCTTTCATCGTGTAAGCACCACCACCAATGACTGTAAAGCCTGGTTGGTAATAATGCTTCTCTGCTGGCTCGATAATAGCAATATCAATTTCTTTGTCTTGACGTCGATAAGTATTGGCAACTGCAACGCCTGCTGCGCCGCCGCCGACTATTAAAATTGTATGGTGTAATGACATGTTATTCCTCTTTTTTATAATTATAGTTCTATAATCTACGCTTTTTGCCAGGCTTCAAAACCACCCGCCAGGGATAAGACATTCTTATAACCTAACTGTTGCATGGTTTGTGCCGCCATTGCAGAACGACCACCTGTGCGGCAATAAATTAACACAGCTTTGGATTTGTCTGTTAGTTCCGGACTATTACCGATCTTAAATTCCAGAATACCACGAGGCAGTAGCAGGGCATTATCAATATGGCCGGCTGCATATTCACTCTCTTCACGGGTATCAACCAGCACGATATTGCCCTCTGCCAACAGTTGTTTTGCAGTCGCTATATTAACTTCGGTAATGTGTTGTTTGGCTTCGGCCACCATATCCTGAGGCGTAATTTCATTGCGAACCGGACGCGTAGCTTCTCTTAAAGTAACCGCATCCTGACGTTCATTTTCATCCAAACCACAATAACGATTGGCAGGTACGGCTTCATCAATCAAGCGCGGTTTAGGGAGATTCAAATTATTCATGATTTCTATAAACTGCTCACGAGTTTTTCCTGCTAATCGAGGATTGGTCGTGCGTTCTTGCGCGATACTGCTGACCCAGCGTTCCTGATAATCATGTCCTGGATAGACCAGTGTTTCATCCTTCAAGGTAAATAAACGCTGGGTAATGCAGTCATAAAGTGCACCGGGGTCACCGCCCTGAAAATCAGTGCGTCCACAACCGCCGATCAATAAAGAATCACCCGTGAACACACGGTCACGCCATAAAAAAGAAATACTGCCTCGTGTATGGCCGGGTGTTGCAATCACTTTAATTTCTTCAGAGGTGCCTAACTTAAAGATATCCCCGTCCTGGATTTGTACATCCGCAGTCTCCGCACCGCATAGTTCGCTAACTGCTGTTTGCGCACCCACGCGTTGGCGTAACAGGCCGCTTGCGGTTATATGGTCGGCATGAACATGGGTTTCAAGTGAATATTTAAGCTGCAAGCCATATTTTTCAAGTAACGCAATATAGTGATCAATATGGGTATTGACGGGGTCAATAAATAAAGCTTCTTTGCTAACAGGATCAGCAATTAAATAAGTGTAAGTCCATGTCTCTGTATCGAATAATTGTTTGAATATCATGTTGTCTCTCCTGGTGTTGTGCGAGGTTGTTTGTTTATATGTAAAGCAATGGTCATGCCAAATAAAATAAAAAAAGATAAATCCATAGGTTATAGATTGTCCTTTGTTTTAAATAGATGCCTGTCGCTAGTGTATTGTTTCATAATTAGTTTCATTGAAACATTTATCTGTTTCAATGTGATTTTCTGAAACAAACAAAAATTTGTTTACTGTATTAATTTGTAACGCTTTATAACAAATCTTAAGTTTGTTATAAAGCGTTACAAATTAATTAATCGATGCTTAAAAATATCATGTACTCTATGTGGTCTTCAACAAAATAAGAAAAAAAGAGAGGTTCACATGAGAGTAAATGTTTCATTGCTTCGTGTTTTTTTGTGTCTTATCACATTATTTGCATTTACAGATGCATTAGCTCTTAATGTGAGTCCGAGCTCAGCAACTGTTACTGTTGGCAACACTACAAATATTGCAGTTTCTAGCGTATCTGGCACGGTAACAGTAACATCAAGTAATACTGCCATCGCTACGGTTACTTATTCATCAACAACTAGAACGGCGACTATAAAAGGCATTAGTGCTGGGTCTGCAAGCATTACAGTCAAGGATCAAAATCCAGCGAAAACAGTCAGCATTACTGTTACCAAAGCCGCTCAAACGATTATTTTTGGCGCAGCTCCCAGTGTAACATTGGGAAGTACGGGTACTTTATCCGCAACAGCCTCATCGGGTCTAGCGGTAGCTTTTACAAGCTCAACACCCAGTATTTGTACCGTGAGTGGCACAACGGTGAGGGGTGTCGCTGTCGGCACGTGTATTGTTGCAGCTAATCAAGCTGGTAACGGCAGCTTTAATGCCGCTACGCAGGTGACTCAAAGTTTTACTATTGCTCCAGCGCCTACATTATCCGTTTCTCCTACTTCAGTGATATTAACTGTAGGAGCTACATCTACTATTACAATTTCTAATGCATCAGGTACTGTTTCGGTGGTCTCGTCCAAACCTTCAGTGGCAACGGCAACCATTGCCGGGACTACCATTACTGTAAAAGGTATTAGTGTAGCTTCCAGTACACTGACAATTAAAGATAGCAAGGTTACCTTGACGGTTCCTGTTACTGTTCAATCTGCCCCAAGCGCAAATAATTATACGTTGCTGGCGTGGAATGATCTGGGTATGCACTGTATGGACGGGATGGATTTCTCCGTTTTCACCATTTTACCGCCTTACAATACCTTACATGCGCAGTTAAAGGATAAGGCGGGGACGTTGATTAACAATAATGTCACGCTTACCTACGAGGCAGTCGCTGATAGTACCGGATCAATTAATACCTATAGTAATGTCAAGACTAATTTCTGGAGTTGGGTAGAAC
>QVQE01000048.1 GCA_003584865.1 Methylococcales bacterium
AACGCCAGCGGTTTATGACATTGTGATGCGTGACGTCATTAATCCAACCTTAAAAGGAATGGCTGATGACGGACTGCCTTACACCGGTTTTCTTTATGCCGGTTTGATGATCGCTAACGATGGTACGGTTAAAGTTCTGGAATATAACTGCCGTTTTGGTGACCCAGAAACCCAACCGATTATGATGCGCATGAAGAGTGACCTTGTCGAACTTTGTGAAGCCGCGCTTATCGGTGATTTGGATAAAACCAGCACAGAATGGGATGAGCGTGCCGCCTTAGGCGTTGTTTTGGCAGCGGGCGGCTATCCAGATGCTTATCAGAAAGGTGATGTTATCTCTGGCTTACCTTCTGAAGAACAAGCCGACAGAAAGATCTTTCATGCCGGAACTCAACAACGGGGTGATGACATAGTCACTTCAGGTGGGCGGGTGTTATGTGCCGTCGCTTTGGGAGACACTATCCTGGAAGCTCAAACCAAAGCCTACGAACTGGCTGACAGTATTCATTGGAACAACATTTATTACCGAACAGATATTGGTTTTAAAGCGATATAATTCATAAATACGTAACACATCGTCAAATTCTGGTTGTAATTTTACTAACATAAGTTTTGTTATTGTGATTTATGCATCTTTAATTTAGGGTTTCACTTCGTGCATCAATTTCTATATCTGAAACCAAATGACCACCAATAGAATAATTGTTGGGAATACCAAACGCCCGATTGCTTGCTTGGGCTCGATGCACAGCAACATTGCCTATAGCCACTATCTCCATGGCTTGAAGCAACACGTCCAGGTCGGTGACTGGTTTGAATGACTTTTGTTTCATAATGATTCCAAAGAAGCGAGAAATTGTTCAAATTGAACGGGTGCCGTTACAAATTTAATTAGGTGCCGCCTAATGGTGTTACAGCATCATTTGATCTGCATTCTACGCAAATTAAGCGTTATGTGCCACCGCGTGCAACACGACAGGAGTCAGAACCTAAGGGCTGTTGCTCTAGCCATGGATCGCAAACGGCCTCTTCTCCTAAATGCCGTTGCCAGCTATCCTGACACCATTCCCAGACGTTGCCGTGCATGTCATACAAGCCCCACGCATTGCAGGGATAGGATTTAATCTCGGTAGTTTCCTTTCCCCAGTAAGGGCTGTAACTATAGTTATAATTAACCTTGTCTGTCGTGAGTTTACCTTCAAAATTAAAGGAGGTTTGGCTGCCTGCACGGCAGGCGTACTCCCATTCCGCTTCCCACGGCAATCGGGACTGTAATTTAGGATATCTTTGGTTTAACCATGCAATGAAATCCTGAATATCATGCCAATTAACGGTTTCCACAGGCAACTTATCTCCTTTAAATCGGCTTGAATTTCCAAGCGTGACGGCTTGCCAGAGGGCTTGGGTTACCGTAGTATCGGCCTTGTCTATTTCATCCAGCAATAAAACCACGCCTTGACTATCATCCCCTCTATCGGCTACAGCGGGCTTGTACATCGAATGCTTGCACGGATGTTTTGAGGCAGTTTACTATTTCATTGATGTTTTGATAAATTTTCCTATAAAGATCGAGATATTCATACTCACTCATTACATCTAACGTATTATGTCCTTTAAGCTTCTTATCAAGTGCATTGAATTTATCCGTCCAAAAATCAGTTATATGAAGCCTGTAATCTTCATCCTGCAAATTACACTCATCGGCAATAAGCGCGTGTGTCCGCTGCTCAAAATAGGGTTTGCTGAACACCGTAATGATATGCTCTGCCTTCGTTAATTCATTCATGAATTTATCAATCGGTTCACCGTGTTTTAAGGTTTTGCAATCCCGAATAAGCGTAAGGTTTCGCGGTGGACAAAACTTATCCACCTCATCAAGAATATGAGTATCATTTTCCGTCGCCCACGAATAGGACACAAAGACCTTGATTGATTCAGACATGCCACCTCTCATTTAACTGCCACTGTATAAAACACCCCGCGTCAAAACACCACCGTAGCCCTTCCCTTTTGATAGTTCAATGACTGTCGTCATCAGCATAACAGCCGCCTTGAATGCTGTAAGTCATTTCACACATACTGCCCTGCACACCACGCAGACGACCATGCCCACTGAAAATTATAACCCCCTAACCAGCCGGTAACATCAACCACCTCACCGATGAAATACAAACCGGGTACTTGTTTACTTTCCATTGTTTTAGACGACAAGGCATTGCAATCAATACCGCCTACCGTTACTTCAGCCGTCCTATAACCTTCTGTACCATTCGGTCTTATCGTCCAGTGATGTAATTGACTGGTCACCTGCTGAATATGCCGATCTGATAAATCCGGCATAGGAAGATTCAGTAATTCTTCCGGAATTAAACATGTCACTAGGCGTTTAGGTAGATAATAATCCAGAACCGTTTTTAAGCTATTCTTTACTTTGTGCTGGCGGGTTTCTTTTAAGCACATTTCTAAATCACTATCAGGCAATAAGTTGATCTCGATAAACTCACCGGCAAGCCAATAAGAAGATAGTTGCAATATCGCCGGCCCACTCAAGCCCCGATGGGTAAACAATACGTTTTCTTTAAATTGCTGACGCTCATTGCTGACAATACAAGGCACCGCAATGCCCGATAACGGAGAAAACAGCGCCTTATCACTGGGTTGTAAGGTTAAAGGCACCAAGCCAGCCCGAGTAGGAACCACCGGAATCCCAAACTGCTGTGCTATCTTATAACCCAATGGAGTCGCGCCCATTTTAGGAATCGATAAGCCTCCGGTGGCTACCACTAAAGACTGACTCTGATAACCCCCCTGAGCCGTGTTAAGCTGAAATCCCTCAGCGCTTGAGGCAATCGTATCTATCGTAGTATTCAACTGAATAACAACCCCGGCGGCTACACATTCTTGCAACAAAAGCCCCAAAATATCTTTAGCACTGTCATTACAAAACAACTGCCCATGTTCCCGTTCATGAAAGGGAATTTGATAACGCGCTATTAACGCTAAAAAATCCCACTGCGTGTAACGACTCAGCGCCGATTTGCAGAAGTGAGTATTATTGGACAGATAATGACTCGGTTCAATTGTATAATTGGTAAAATTACACCGCCCTCCCCCCGACATCAGAATCTTTTTTCCGGCTTTATTGGCATGATCCAAGACCAGCACTGTTCGCCCCCGTTTACCCGCTTCGATAGCGCACATCAAACCAGAGGCACCTGCTCCGATGATAATGACATCAACGACCATCATGATTATAGCTGCTCAAAATATCACCACTCAATCCAATAAATTTAATACACTAACCTGACATGACCTAACCATTAAGAACAAGGTGTATTTTGTACCTGAAATTAATAATTATAATGGTTTTATCTGTTGAAGTGGCTTAAGCTGATACCCTGTAAGGCAAATAGAGACTTATTAACCGGAAATACTACCCAACGAACAGAACTATTTGTATCATTAACCTTTCACTGACTATGACTCACTCATGCAAGCACGTTTTAAAAATATAGGTATTGTAGGAAAACCTAGCGATCCAGACATTACTGAGACGCTATCAGCGTTGTATGCTTACCTAACACAGCAACACTATAACCTCTATATCGTTGAAGACAGTGCCCAGTTCATCAATAACCAAACAGTTAACATTTGCGCACTGGATAAATTAGGACAGTATTGCGATTTGGTCATTGCGGTCGGTGGCGATGGTACTTTCTTAGCGGCGGCCAGAGCTATTGTTGATTACAACATTCCTTTAATTGGCATTAATCTGGGGCGCTTGGGTTTTTTAGTGGACATCTCCCCGAATGAATTACCGGCTAAATTACACCGGATGCTGGAAGGCTCTTATACTGAAGAAAATCGCTATTTGTTGCGTGCAAAAATTATCCGTGATCATCAGGTCATCCATGAAGAAACCGCCGTCAACGAAGTGGCTATTCTGCGTTGGGTGACACCCAGTATGATTGAGATAGTCACTAAAATTAATGGCGTATTTTTAAACTCACAACGCTCTGATGGCTTAATTATCTCAACACCCACCGGTTCAACCGCATATTCTTTATCCGCTGGAGGGCCTATTTTGTATCCGTCTTTACATGCGCTTGTGTTAGTCCCTCTTAATCCCCACACCTTGTCAAACCGACCGATTGTGATTCATGATTCGGCTGAAATTGAAATCAGCTTTTTACAAACCAAACAAATCAACGCCCTGGTCACCTGTGATCATATTGAAATCCCCGATGTGTTAATCAGTGATAAAGTAATGATTAAAAAAGATCCCGTCCCTATTAGAATTCTTCATCCAGAAGGACATGATTTTTTTCAGATCCTTCGGAATAAATTAAACTGGAGCAGTGGTTACCACAGTTAAACACTATGTTATTAAATCTAACTATTATTGATCTTGCCGTTGTAAAAACCCTTAATCTCGACCTTGATAAGGGCATGTCTGTTTTAACCGGTGAAACAGGAGCCGGAAAATCGATCTTATTAACGGCCTTAGGACTTTGCTTGGGCGATAGAGCCGATTCGGGTTATGTCCGACCAGGCAGTAAACGCGCTGAAGTGAATCTTGAATTCGACTTAAGTGCTGCGCCAAAAGTACAGCACTGGTTAATCGATCATGAACTTGATGATGAGCAACAATGTCTTATTCGACGCATTATTAATCAGGATGGGCGTTCCAAAGCCTACATTAACAATCGCCCCGTGACTTTACCGTTCTTACAGGAACTCAGTGCGCAACTGGTCGAAATTCATGGTCAACATGCTCATTTAACCCTGTTGAACAGCGATGAACAACGCCGTCTATTAGATGCCTTTGCTAAAAATCAACCGCTGCTGGATGAGATCAATAACTGTTGTAAACAATGGCACAGTACCCATAAAGAATTAACGCAACTGCTTAAAGCCAGCACCGATCAAACAGAGCGTGAAGAATTATTGCGCTATCAAATTGACGAATTACAACAACTCGATTTAACCAATTTTAATTACGCTGCTTTATTAGAAGAACACAGCAAACAAGCCAATCTGGGACAAATACTCATCACTGGTCAAGCGCAAGTTGATATCCTGTATGAGAATGATCAAGCTTCAGTGAACCAATTATTAACCCATTGTATTAATGACTTAAACTACATCACCCGCTTTGCGCCTGAATTAACCGAAGTGTGTCAGTTATTAACCGAAGCGCAAATTCAAACCGAAGAAGCGGCCATCCAGTTACGGCGCTTTTTAAAGTCCCAAGAAGCCGATCCACAACGCCTTGAAGCCATTGAAACTCAACTGGGCGTGATTCAAAACTTAAGCCGAAAACATCATGTCAGCCCGGTTGAATTGCCTGAATTAGTTGCAAAGCTGGAAGCAGAACTGGATGCCTTAACCCATAGCGGTGAACGCATAGAAGAATTAACCGTTGAAACAGCCCGTCTACTCAGTCGCTATCATCAATTAGCGGCACAATTAACCGAACAACGGCGTTTAGCGGGACAGAAATTGCAGGTACACATTTCTGAAATGATTAAAGAACTGGGGATGCCTCAAGGTGAGTTTGTGGTGGCGCTCACTGATGTTAACAGTGATGCGCCTAAACTCAACGGCAAAGATAAAATTGAATTTTTAATCAGCGCCAATCCCGGCTTGCCACCTAAGTCCTTGGCTAAAGTTGCCTCAGGCGGTGAATTGTCACGTATCAGTTTAGCCATTCAAGTCACCACCTCCAGTGATAGAACCACGCCTACACTTATCTTTGATGAAGTGGATTCAGGCATTGGTGGTGGTGTGGCTGAAATTGTCGGGCAAAAATTACGCAGTCTGAGTCTTAATCGACAAGTGATGTGTGTAACGCATTTGCCACAAGTAGCCGCTCAAGCTCATCATCATCTCTATGTAGAGAAAAATAATAAAACAGATATAACCTCTTCGAATGTCCGCTTATTGACTGAAAATGAACGCATCGAAGAAATTGCCCGGATGTTGGGCGGTGTGACGATTACCGCCAATACCCTGGCTCATGCTAAAGAGATGTTATATCAAGCGTCCTCCACAAGCCATTATGATTAATTTTTATTAGTAATTATACGGGGTCTAACTGTTAGTTATACGCCTAACAGCACTGACTGAACGGTACTCCATTCGCCATTAGCAACACTTTTATCCCACCAGCGTAAGCGGTATTCTCGCGTTTCATGCGTATTGCCTTCTGCTAATGGGCGCTCATCGTAATAAGGTTTAAGGGTATCAATGGCTAAAAAAGTCCACTCCCCGCCATTAATACGGCTCTCGATCAAGACACCATCATGACCGTATTTATTAAAATTAATGGCCACACGCTGTCCAGACTCACCCAGTTCTACTGAGATGGATGGGACTGGCGTTAAATGCTCTATCGTATTTGATGAAGCAATAATACCTAAGTCATGGCCGATAGCCTCGGTGTATTTGGCACTCGCTTTAATGCGTATAATCTGACTGATCAAACGTTTTTGAATACCCGGAGCCGGTGCTGTCGGGGCTTGAGGAAAGACGGATGGCTGAGGGTAATTAATGCTGCTATCACCCGAAACAGTATCAGAAATCATCATTATTTTATAAGCTGTTGACTCCTTGGCGTCACGTTGAATACTGGGGTGCCAGTGTTGCAACATCCAGATATAATAGGCAACATCGGTCTGGGTACTGGATAACTCTTGATCAGTAATACCGCAAAGGGACCCATAGATCGGTAGTTTTAAAGCGTAATGAGAAAGCCAGACGATTTGTGCGTTTTGAGCACTTGGAAAATAGGAATTAGTGGACATGATAAGGGAAATTTTCGGCTAGGTTAAGCTGCCTGCTCAACATTATTATGAATGCTGAGATGAGTTACCAGAAAATAAAAGCGACTTCTTTATATTTTCTAAGGTACAACTTACTCGCTTTATACTTCAACTGCAATCTATATTAAATATTTCTGTTTTCTTGAGCCTCATCTGCCCTACTCCTAACCCTATAAGTAGTGTGAGCAAGCCTCAGAGGGTATGCTCAAGGCCTGGAACCCCGCGCTTTGAATGTCTGGCTGTATCTGTGGCTCTTACAGCGACAAGATTGGGATTCAAATCCCTGGCTTTCAGTCTCAGAGCCACTGGATTAGGGGTGATGAGCCAATTTCTGGAGATTCAATATACCTTGCCCAAGGTTGGAGGAAAAGGATTGAGCCTTCTAGCGCAAGCGGTCGGCCTTCTATTGCTCACACCCAGACTGTGGGTGCGCTCACTAAAAGCATCAATACCAGATTATGACAATTAACTAGGTCACTAGAACTCTGAGCGCTTTCCCTACGACATCGGCTGCCTTACCTAGAACTTCAGCTGCTTTACCCAAGACATCGGGCGCACTACCTGGAACCCTCAGCGCTTACACTGGGAGATTAAGCGCCTGCGTTAGAACATCGGCTGCACGCTATAGAACTGTAAGGAACTACCCTGGGAGAGAAACTTATGGCGTAAAAACAAACTATGTGCCGATATTCGCTTGGAAAAATCATCGGCTACCCTGTAGAAATAGACAATACAATTGCTTCATGTTACTTTACTGAGTAAATTTACTCAGTAAAGTAACATGACCTAATGAAATACCAAAGACCACAAGAAGAGTTGCTTAAATCCCGACTTAGCGAACCTGTTCACTTTATCAATCTTCTGGCTGGACCCAGACAAGTGGGTAAAACCACCATTATTCGAGACATCATCTCACTGAACCCAGCGCAAGGTTACTACATCTCGGTTGATGATGAACCTGCTATTGCCGATGATTTTTATAGTTTGAATACTATCCCTTCTATCGTTTCACCGCCACAGAAAAAGGATGGCAGTTGGTTGCAATTTCATTGGCAAGAAGCCAGAAACCGCACCGCAAAATGGCTAAAGTCTGGACAAACTGCCAAAAAGCAGGAGCAACCGGCAGCCTTCGTCTTTGCTATCGACGAAGTTCAAAAAATCGAACAGTGGTCGGATATTGTTAAACTCGATGTTCAAGTTTTTAAACTTTTTGCAGCCTAATCCATAGCAGTCTCATCCAGCAGCTCGGCATTTTAGTGAAGCTGTCGATTCCAGGATACCCAAATCTCTCCCACTCATGTGTGAGATTAAAGAAGTGATTGCCCCGTCAGTCCCATTTACAGAAGAGCTTTCCGAGTTGATCACCCGCTTGGTGAAACAAATTCCCAACGAATATCGACGTCAGGCGATGGGTGATGTTGTGCAAACCTTACTGGATGGTAAGTCGCGTAAAGCCGAGGACGTGCTAGGTTGGAATCGACATACTGTGGAGTTGGGGATAAACGAATTTCGCACGGGTATTCGTTGTATCAGTGATGTCTCCGCCCGGGGGAAGAAAAAAGTCGAAGAGGACAATCCGCAACTGTTAAG
>QVQE01000065.1 GCA_003584865.1 Methylococcales bacterium
GTTATAATCGCTGTTGTTATACGTTTAATAATAGCGGTTATACCTGTATCTTCTAGTGTTATAGCTATAATCTTGGCTGTTATAGTTATAATCGCTACTGTTATAGTTATAATCGCTGCGGTTTTAACTATAACCGTTGCTGTTATACATTAATCAACTGAGGTTATACTTATAATCACTGCGGTTTTAACTATAATCGTTAGTGTTATACGTTAATCAACTGCGGTTATAGGTATAATCGCTATCATTGCTTATTAAGTCATTAAGAAAGCAGCCATTACGGCAATTGCTCAGATTAAACTAAGATGATTGATTCACTGTACATCGAAACATATTTATCAATTATTTAAAAGTTGTCGGTCGTTTTCTATCACATGTACTTTGTCTTATGAATAAAATAACATCAAAGTACGGAATCATTGCTGTTGAAGCGGCTTGTGCAGCAAGTCATGGTGTTGATCCATTAACTGCATGGAAAGTATCAGCGGCGAAAATATTTGCAGATAGTCCATCAAGGAGTAACGGGGTCAGAGTAAACTTAAATTCATTTCCCGTTTCAATTGTTTTTTTTGCCTTATAGCAACCCTATTTGTTTGCAACAAATAAATTGTTTTAGAGGTCAGATTATAGAACACACAACATTTAAGTTTACTCTGACCCCAGTTACTGCGCTTTACTATTGATACATGCCTTCACTGTGATTTTAAATTGTGTAGAATAGTGGCTTAAGTTAATACAACTAACCTTAATGGACTATTAACGAGTTGACGGTAAGCCAAAAATAACACAACACTTTTAAAATTATGCAAATATGGGTCGATGCAGACGCCTGCCCAAAGGCGGTCAAAGAAGTTTTATACCGTGTAGCTAATCGCACTAAAATACAAACAACTTTAGTTGCGAATCAATTCCTTCAGACGCCACCCTCGCGGTACATTACGTCATTACAAGTCAAATCAGGCTTTGATGTTGCTGATAATGAAATTGTTAAGCGATTAAAACCTGACGACCTTGTGATTACCAGTGACATTCCCTTAGCCTATGAAGCCCTTGAAAAAGGGGGACATGCCATTAACCCACGCGGTGAACGCTATACTCTAGAAAACATCAAAGACCGCTTAACCATGCGGGATTTTATGGACACCTTACGAGCCAGTGGTATTGATACAGGGGGGCCTGCAGCACTTAATTCACGGGATATACAGGCTTTTGCAAATCAGCTAGACTCATTTCTGGCTCAACGACTCAAATAAACATCAGTAAAGTTTACCGACCAGATCCAGATGGGTTAAATACAGCCGCATATCAAACTCCAATTGATGATAGTTAGGCTCCATATACTCACATAATTTATAGAATGCCTTGTTATGCTCTTTCTCTCTTAAATGAGCCAGTTCATGGACCACAATCATCCGTAAAAACTCAGGGGCGGCACTTTTAAAAACCGAACCAATCCGTATCTCGTTTTTGGCTTTTAAATTGCCACCCTGCACTCTAGAAACGAACGAATGTAAACCTAACGCCTGATGGACAACATCAATTTTATCATCGTAAACCACTTTACTTAGTGGATTAGATTGCCGAAGATACTGATTCTTTATATCAATGACATAACTGTATAACGCTTTATCCGTTTTAATAGCGTGGCTCACCGGATACTTTTTTAAGAGCACATCAGCTAATTTGTCACTATCAATAAGTTTATAAACCTGATCAGTAACTGTTGTGGAGTAACCGGCTAAATATTTTAATGTGTTCATAAAACAAGAAAATCGCCAAAGCCAGGCATTTGCAGAAGCATAACTACAGGACGATTTTTTATTACACCATCAGCTTGCGGAATAGGTGTTAAGGCAATATCGCATTCTTTCATCGTTTGATATTCTTTACTAAATATTCTGGTTCGTTATCAGAATAAGCATCAGATAATCCTTTTGTAGCGATATTAACCCACGGATCATTTTCATTATTAAAACTTGGTAAAACCGTTATCATTAAAGAAGAATTAACAGGTAAATCAAACGGTTCGTCAAGTAAAATACGTTGACCATCATAATGAGCTTTTAGAGTAATAGCAGGCATATTATTATATTTCCAAACTTACAAACAGTGAAAAAAGTTGTAGGATATGACCATTGAGGCCGTTTATGAAATGGGGCGGACATTCCATTAGGGTAAAGTTATATTTAAGTTTACCCTAATCCTGTTGGCTTCAAATGGGTTGACTTTGATTGTCGGTGACTGACCGTTGTGCAATCTCAATTAAGGAACGTAAAGCTTGGTTCACTGCTTCTTCCGTAGGAAATGCTTTTGCCACATCTGGAGACAGTAATACTAAATTTGTACCTTTATTGTACTCTTCGAAATATTTACCCCGAACACCTTCGCCCAGTTCTTCCCGTTTATATTCGGGACGTAATTCATCATGCTTAGCCATCTTCATATATTCTCCGTTCATAGCGCGTTGCTTCGCGAGCACTAATAATTCTTACGGTGCCTTTTCGTTCTGTATAGGACACCACCAGTAGTTTGTTAGACTTTGATACGCCAAAAACAAGAAAACGAGTTTCATTTTTAGAGTTATCAGGGTCTGGAAAAGTAATAGCTAGTGGGTCGCCAAACACTGATGCAGCCTCGTTAAAAGAAATACGATGCTTGCTTTCATTTGTGATTGATTTTTCAGTGTCCCACTCAAATTTCATACGATCTGTATTTTCTTTAACTCTATGTTCAAGTTTTTTATGGGCCTTTAAAAACAATAAGTTAAGAACCATAAAATTCAGGTTTTTGAGGTTATTTTAAAATCAACAAGTTATAAAAACTTGAACATCGAATATAAAACCCCTCATGACGTATTTTTTGGTGACAAGTTGCGTGAGGCTTCATGATTACTGGAATTGCACTTCGGAGTTGAATCCGCGCATTATTATAGTAAAGTTATATTTAAGTTTACTCCGGCCCTATCGGTTCCGCCCCCGCCTACTTTACGCTACTGTCCCTTAATTGAGGCAACGAGCTTTAGATAATATTCTCGTCCATGTTTGAAATCATCTCTTTTCGCTTTAAGATGAACGTTTTCATAGCGCTCTATCTCTTTGGTTTCTAGCAGATCATCCATGAAATAGATAGACGCTTCTAATATTTGGGAGCATCCCCTAATATAGCTATGAATCAATTTATCATTGTTCTTGTCCTGCTCCAACTCCATACCTTCTTGATTTAGCCATTCGACATTTCTGTAATAATTTGCAATTCCTAACAATAACGGCGAATGGATAAGATTTCCAAGAAATTCTTTAAAGTAAGAGATAGGGAGTTTGATAATACAAATTTCGTACTTTAACTTTTGGTAAGAAGTTGAATTATGTTTTTCTAGCCATCTCGGCAAAAGTCTATCAATCTCCGAAGCTAAGCTAGTTTGGTGACACCAGACTTCCAAAATTAGTAAACAGTGAAGTCTACTAACTGTTTCTGCCATTTTCTTTTGCTCTGATTTAGTAACCGCATAATATGTTGCAAAGTAAGACGTAAAAGAACCTATTATCGCTCCGATCAACACGCTAAATACATTGTATAATTCCACATCAGTTACCTTATTAAAAAGCCGTAGTTTCAGTTAAGTCTAACGCAAAGTTAAGTGGGCGAAGCACCGCTTGAACGTTGAGTTAGACAAATTTATAATTTAATTGTTAACTCGCTTTGAATGTGCCTAGGTACTAGGCGCATCCAGTAAGCGCATCTTATCGCGTTTACTGGATGGGTGATGTTTGTCAGGATTTTTTCGTTTCGTTGTATACATTTTCGTAAATCTTTCTTTGTTCTCTGGCAACATCAACAGTGCTTGGAGTACCAGTTAGCCAGTCAATAGGGGCGAACACAGTATCAACTAACACATCCCCTTTTGGCGGATCATGCTTGCCTGATCTAGCATCTTCAGCAGCTTTCGTTTGAATTTTGGTGTTTGTTTCTGGACTGATTTTGATAGCCATTTTCGTTTCTCCTTTTCTCTAAAAGTTTGGAGTGAAAATTACTTAGTGTGTTTTTTTCGATGTTACAGACGTTGAGTATCATACAAATATATTAAAATTAGCTTGTTACCAATACACCAAACTTTGATGGTCTATAGTTAATTAAATATTCTAATGATGTGAATCATTACGTGTCGCTTATCGTATTAACTTTCGTAAGCACCTGATCCAGCCTTTTCATGAGCCTCACGATATGCGTCTGCGCGACTACGGAAGCGACCTTCATTTTTATCATCATCGCGTACCACGCAGTAAAGATCATCACCAAATGTGACCTTATGTTTAACTATGGTATAGGTATGGTTTTTTCCGTGTACCCTACCGATTTCTTCTTTATCACTCATCGTATTTTCCTATTCTATTATTTTCTAAGCAGATTTTACTCTGCGTTGGCTATAACTGTCTTGGTTTTGATGTAGAATAAAATTTACGATTTTTATTGGTTATAATTACGTAAAATTTTCTATAATTAGCTACATCTTCACCTTGTTCACCACCTTTACAAAAACTTTGGTTAACTTCTAATTCCGTTTCATCCTCTTCTAATTGTTCTTTCCAATAACCTCCTTTTGTTTTTATATGCACCCTTTCTCCTGAAAAGTTAACTTTCCCCGTCCCATCGCAGTGATCACAATTTATTTCTTTTTCCACTATACCTATATCTAATTTTTCTTTAACTAGCAATTTTCCTCTATTACCACACTTTTTACATTTTTCTGACCATATAGCGTTTTTTTCAAACCAAGCATAAACACTACCAGTTTTCTTACAATGCGGGCATTCCTCCTTAGTTATTTCATTAGTATAACCATATTTATCTACCCAATTTTTTTCGATGAAGTCATCTTCGATTAATATCCAGAAATCTGATTTTCTGTTCTGTAAATTTCTACTTAAATTCCTGTAATCTTCGTCATCATAGTATCTTCGCGCGATATAAGTTTCTCCGAATCCTTTACAAGATGGACAGTTAATCACGCGATCATATTTTTTATCTTCCTCTAATAAAAGTTTTCTAATTTTTTCTTCTTCATTTCTGACAGCTTCTTGTTGTTTTCTGACTTCTTCTTGTTGCTTCTTAATTTCCTTTTCCTGTTGGTATTCTGTATCTCGATCCTCCTTTTTTCTTTTCAAATATTTCAAAAACCACCATATAATTAATATTAATATAGTCGTGTAAAGCGTTTTTGGATAAAGCGCTAAAACAGTAAAAAAAATCACAATCCCAATTATAATTTCCATATCTATCTCCATTTAGTTTGTTTGAGGTAACGGGGTCAGAGTAAACTTAAATATTACTACGACCCAGCCGTTATCGATATTGCCAATTTAATTCCTGTAATACCGGGTTTGGTAGAACACTTTAAACCCCGGTTAAAATATTTACTGATTGACGAAGATGAGCCGACGGTGTCGGAGTAAAGTTATATTTAAGTTTACTCTGCCCCCCCGTAACCAACTCAATCAACAATCAAACTAATTGGATCAGTCCACCCCCCCGCACCAGCACTACCTCTAACCCTTACCCAATAGGCTTACCCCAGTATCAAGTCTTCCAGCAAAATATGATCGGATGTTAACGACGACAACACATGATGCCAGTTATCTTCGATAGCTGGATCACCTTGTGCGGTCTGTACTTCATAACTCCCAGCACCGGACAAACGCGCAACATGGACGTAAAGGCTGCCACTTTTAGCGCCATGCTCGACCCGAAAATCAGTAGGTGCAGGCAAGACGTCACCACCCCCATGCACGATGTCTTTGCGTAAATCATAGCCAGTGGTGGCGAGAACCTGTACGTCGCCTTGCGCTATCAATTCCAGATAAGGCACGAGGCGCTTGAAGAGTTCGGTTAGGCCTTGCCGAGCTGTATTGCGCCGAGCTATTTTAAGGCTGTCGTGGCTGAGGGCGGCATGATAGCGGTCCAAGTAAGCGGTGTAGGCATCGGTGAGTTGAGTCAGCGTGGGAACTTGCACGACCCTCGGTTCGGGATAACAGACATTGGCGGTTAAAGCGGTGACAATAGCACCTGCTTTGGCCAGATAACTGGATTCATTCAGGGAATCAAACGTGGTAATAAGCTTGGCTTGCATGGGGAAACTCCACTCGATAATCGATTATCGACAAGGTTGGCTTTCAGGACTAACGACACTATCAACTTGGGGTATAGTTAGATGCAACCGCTAGTGATGAACCTTTGCGTAATGATTAAAGGTAAACAGTTAAGCCAGGCGCATGTCCGCGCTGTTAGCGAGCAATTGTAAATATCTCATGGATGATGGGCAAAATATAATACAATTTAGGTAAAAGTCAAGTAAAAACCACAGTTTTATTAAAAGATTAGTCAGTTTTTAGCGATTCGATTGGCATATTATCCTAACCGAATGCGAATTGAGTCCGATCACTTCGGAACTTAAGCCAGCCGATTCCCATTTGTTTGGACAAACATAGCCAGGGAAAGCGATTTAATTGCGATTCGGCCGCAATAAATTCGCATATTAACGGCCAGGATTCGCAATCGCGAGGGTCAAGCATAGTTACTCGTCGCCTTCACTTCGCATTCGGGTGCTCTCGATTCCGATTCGGGTTGAAAGAGTTCGCATTCTAAAGGAGACAAATGGCAATCGAGAGCCAACAATTGCGATGTTAAATGCGTAAAATGCCCCGATTACCGAAAAATTATTTGTAAGGTAGTAGCATCTGCCGGCAATCCAATGCTGCAAATTCTGGGTCTTTGTGTACCAGCACAGCGTCTTCTAATATCGCTGATGCAGCAATCCAGGCATCGGCCAAAGATAATTGATAGAGGGCTTTTATCTCCGCCGCCTTTTCCAGTAAGGCTTGATTTTCATGTATCCATTCAATGGGTAGAGACAAGCATTGCTGATAAGCCAATCGGCCTTCTTGCTCATTTTCGTCTTTCCAAACGCGATAAAACACTTCCATTAAGGACATAAAACAACCAAAACAAATGGCTTTTTCTTGCTGAGCCTGCTTAAAAATTTCAGCCACTTGATCGGCGCCTGACTCATTATCCCTCAGCGTCAATAATGCAGAGGTGTCCAGAAGATAACGCTTCACTCCTTGTTCCGGTCTTGTGCTCTTTCCGCCAATAGTCTGGCAGAGGCACCTCCGGCACCACGTCCACGAAATGCATCGACAGGATCGGTTTTGACTGGAATCACACGGATGACAGTGCCATCGACAATCCATTCCAGTCGATCAGACGGCGATAGGTGAAAATACTGGCGAATTTCAGAGGGGATAACCGTTTGGCCTCTAGCGGTAATAGTGCTTCTCATGAGAAATGACCTTCTTTGAATTACATTTATGTGATTATAGTAATTCAATGAACATCCCTTGTCTACTATTTGCTGCACTACGATTCGCGGTCGTGGTATCTCATTACATAAAACTACCCCAACAGCGATATAAATCGGTCAACTTGATCGGCCTCGGTTCCAGGTCATTTCAGCGGGTGATAGCTCTAACGCCACCAAAGCATTGGCAAAACGAGCGCCGTCCATGTGTAGTGGTAAGCCATAAGATTTTGCAATTTCAGCGATACGATCAATTTCACTGGACTGATAGAGTGTCCCTATTTCAGTCGCCTGAGTAATAGAAATGGCCATCGGCTGCCCTGCATGGATAAAATTGGGTGGGAAGCGTTCAATTTCAGCTTTAAGGTTTTGGGGATTTATTTTTCCATTATCGCCATCAACCGGAGCCAAACGGGCACCATGCGTAAAAAACTCTGGCGCACCACATTCATCTTCCAGCATGTGCGCTTCTCGATGACAAAATGATACCCCGCCCGGACGATTGACTGCAGCCAATGCCAGCGAGTTCGCGGCAGTTCCTGTACTCACGAAATAAACTGCGACCTCTCGCTCGAATAGCTCATTAAAACGTTGCTCGATATTTCGATCGAAGACACTGGTTCCATAAGGCGCCGAGAATCCTGAGGAAACATCTAACAAGCGTTGTGCAATGGCAGGATGTACACCTGCCCAGTTATCGGAAGCGAAATTCATAATATTATTCTATTACTCATGGGTTGTTTGAGGTCTTAGCCTTAACAATACATTCTAAGGAATGAGCATAAATTAATTTAGGCAAGTTCAGTTCGAGAATTATACTTTGTGAGAAAGAAATCTTGTTCAAAATTGACAAATGATCGAACCTTACACCCAAGATATTGAAGCGCAGA